>NZ_JBPYCT010000007.1:0-197979 GCF_051846875.1 Flavobacterium sp. ARAG 55.4 | reverse complement strand
CCGTTTCCATTTACTGCATTTTGTCCACCTATATAAATTGTCTTTCCGTTTCCTTCAGTCGTTATGATTTGAGAAAACGCAGAATTTTTTATTAGTCCTTCCGGATTTATATGTTCCATTCTATTCATCATTGTTCGTTGTTTATTTTTTTCGCTTGTAATACAACTGTATCAATCCTGTATCAAATGTTTTGGCACTTATAAATTCCAACAGTTGCTTTGGTCTACCTTCTTTAAATAATCTTGTACCATTGCCAACAAGAATGGGCACAATGGAAATAGTAAGTTCATCAATGAGATCGTTTTTAAGTAGTTCGTTAACTAATTCAGCACCACCATCACAATAAATGTCTTTACCCGCTTCGCTCTTAATCTTTGTTACAAGGTCTTTTATGTTACCTGTATAAAATTTAATTCTACCGTTGTCTGGACGTTCCGTTCTTGTAATTACATAAACATCTCTTTTCCCATTATCGTAGTGAGAAGCACCAATCTCTTTTACAACATAATCATAGGTTTTACGACCAATAATAATCGTATCTATGGATGAAGTAAATGCATCATAACCATAATCTTCTCCTTCTTTTTCAACTAACTTTAAAAAACTAAGGTCATCATTTGGTTGCGCTATAAATCCGTCTAAACTGGTTGCTATAAATAGTTTTATTTTTCTCATTTGGTGTGAAATTTTAATTTTCTACAAAAATAGAAAGTTGACTAGTGTTATTCTTTGGAAAAATGCGACAATTTAAAGTTCGGAGGGTAAATACCCTGTATGACGTTTTATAGCATTGGTGAGATGAGAATGGTCATAATATCCACATTCAAATGCTATATCTGAGAATGATTTGTGTTCCTTTTGTGATGCAATTAAATTCATTGCGTATTGTAGACGAATAATGTTTGCGTATTCTTTTGGGGTTAACCCTATAAAGCTGTTAAATAACCTCTCTAATTGCCTTATTGAAATTCCACTATGTTTTGACAATACATCAATAGTCATTAAACCTCTTGACACCTGTATATCATCTATAACCGAACTTAATCTTGTGTCCTTATTATTTTTTCTATCTGTAAAAAATTGATTTAAATAATTGGTGTAGTTATCCTTAAAAAAAAGGTCTCTATCAAAAGATAGATTTTTGTCAAATAGAACTGTATTATTTTTTATCTCGCTGAGAGAGCAATAAGAGAAAAATAATGCTAAAGCGGAAGGTTTAAGACAAACTCCTATAAGGTGTGTGTTTTCATTGATGTAACTTTCTTTAAAAGTAGTCATTGCTCCAACGAGATAGGTTTTACCGTGCTCCATTTTTACAGCACCATTATCGGTAGTGCAGCTATCTCCAAGGTTCATAATCAAACCTGGGCAACCATCAGGGAAAATACGTTCCCAATGATTACTCGATGTATCTCCTGTTAATTCCCAATAGCTGTGAATTTCATTTTGGAGGTTATGACTTGGATTTATTTTTTTATAAACCATAAGCACTTATTTATCTGCTAACTTTCTGAAAAATTCTTGTTTAAATTTACTTGGACTTACTCCATAATATTTTTTAAATTGTCGACTAAGATGACTCTCGTCCGTAAATCCTAGTTCATTTGAAATTTGGCTGATTGTATATTCGCTATATAATAATCTTTCCTCTACACATTTCATTTTGTAAAATGAAATATATTTCTGAAGATTTTCACCTGTAAGTTTCTTAAAATATTCTCCAACATAATTTTTAGAAAGATTAAATTTTTTAGAAATATTATCGATTTTTAAAAGGTGCGGTTTATCTATATTTTGCTTTATATAAGTCAACATTCTATTAATAAGTGGTTCCTCGATTTGTATAATTTCATGGTTGGATACAGGTATAATATTTCGCGATAAAATATTTAAAATCAAAGTTATATACTGTTGCATATTTTGTTCATGATACAAAGCTCTTTGATTATGTTCTATTATAATATTAGCAATAAGATTAGAAATCATTTGGCAATCACTAGTATTCTGGATCATAACGGAATCAAATCTGTTATGATGGTAAAATAATTGTTCCAGTTGCTTTAGCCATTTCAAATTACTATTTTGGTTTACCGCATCTATTTCGGTAGATAGAAATATTTCAGAAAATCGTATAGAGCAAAATTTTGTGGTAGTTAAACTTTTAAAACCTCTACAATCCATTGGTGTAAATAAGAAAATATCACCTTTTTTATATGTATAATTGTTTTCATTTACTATTCTTACTCCACTGCCTTCCATAATTTGAACTATTTCAAAAAAATGATAAACCAGTGCACTTTCCTGCCAATTTTCATTTTCAGAGACAAATAACTCAATTGATTTATATAATTGCTTTTTTTTCATAAACCTTTTGTTTTACAAAAATATCCTCTGTTTTTAAAAATACAGAATCTCTTTGTGATAGTACTTTTGAGTTTTAAACACAAATGTACTTTTTGAACTTATTATCTATATTATTATAAAATGAGAACTCTAGTTTTTTTAACATTATTAATTATTACATATGGCTCTGAAGCCCAACAAAAGAAAAAATTCACTAATCAAAAATATAAAAATGGAAAATAAAAATGTGTCGTATTTTACTACGGGCGATGGATGCAAGATTGCTTACAAAATTGAAGGTAATTTATCAAAACCCGTTTTAGTATTGTCAAACTCTATAGCAACCAATTTTACCATGTGGGATGGCCAGATTGAGAATTTCAGTAAATATTATACGATTATTCGGTTTGATACAAGAGGTAATGGTTTGTCAGATGCACCCGTTGGTGATTATTCCATTGCTAGAATGTCTCTTGATCTCATAGAATTGTTAGACTATCTACAAATAAAACAAGTTCATTTTTGTGGGCTTTCTCTCGGTGGTTTTATTGGGCAATGGTTAGGTATACATGCTTCAGATAGAATAGATAAATTAATATTAGTAAATACCGCCCCTTACTTAGGACCTGCAAAATTATGGAATGAAAATATCCGCATACTGAATACACAACCCAATATGAATTACTTTGAAGATATGTTTATTCGAGGATGGTTTTCAGAAGATATGATTGTTAACCAAAAAGAAGTTGTGTTGCCTTTTCGAAAAATGATCCTTAAAACCTCTCCTGTTGGACTGGCAGGTTCGTATGCAGCGGTTAGAGATTCAGATTTTAGAAAAACCAATTCATTAATTACTAACCCTACCTTGATCATTGCAGGCAAATATGATGAGGTTACTAAACCTGAACATAGCGAGCAAATAAATTCTGCGATACCTCAATCAAAATTAGTAATTTTACCAGTGGTTCATTTAACAAATATTGAACGTAAAATTGAGTTTGAAAAATTAGTTTTGGATTTTTTGGAAAATATTTAAGTTATAGTGACAATCGTGTTTAAGCAAGCTTGGTGAACCTTTTGTAAAACACAAAAAAGCCTTTAAAAAATTATATTGTATATATGCTTAAATAACTATTTATATTCAATTTTAAAACTAGCAAATTATGGAAAAATATTTAGAAGCAACACTTGATAACGGTAAACAATTTTATCAAAACTTTAAGGATAGAGGAGAAATAGTAATGCTAAATTTATTAAAGTTTAAAGAAATAGCTGACTACAAGAGTTTAGAACATCTAAGTCCTAAACAAGAAATTAGTGGTGAACAAGCCTATCAATTATATCTCGATTCTACTTTACCGCTTTTGAACCAAGCTGGAAGTCAAATAATTTACTTTGGAAAAGCTAACAACTTTCTAATTGGTCCGGAAACTGAAAAATGGGATGCTGTTTTATTGGTTAAACATCAATCCGTACTAAAATTTATGGAATTTGCACAAAGTGAAGATTATCTAAAAAATGCTGGTCATAGAACTGCTGCTCTTGAAGATTCACGTTTACTACCAAGTTCTGAAATAAAATTTTAAACATCTAATAGTCAATAAGATTTATTTCTAAGCTGTTTAAACTGCCATAGTTGAGAATGCCTAAAATATCAATACCTGTATAACTTTCTATACGAAGTACTTTATCACAATCCTCTAAATCAAAATTGATGCGATACTCAGGATATAAATGTTTGAGGTCAGCTACTATTTTGTTGGCTAACTGATTATGCGTGACATTGGTTTTGAAAATCTCAACAGCGGTAGAGGTAGTATTAATCTGGGTATTCACTTTCATTTTCTTCAAGTAATTTATATTTATAAAGTTCTTCCATATGTGCAAGTTAAAAATAATATCATTTGGCATATTTACCATTTGGTAAAAAATGAACTGAGATAGCTAATTATTGATTTATTAAAACCATTAAATAATTGCTCTTGTCCAGCCAAATACTGCCTTCCACTGCCAATGAGTACAATGTAGAAAAATACGAAAAAAGACTTTATAAATTAGATTTTGAAATAAAAAAACAAGTTGGATATGGAAGTCTTAGCAGTACAAAAGTCCGTACTAGACGGCATGAAAAATGAGCTAAAAGCACTTTTAGAAATGACCGAAAACGCCACGAAAAAATACACACCGATTTTCAAAGAAGAAAAGTGGCTCGATAACCAGGAAGTGTGTTTGATGATGAACATTACCAAACGGACTTTACAGACCTACAAAAGCAAAGGACTTTTACCGTATTCAAAACTGAACCGCAAAAATTATTATAAACGCTCGGATGTGCAAACTTTGCTCGAAGCTGGACAGCCGGACAATACTACTGAAAATGGATTTATTCACGAATGATAGTGACGAAATCATCGCCCACAGGGAAATGATTACACAGCTACGCAGCCGTATTGAAAGCATATTGAAAAACTACCGCCCTTTAATGAACGGTGAAATATATCTTTCAGGCGAAGACGTGTGTAAACTGTTACACATCAGCAGACGGACTTTACAGCAATACCGTGATGACCAAATACTCCCATACATCCAGATAGGCGGCAAAATCATTTTTAAGCAAACCGACCTTTTACGGATACTTGAACAAAACTATGTCTGCAATGGACAAAAGAACAAGTAACGGATTTCGAGGAATCATATTTCTATATCGAAACGAGTTTAGTATCTTTGCTATGTAAAATATAGAAATACTTAAAGTGTTTTTGCTTTAAGTCCCACATTGAAAACTGGTAATTTTTAGACAACGGGACGATAAGGAAGAACGCTCATGCCATAGGCGTGGGCGCTCGCTTATTCGTTGTCGGGTATACCAGTACCTCAATGTGCGGTAAGTGTAGTTGCCTGCGCTTTCTTTTTGTGCAGGAACTTCATCTAACTCAAAAAAAGGTAACGATATGAAAACTGGTACTGTACAAAAAACAATCTCCCTGTCTTTTATCAATGACAAAAGCCCTGTAACCGATAGTATCTGCAACGACCTTGCTGCATCAGGAATGGAAGTCCTGTGCCGGTCAGAGAGCATTAAAAAAGGGCTCTCACAGTTGTCTTCATTGAATGAACTCCCCAAATTCTGTATTATTGACTTGGATTTTTACGACCAAAATGTGCTTAAACAGCTTCAGGAATTAAGGAAAGAGTACCCTGCAATCAAACTGGTTGCTCATAGTGATATCGATGATGAGAAAGTTGGGAAATCTCTTTTAGACATTGGGTTTTCAAGTTATCTGCTACTTGGTAGCGATGTGGATGATTTTAAGAAAGTTATAAAAATTGAAGCAAAAAAAAGCTAATTATTCAAGATGTAATTTTTTAAAAAATATCTTATTTCTGAGTGTCGCATCGTCCATCATCTTTTTGAAACTGATTACCTCAACATACATATTGTATCCTCTTAAGAAACCAAAATAGCCCTCATCATCAGGACTTTTGGTAAGAGAATGTAATTCTTCAGCAAACTCTCTTATTTTAGGAGTCAAATCGCAAACTACATAAGCATAAACTGGTGTTGATTCATTAACTTTAATCTTTTCTAAACCTTCAGGCATTTCGTATTTTCCTGCCCGAATATCCTTTACATATTTTCCAATTTGCATTATCGGATCATCATCAGTCTTATACGCCTCTCTTTTAGGACGCTTAAACTCAAAAATAGTAAGAGGATTGCTATAATTATTATCCCCGCTTCTAAAGGATTGTTTTTTGTCAAACACCACTAAATCAGGCTCACCCAGCGCATCCTTCTTCGTAGATATTTTCTTGTCTGAGGCGACAAACTCAGAGAATATTAAACGTTCATCCAACAACCATAAATTATGTTCTTGATAATCACAATTTTCAGAAGTCTTGCCCATAGGAAAAATCAGGTTATGAATGTCTCTTTCTAATTCTCCTTTGCCATCTTCCTTTCGCTTAAGCAATTGGCGAAATGCTTCTAAAACAATTTTTCTGTTGAATACATAATGTGCCAGATCACTTTTTCCAATTTCTGAAATCTTAGAAATTGCTTCCGCCATTTGTCCATTATGAGAAACTTCGGGATTCTCTAAAAGGGCTTTAAGTTCAGCTCTTGTTTTTTGCTCTTTTCTAAATTTTACTTCCTGTAAAGCAAGTTCAATGTTTTCGTCTTTTAAGTTATATGGAATAGTAGATATATCTAATTCATTTAGATATGGTTTGTGCCAAGGAGCTGATTCATTTACATAATTTCGTATTTGTTCGCTTTTTTTCTGAACACGAACTTGAACATCTTCTCCAAATGCTTCTTTTGAAATTTCACTTGCTTTTCTTTCAATATCTGCCTGACTGAAAGGGAAATACATATCTTTTGATTCTTTTGGGAAATCGAAAGTTTCACGCTCTAGAGATACATTACTGTCTAAATATTCACCAAGAATATATGTTTTTATTATATAGTTTCTCTTTACTTTATTATCATCTTCTTCGAAAAACTCATCTTCGAATTCTGGTATGTATTTGTGGAGTGGAGTATCTGTAACCTCCCTGTTGTGTCCAGTTAAACTAACTCTACTTTTTTGGTTACCTGGATAATAGATTTTGAAGACTTTTGCAACAAATTCATATTTCTGAAGTTTATCATCTTGAAGTGTAAAATCCTTACTTTTCCAAAGCTTTATTTCATTTATTTCGGTCAGAAAATCGTTTAAGACGATTGAATGATTTCCTTCCGCTTCTTTCAAAATTATGGTTGGAGGAGTGAAAGTATCATTGATAAAGTAAATCAATATCTTATCAAGAATCCGTCTTGCTATCGTTTCTATTTGCTTTTCAAAATTCTGACCGGATTTAATATTTTCCAAAGTGACAACGCTATATGTTTCAACAGCAGTACTTGGCTCAATCTTTTCATCAACAATAATTTCGTATTCTCTTCCAAAGCGGAAGTATCGAGATTTTAAGGATTGATCATTATCTCTAAAAACACTATTTATAAATACATTATTGAAGTATTTAACATACATAAATCTGCCAAAACCTTTTCCACCAATAGACCTTTTGTACTCGCTGTAAAAAGTGTCAAAACTATCTCTGTTTTCTTGTGTAAATCCTATGCCATTATCCCTAATCTCAATACTTTTAACACTTGGTATTGTATTCTCTATATCTAAGACCTTTTCTCGATTTAGAATAATTTCTATTTTACCATTATCAATTTGCTTTAAAACAATTGATTGGATTGAATTAACAATCGCTTCAATAATCGGAGTGTAAATGTTTGACTTGCTACGTATGTTATCAATGGTTCCTTGTATATTTATTCTACTCATCTTGCCTGTCAGTTTATTTAGTATTGCAATACGCTTACTGTCTGATACAGTCTGAGAGGCTAAATCTAACGTGAAGAGTTAGTCAAACATGTAACAAAAACGATTGCCGTTTGTAAATTTATAAAAACTAATTGAAAGCTATTTAAGAATGCTCAAAAAGTGTTTTAGTTCTCATATATAATATTTACAATTTTATTATCTGCTAATTCAAACTTTATCTGCTCATATTTTGAGATGTTCTTTTCTCCTTGATCGGCTGAAATAGGATAATGCTTTACTCCAACATTTACAAATGGTAAATTAAAGCTCCAAGATGATCGAATTTTAAAATCCTTGCCACACAATTGTTGTTCAGATGATTTCAAATATTCTCTGAATTTCGAAAGACCTTCGGTTTCAAATATAGTTTTCCAGTTTTTGCGTTCTTCAAAAGTGATATTCTCGTCAAGATTTTTCACGATACTACTATCGTCGGAAGCGTTACAAGCATTTATAAAATCCCTGATGATTTTTCGTGGTAGTTTCTGAATTGCCCTGTTTTCCTTCTTTTTGTTTTCAATGTAAGCACTAAAATCCTTATCTACTAATTGAGACAACTTATAGTATCCTGAATTAAAGGCTTCTAAAGGAGATTTATACAATCTATCCTTAAAAAATGTTGCTTCATCAGTTTCATTGGTTTTAAAATGATCCAAAAGTAAAAACCCTTTTTCTTCAGTAGCACTGTTAACACCATCCACAATATTTACAAAGTAGTACTGCTCTTTATCTTCAAATAGAACTTTGATTTGAGGATTGAATTTTTCAGGTTTACTTACCGATGCTTTTACAAGATATTTAGTTTCATCTAAAGGATTTTCAATTCTTCTTCCCCAGCCATCAGTTGATAATTCTGATTGGTATCGGGAAATCTGAACTCGTATTTCTTTACGCCCTTTTTCAAGGTCAGTAGTAAATTCATATCCGGGAAAAGAATTGAGAATGGCAGTGTCTAATTCCCATTCCTCATAATCACTTGTAAAATCTATTTGATAGCTAAATTCATATTCCCGAATGTAAACCGGAAATTGGAACTTGTTCCCTATAATTGTTTGCTCTAATAAGGTAATATCGGATTTTCTGTTTACGGCTATTGATATGTTTGTTTCTACCATCTAATAAATTATATTGATTCGAATTATTAAATAGAATGTCATTGATTACACTCTTAAAATATTTTATCTAAATACTGTTCGTAATTAGGTTGGTTCTCTAGAATCACAAAATATTTTACAAAACCTTTTATTGCTCTCTTAAATTCATAAAAATTATCAGCTAAAAGTTCTTTTCGTGTTTTTCTAGTATTTGTGTAAATATTGTCTAAATCAACAATTTTATAATCGATACAGGAAGTATCTGAGTCTCTTCGGGTTCCAAAAAAATATGAATCAAATTCAATTAAAACATCTCTCTCTGTAGCAAGCGATAGATCAATTTTTACCCCTTTAATAAACTCGTCAAAATTTGTGATTTCTTTCAACTTGTTTCTATATCTAAATTCTTCATACTCTGGAGATTTTTTGTTTTCATCTATTTTAATGAAGTTCTGACTTAACATATCTACTAGCTTTTTAGAGTCGCTATATAGGCTATTGTATGTAACATATATCCATTCCTTTTGGTAGTTCAAATCTTCTGTTTTTATTCCTATTCGATTCTCAGATTCAAATTCTTCAACAGTTTTTAAGGTTGGAAGACCTATGCTCTTTATGATTTGATAATTAATGATGTAGGATTTTGTTTTGGTGTTACTAAAATTCATTTTGGGTAATCGAACAATGAAAGCTTCAGATGTTTCATTGCCAATAATTCTATAAATTTCCCAATTCCCAGTACTGTTAGATATTAATTCCAATTTGTTTTATTTGATTTTCTTACTTATTCATTATCTTGATCTTTCGTCTTTAACTTCAAAAGTTTAAGTTTCAATTTTTCTCTTTCATCTGGGTCTTCAACATCTTTTGAAAGAAATTCAGCCATAAAAGAATTGAAATATTCATTAAATTTCGCTACATAATCTTTCGCAATCTTTGCCAATTTAGAGTCGGTATAATTTGTCATGGTTCTTAGCGCCAAGTATATCCGATAAAGTAGATTGATATTATTCTCTTTAAATCCTCTTTCATACAACTTTACTATTTCTTCAGGAATAGAAAGGAAACATTTTAAAATAGACTGTACTATAGGCTCTATGATTCCCTCATGCCCGCTAATCAAATGTCCTACGCCTTCCCAATCAAAGCTTTCCAAAGACTTCATGTTTTCCCATGATCTAACATCAGCCCTGCGAAGAAATTCCTTGCTGGAGCCGACTTCATACATCAAATAAAGATGAAAGGCATATAAAGAGTATTTTTCATTGTCTACTAACCCTAAAGGGTATGAAGCGATTTGAGATAGTATTGCATAAGGAAGAAAATCTGCTACAAACCCACCTTCATCCATATCATCTTCAAAGTTAATTTGGATATGACCTATACCTTCGGAATACATTAGGACTTTAGTTCCGCCTTCGACTTTTTCAAAACGTGGAGGAGTTTTTAGAAGTTGTTGTATTAACTCCGAGAATAGATCTACTTCATTCCTTTTTGCTATTTCCATAAGAACACCAGTAGCAACAATATCACAGTATGGAATTGGGGTTACGGTATCGATTAGCAGTTTACATAACTCTTCATATGATTTACCTTTATTACTTTCTTGAATCAAAAGGTTACTGATTAAAGGAATAGAATGTGTGGCTACTAATTCTTGGAATTTGGGATAGATAATAGTCATCCCGTTCCTGATATCTCTGAATACACCGACCGATGATTTGATCAATGTCTCAAAATCATCTGAAAAAAATCTCTTAAAAGTATTGGTTGTTATAGCTCCACTTCCAGAAGCCATTATACTCAAATCGGCATTACTCTTGCGTAGTTCTTTTTCGGCAAAGAAACAGAATACAATTTTATTATATAGATCCTTAATCTGCTTAGTATAAGTCTTATTGGATGAAAAAGCATACAAAAGATTAACATTAGGAACTGCATCTATTTTCGTAAACTTTTCTTTATCCACTTCTCCTTCTTCACGATATAGAGAAATCAAATGCCTTAATATCCTTGGCTCACGATATTCTGGTGTATAGTGTCCTCCATGCTCAATAGCTATTCTATATTCGTCAAAGAGAAGTTGATTAGTCGCATTGTATTCGTCATCGCTAAGTTCATCAAGTTGTATCAACTGACTCTGTTCGCCTATAATTGTTTTATACTGTCTGTTTTCTACATAAGCAACTCTTTTGTAATTAAATTCATCAATTGTATAAAGTGTATGATGATTTACACCTTTGAAAATATCGATTAATTCGATTATTTCACTTTTGATCGCTTCAGGAATATCATTATTAAAATTATCAAGCAATAAGTAAAATTTACCTTCAGGTAAGTCGGTAAGTGAATTTATGAGCCATTCTCGTATTTTATCCTTAGAAATTGATATTTTGGCATTTTGAGTAAAATGATTTGCTAGTTGCTGAAATATAGAATAGTTATGATCACTACAATCAAGATAGAGGAAAAAATCTTTATTACTCTTTACTTTTAGAAAGAATTGATACAGCAAGTTAGTTTTACCGGAAAATGCAGAGCCAATTATACCGACCAGTGCTGAACCTTTTGAAAAATGAGATAATACTTTGGCTATGCTCTGCCTTTCTATAAGAAAATCAGGGGAAATAGATTTTGTAAAATCATCTAGGTCTCCCAACATCCTCCCAAACTTTGTTTCCGTTATCTGGTTGATGACTTTGGAAAAAAGTTCCGGCTCACGATTTAATAGGAGATTAACAGCATTCTTAAAATCATTTGTGGCGAGGGAAAAGGAATTATTCGTTAGTTTATGGATAAAATCAAAATCAACACTTGTTGTTTCAATTTTTTCTTTTGTGTATGTATTATAAAATTGGTTATCCAAGCCATTAGAAATCAAGGTTAATGGAGGCATAGGATGTACAAGCCTTGCATAAGAAATACCTTGTAAGACATCTTCTTCCATAAGTGTCAATTCTTCTCTTTTGAGTTCCAGCAGGATAATATTTTTTCCTTCAATGGTTAAGAGAATGTCAAAGATTGCTCTTGAAGGATAGTTGGATGGTTCTTTTAAATCAACATCAACATTATGATGTCCAAATTTTATGCTGAAAGATTTTTGGTGCTCAACCTTGACTTCTTTGAAAGTAGGAAAAACTGTAGCCAAAACTCTATCTAACCTAGCTTGTAGTGTAGCTTCATTAATTGCCATGAATGATTATGTTTTTTATTATTCTCTGTAAGCAACTTATTTAAGAAACAAAAGAATAATCGATTGTTAATTCATAGCGAATTTACTAAAATATAAACGTTAGTCTAACCAAGCGGCGTTCTTTTGCTTCTTTTCTTTGGTCGCCAATGTGGCAAGAAAAGAAGTTCCCTAAAACAACAAAAGGGATAATGAATATCCCTCAAATAATGTCGCAAACTGTTTGGTAAAATGTGCCGGAATGAATGGTGGGTAGGTATTCCATTTTACCAACAGGTTGCACCGATTTATGCAAAAAGACTGTCCCGACCATCGGGAGGGAGTGTCTTTTTGCCGCCCGATTTTTCGGATCAGGCGACTTTTATAGGATGGGTGCGGAAATCTTTCAGGTTGTGAAAAAAACCCCTATATGGTGTTAATCCATTTCTAAACATACCCCATAACAGTGAGCAACCCATCTGCACCAATGAGGAATTGATAAACAAGTCCTGCTTTTCCAACGCTTCGGCAAGGGAACAGCTCGGTGTATCGTCTTCCAGTTCCGACTGTTTGAGCAACTCACCAAATTCATCCGTAACCATTGGCAGGCTTGCCACCGTTTCGTATTTCTCGGACTTGGGTTGCTGTATAGTTCCTATTGTAGATAGTATAGCTTGTCCTGTATGTTGACTGTTGCCAAAGTCTAACCAATAGCGTGGGCGGTTGGAATAGGCTTTGCCGTTGTTCAATCCGTTTAATATGTCCGCAATCTCAAACCTTGCTTTTACGCTGTCCACACAAGAAATATAAATATTGGCGAGTGTGTTTTCGGGCAACCTTTCCTTACTGTCTTTTTCAAATTTCCCTGCTTCCGCTTTCCAGTTCGTACCTGAGAAGCGGTTTATGCGGTTAATGATAGCAACAGACTTGTACAAACCGACCTCACTTTCTGCAAAACGCTGTCTTCCTAAATTGGCTTGGGTAATTACATCATCATCCCAAAGACGAATAAACAACCCTGCGTGCCCTAACTCGTTTAGGCTGTGGTTCATTTCAAGCAAGGCAGTCATTACTTTTGAGCCTGTGCCACCTGCACCGATTACGTTTACTGTTATCGGGTTGGTAGGGTTTATCAAATCGCTGTCCATAAAATGGACTTTTAAAATTTCTTTACTCATTACAATATCGTTTTTATGGTCTTGTTTGTATTTTTCAATACATCTTTAGGAAAGGCTTTGTCTGTGTCAATAAGGTCTTTCCAAAGGCTTACACAGTTTCCTTTTACGGGGTTGTGTCCGTTTACCAAGTGGCTGAAATAGCTGTTAAAAAAGTAGCTTTCCCACACTTGCATAAAATCTTCAACCGAAGTGGAATTTTTGATGTTGATATCTACAGTTCCCATACATACGTGTCCGTCCTCGTACACGTTGAAAAATGGTGCGTGAAATAATACGGTATTCTCGGTAGGTCTGCGGTCTTTTTCTAGTGCAAAGACAACTAGGCTCTGCTTACTTGCATACCAAAGCATTGCAGGTATTTCTGCCGTACCACTTGGTATTTCAAGACTTTCAGTAAAGTACATTTTGGCTTTTCGTGCCTTGGTGTACCAAAGTACCATGCCCTTTTCAGTTGGATTAATGTGCAGGACGTTGGTAGGTAGAATACCATCAGATTTTAAAAATGACTTGCTCTTTTCCTCTTTTGTATTAAGTGCTTTTGCCAATACTTTGGCTTCTCTTTCTGTCAAAGGATGAGCGTTGACAGGATTACCGTTCTTATCCATATCAAAATGCTCTACATAGGTGTTTTTATTATTCCCTTTGGTTTGGTAAAAAACCAAAGCCGATAAAGGGTGGTAAAGCGTTCCGAAGTCTTGTGTTATATCTTTCATGTTTCTGTATCTAAAAGTTATTCAGTATGTATATCAATTCCTCAATTAAGGCAAAAACACGGTTTTCAAATTCAAGAGTATTGGCAGTAATATCACTACCATCAAACCGTTTCACAATGGTAGGTTCTTCCATTTGTCCGTATTCCTGCAATTCGGTGTTCACGCTGTCAAAAAGTGTTTGAAACAAAATACCTTTTGCATCAGCACAGAACGAAACGTACTTTTCCATCCCTATACTATTTTCCATATTTTCTTCGTTAACTTCTCCGTTTGGCAGGGCATTGCGGTTTATGGTGGCATTCGGGTATTGTTCATACAGGGCAAAGGCTTCACTTGCCAGTTTGTAGCAATCTTGGTCAAAGCTATCTTTGATTTTAAAGGAGTTTAAACGGACTGCAAATCGGCTCAAATTGTGCTTGTTATAAATTTTCTTTTCCATACGTTCGCCTATCTCTTCTGATTGCCTAATCTCGCTTAAATACGTTGTGGTGTCGTCATTCTCGTCATCACTTACAATCCAATCTGTTACCATTTCATAAATCCAATACAAGTAACTGTTTTCCTGCCGATAATAAGGAACATCTACAATGTGGTATAGGTACGCACACACGGATTGCAATAGCTGTACGGCTTGATTGCGATTGGGATGCTTGGATAGTCGGTATAATGGCACTACGGGAATGTAATACAAGGTTGCACCTGTACTGTACCGTTCTTCACTTACGAAATACATTTTTTTGCTATCCTGTATCAAACGGAGTTCTTCCCAATCACGAAACTTCTTTCTCAATTGTTCCTCTGTATCATCCAAAGCCAAAGCGATATTGTAGGGATAGCCGTATTGCCTAGACTGCATAGGTTGTATGCCGTAATGCCCTGCCAATTTAGAAAGGGACTGATAGAAATCTCTTTCCGTCTTTTCGGATTTTCCACAAGCCTGTACGGTTTGTGCTTCTTGCAGTTTAGGCAGGAATGAGCATTTTAGAAAACCATTGGTAACATCGCTATCGGTACGGATTTCGGTTTGTCTTTTCGTATTTCGTCTGCGTTTTTTTGTCTTTGCATCCAATCTGCAAACTCGCCCAACTGTTTGTGCAAAGCCTTTTGTTTGGGTTGCTGTGGGGTTTTGATGATGCCCGATATTATATTGCGTTGCATAATTCATTTTTTTGATTTTTGGTTTAACCTTTCGTTCCCATTACACTCTCAAATCGGTACTGTACTGTATCGTCACGGATAACAGGGGCAGATACTTTGGCAGTGGTCAATATCGGATAAGAATTTGCATAGAAATTCATCACGGCTTCCACGCTCCATTTGGGTTCTGGGTCGGTCAGTTTAATTTGCTGTCCTTTATCGTTGAGTATAAATACCCTTTCTAATTGCGTTGCTAATAACATGATGTTCGTTTTAAGTGTTAAACAATTGGTTTACTCTGCTCCGAAAAGACTCGGTGTTGAAAACTTCTCCGATAATTCCGTTTTGCGTTTACGGATTTCGTCCGCTTTTTCGGGAAACTCCGTTATATCGGGTACTTTCATCCACGCATCACGGAATTTGCCTTCTTTCTCCAGTTCGTCAGCCTTTGCCATACCGTCTTTATACTTCTTGTCTTTGGCTTCCTTTTCCTTTTTCTCTTTCTCTGCTTTTTCTTTCTCCATTGCTGATTGTTTTTTAGCTTCTTCCAATTGCTTCATAAATACTTCCATATCCACCATTAAGCCCGAAGCCTTTTGTATAGGTGTGGTTATCTGCTGAAAAAATCCCTCGTCAAACTCCTGTGGTGTGGCGTTAAAGGTCAAAGGGGGGATTAGGTTTTTGGCGTTATCTCCGCATTGCTCGTTGTTGAGTATTACTGATACAATTAGGTTGCTCTCTGCTCCTTTGGCTATGTTTAGTTGTAAAACTCCTGTAAAGTCCAACTGTGCTATATGATTGAAAAAATTTGCGTTCATAGTTCTGAAATTTTAATTGTTGTTGTTTTTTTCTTTGCTTTTTCTAGTTTCTCGTGCATATCTGCCCAATAGGCTTTTTGCCGTTTGTCAAACTCAGAGAAACTTTTATCCTCGTGGCGGTACTCTTTGTATTGCCTTGCTATTTCAATAGCTTCTTTGAGGTTCGTTACCTCAATAAGACAACCGTTCAAGTCTGTTATTTTCATAGCAATTATAGTTTTCGTTCTAAAAGTGTTTCTAGTATCTCACAATCGCTATCGAATGTTTCCTCCTCGAAATGGTACGTATCTGTTTCTTCATTGAAATTGTATTGCTCAAAATCCTCGTCTTCCAAATAAATATCTGTGAGTACCTTGTTATGAAATGTTGCTCTGCCATATATTAGATTGCCTATTTCTTCATAGTCGTGTGTGAAATTCACATCGTAATGTTCCGCTATCTTTTGAATGATTTCTATATTAGGCGACCACTTTGTTTCATACTGAAATTGTCCTTCATCGCCCTCGTTCCAATAGATATTGAAGAAATAACCGCCATTGTCTTTAGAAATAAATTCGGGTAATTGTCCTTCTTCTGTTTCTTCTTCCTTTTCCTTTATTAATTGAAAAAGTTCCTGTATTGCTGTGATTGTTTCGGGTTTCCCCTCGAATACAACCGTATTACTGCACCAATTTGCCATAATGAATATTTTTAGTAGGCTACCACCGACTAAAGCGGTAGCCTGTTGTTATTTAATTAAGGTTAAAGATTTCTGCTCCGTCTAATGCAAAGCCATTACACAATTCAAATGCTTTCTGTGACTTGAGTTGAGCAGTTCCACCCAGTACAATACTCTGTAACTTGGCTTCATCATCTTTGTACTTTCTTACGTTCTGATAGTAGCCTGTAACCGCATTATACGCTCCGAACAATGTGCCTTTGGTAGTATTCATTTGTTGGGTGTCGCTTATCATTGCGTATGCAAAGGCATCCTCTACGGTATTTTTGAACAGCGTGGAAACTTCATCTTCTGCACCTTTTTTGATAAGGTCAAGCGTTTCCTTATTCGGGCAAAGTGCCAATTGGATTAGCTTTTTAACTTCACGGTCTGTTACCTTTACTTTTGCCCATTCGTTGAAAATCCCCTCTAATTGGTCGCTCAATGTGTTGGCAAGTCCCATAATCTTGTGAGCGTTCTCGATACGTTGTTTTGCTCCCGAAGTGTGCTTGATACGGACTACATTGGTCATACTTCGTAATGAAGCGTTTAAGGTATTTTGGCAAACAATACGGATTGGTGTAAATGCGGCTGTGATACTTCCGCTACCATCGTGCGAAGTGGTTAAGAAAATGTACTTTTCCGTAACATCATCGCCATTACCCACACGAATATAGTCGGGCAGTTTGGCTGTGATGAAAATGCGTTCTCCGTTCCCTAATGCTCCTGCGGTTTCGTACAGAATGCCCTCGCCACCGCCTACAATGGCATCAAAGAAATTAAAGGCTTCACGGTTTTGTACAATGTGGTAATCCTTGCCGACTACACCCAATACTGCATTGTTATCGGTGCGTATGTTGGCGAAATAGTTAGGTACTTCTAATTCAGTACTGCCTATCTCGATACCGTTGGTGGTTTCGATAATCCCCGAACCTTTTGTAAACAGTAGGGATTTTACGACTTCATAATCTAACCCTGCATATTTGATAGCTTCCTCGCTTGTGGGGTATTGCTCCACGATTTGCCCTAAACCGTGCCACGCTTTTTGTTGTACGCTAAAGAATGAATAACGTCCTGTTCTCTCGTTGAAATTGATATTATGTGCCATGATAAATGATTTTAAATGTTTGAAATATTCGTTATTAAAATGGGAGGTCGTCCTCTGACTTGTTGTTGCTTGTTCCTGTGGTAGTTTGTGCGGTTTCTGATTTCTTGCCACCTCCGTGCAGCTTGATGTTTGAGGTATGGAAATTTAATCCTGCGTGTGCTTCTCCGTCATTACCTGTCCACGCCCTTGCACTTACCCTGCCTGTCAGCTCTACCAATGTGCCTTTAGTGAGTATCTTCGCTACATTTGGGCTTATCCAGTAAGAGCAATCGAAATAGGTAGTTTGCTCTATGCGTTCGCCCTGTTTGTTACGGTAGCTGTCGTTGGTTGCTATCGAAAAGTTTACTACATGTTTTTCTTGTGACGTTGTGCGTACTTCCGCATCCCTTGTCAGTCTTCCTGTGATGTTCATCTTCTTTAATTTTTAGTTATTGTTTTTTAGATTTATTCGGCAATGAGAGGAGGTGCTGTTTCGTTTCATTACCATTTCCAATGTTTTTAATCTTTCTGTCTGACATTTTTTTTATTCGTTTAAAGAGCCGGAGTATGCTATGTTTCGTTTCACGAGCATAAAAGGTTCGTGTTTAGCAGCACCAAGGTTTTGGAAAAAAATACTACCCAAAGGGTGGAGATTATTTTCCAAACTTGCTTGACCTTTGTGATGCGTTAAGAACACGGAAATACCTTTGCTCTTGAAATGGGACAAAAAAGCATACGGGTCTTTGGATAAAATGAATGTGGAAGCCAAGAAGATGGCATTGAGAAATGGTTTACAGTGAATTGAAATAACACTTCCAATTCGCTGAATTTTTAAAACACTTTTTTAAAGCTGTGTGGCTATTAGAGCCACACTTACGGAGGATTAAAAAATTATTTTGTATGGGAGAAGTTGATGGCAATATTTTTTAATCTTCTATTCCAGGAGTAGCCGAAAAGCTCTTTTACAGTAGGGGAATAGGAAAGTAAAGTAAATGTGCTTTGGCTATAAAAAGTATGGGCATAAAAAAGCAGAACCGATAAGTTCTGCTCGTTATTGATAGAAGTTAATTATAAGACTGTCAAAAATGCGTCTTCAATCTCCTTAAATTTAGGTGCTACCAAATCCATATCCTTGCTGATTTTTTGACTTGTAATCTTGGCGTAAATCTGTGTGGTAGAAATGTTTTTATGCCCCATCATTTTGCTAAGGCTTTCAAGTGGAACACCTTCGGTCAGGAACATAGTAGCAAAGGTGTGGCGTGCAGTATGAAAGGTTACTTTCTGTTCTGTAACAATTTCTGCTTCTTCTATCATTTTCTTTACGTGGCTATTGCAGGTAGCATTGGAAGGAACAGGAAATACATAATCACTACGTGTAACTCCCCTGTATTTTTCAATTATACGCTTCGGAATTTCCAATAGGCGGACGTTTGAAGCAACATCTGATTTTTTTCTTCTGCTGATGATCCATTGGTGTCCATCAAAAAATGACTGTATATTGCTCCATTTCAGCTTTTGAATATCAATATAAGAAAGCCCTGTAAAGCAACTGAAAATGAAAATATCTTTTACAAATTCATATTTGTCCTTAGACGGTTTTAGAAGCATTAGCTTTTCTACATTCTCCTTTAAAAGATAGCTACGATCAGTTTCTTCCATACTGATTTCGTAATCTTCAAAAGGGTTTTGGCGTATAAGACCTTTTTTAATCGCAAGATCAGCCAAAGCAATAACCGGCATGGTATAAACCCAAACCGTATTATGTGTACATTCTTTATCTATTCGTAGAAAGAAATCAAACTCCCGGATAAAGTCTGAGGTAAGTTCCCGAAATGCCAAATCTTCCCTGTGATAGCGTTCTTTGATAAATTCATTAAGATGGTTGTATACAGTCTTGTATTTATTGTAAGTATTCTGAGAACGTTTTCCTTTGTTGACCATCCTTTCAAAATCCTCATTCTGGTCTTTAAATACTTTAAGGATGGCATCATCCATTACACCAACCCCTAAAAAGGACAGCTTTACTTTTTGTGCAGTTGCAAAGCCTTCATCCTTGAGCATATCATCGTAAATCTTGTTGATACGTACCCGAATATTGTCCAATTTGAGATTGGTACTCAGGGCCTGGGTACTTTTACCTAAAACTCTTCCGTGCTTTAAATCCCAATTATTGGGGTTGATGTCTAGTTTGGTACTAAAGGATTTGGGCGTTCCGTCAATAGTGATACGTCCCATAACAGGCACGTTTCCGTTCTTCTTAGGTTCATTCTTCTTCAGGTAGAAAAGCAGTTTGAACGTGGATCTTTTCTCTTGTTCCATAACTCAATTGTTTAACGTTTAAAATTAAATTTTATTGAGTTACAAGGGGATATGAAAACAAGTGCAAATGACTGAAATATAATGCATTATATCGTTATCGATTAGATTATAGTCAGTAACGATTTAGTAACCTAACCCTGTCATTTTAAGCTCAAAACCTGTCGGACTCCTACTTCCAAATTTTTCCTCACGTTTTCTAAACTACTGTATATGAATGGTCTTAACCATTTTGCTTATTTTTACGTTCTTCTAATATTTTTTTGTAAAAAAAATCAATATTCTTTAAGATGAAATCTGTAAATAATAGCCTTTTTATAAAATCAGGCTTTCATCAAAAGCACAAAAGTATTTTTTAAAAAATTAAGAATAAATTCATCCGAAAAAACTCAGTATAGCCTTGACTCATTTGATTTTATTATCTTTTAAGTTCCAAATTATGATTTATAAAATCTGTTTTTTAAAGCTTTTTAGCTTCTTCCCAAAAAACATCCATCTCTGCCAAAGTCATATCAGAGAGTGATTTTCCTAATTCTCCTGCTTTGCTTTCCAGATATTGAAAACGTTTAATGAATTTTTTATTCGTCCGCTCTAAGGCATCTTCCGGATTAACCTTTAAAAAACGGGCATAATTAATCATGGAGAACAAAACATCACCAAATTCGGCTTCTATTTTATCCGGATTCCCTGATTTTACCTCAACTTGCAGTTCTTCTAATTCTTCTTGCACTTTGTCCCAAACCTGATGCGGTTCTTCCCAGTCAAAACCTACTCCTTTTACCTTATCCTGAATTCTGCTGGCTTTTACCAATGCCGGTAAACTTCTGGGAACTCCTTCCAAAACCGATTTTTTCCCTTCTTTGAGCTTAAGTTTTTCCCAGTTTTGCTTGACTTCTTCTTCATCTTTTACAACAGTATCGCTATAAATATGCGGATGACGGTGAATGAGTTTTTCACAAATTTCATTACACACATCGGCAATATCAAAATCGTTGGTTTCACTGCCAATCTTAGCATAAAAAACGATATGCAATAACAAATCCCCCAACTCTTTTTTGACTTCGTTTAAATCATTATCTAAAATGGCATCACCCAGCTCATAGGTCTCTTCAATAGTAAGATGCCTAAGGGTTTGCAGGGTTTGTTTTTTATCCCAGGGACATTTTTCACGCAAATCGTCCATGATGTCTAATAATCTTTCAAAAGCCTGTAGTTGAATTTGTCTCGCGTTCATTGGATTTAGTTTGGTGTAAAAATAAGAAATCCTGTGTTCTAAGCCGTTTAGAACACAGGATTTTTATATTATTAAAAAAGAATTATTCCGTTACTTTTTTAGCTTTTTTTGGTTTTTCAGCCGGAACTGTCTCAGCAACTGCTGCTTCTGCTACTTCCTCTGTAGGAGTCTCCTCAACAACTAATCCTTTAGCCTGCAAGGTGTTGTACCAGTTTAAAATTTTCTTGATATCTGAAGCATAAACTCTTTCCTCATCATAGTTTGGTAAAACCTCTTTGAAATAAGCCGCTAAAGTTGCAGGATCTTCTTTGTGAGAAATAGCAGGACCGTTATTTTCTTTTTCAGCGATGCTGCTCATCACTTCTTTCAATGGTTTTTCACCTTCGTAAGTGTACACTGAAATTTCAGATAACAAGCTCACATTACTTTTTAAGTTTACAGTGATTTTTTTACCATCTGCTAATGATTCTGCTACAAAACCAGTACGCGTTTGTACTTTTAAAACATATAAACCCGGTTTTCCTGAAATCGCTAATACTTTATCTAAATTCATGCTTTTATAATTATTATTAAGAATTCATTTTATTTTTTCTGTCGCTACTTTGTCAAAAACAATACCAAAAAAGGTTTTTATCTTCCTTTTTTAGCAAAGAATCGCATTCTGTAATCCTGAAAAGTTTTCCCTTCCATGATATTCTTAAGCTTTCCTTTGATTAATCGTTTTTTAAGTGATGAGATTTTATCGGTAAACAACACACCTTCAATATGATCGTATTCGTGCTGGATAACTCTTGCAATCAATCCGTCAAAAACTTCCGTTTTCATCACAAAATCCTCTTCGCAATATTCGATAGTAATTTTTTCTTTGCGGTATACATCTTCACGAACATCAGGTATACTCAGACAACCTTCATTAAAAGACCAGTCATTTCCTTCTTCCTTAATGATTTTAGCATTAATAAAAGTACGTTTAAAACCTTTTAATTGTTTTTGCTGATCAGCATGTAAATCTTCGTCATCGCTAAAAGGGGTAGCGTCTATTACAAATAAACGAATTGCTATTCCTACTTGTGGCGCTGCAAGCCCTACTCCGGATGCGTTATACATTGTTTCGTACATGTTGGCAATTGTTTCTTTCAAGTTAGGATATCCGGAAGTTATATCCTCTCCTACTTTTCTTAAAACCGGATCACCATATCCTACAATTGGTAAAATCATTGTTGTTGTATTAAAAATTATTAACCTGATAAAGATTGTAACGCCTAAATTAGGATTGCCAAAAATAGTAAAATTTAAACAATGCTTAAAGTGAATGAGAATAAATAGTATCTTTAAATTTAATCTTAAAAAAACAATTTCATTTATCTCATTGATAAATCGTACAATTCATACCTTTGCAGATAATCCTAAATTTATGATTTCAAAAATTCAGAAATTTTTTTCGAGTACTGAATTCAGTAATGCACTAAAAGTTACTATTGCCGCTGTCTCTCCTGTTTTATTATTTTCTTATCTGGGCAATTTTCAAATAGGCTTTACTATTGCTTTAGGGGCTTTTTTTACTTTTCCAAGTGATATTCCAAGTAATTTAAAACATAAAATTAATGGTTTACTGGTGACTTCTTTTATTATCGCCGGCGTAAACCTGATTATCAATCTTTGTTATCCGCTGCCATGGTTATTTTACCCGGTATTGCTTTTACTGGTTTTTTGTGTTTCGATGATTTTAGTCTACGGACAACGGGCTACCATGGTTTCTTTTTCGGCACTGCTATCCCTTTCGCTGGCTTTTGCTCATTTAAATTCAGGTTGGGAAATGCTTAGGTATTCCGGACTATTATTAATTGGAGGATTATTTTATACCTTAATCTCAGTCATTTTTTTTCACATCAAACCCAATCGCTATGTAGAATTACAAATGGCAGAATGCATGCGTCTGACGGCAAAATATCTTAAATTACGCGGAGATTTATGGGAATTAAATTCCGACAGGAAAGCCATAACCAAGAAACAACTGCATTTTCAAGTGGAACTAAATGTACTACACGAAAACATTCGGGAAATTCTTGTTACTAACAGAACCAAATCAGGTTCATCGGGGCAAAACAGAAAAATGCTGCTAAGTTTTATTTCATTAGTAGAAATATTAGAACTGGCGATGGCCACTTCTTTTGACCATAATAAATTGCATCAAAAATTTGACGGCTATCCCAAAGCTTTACAAACCTATCAGAATTTAGCCTATAATCTTGCTAAAAGCCTGAAACTAATTTCTAAAAGCATTGAAGATGCTAAAGCTTATGAGTCCAGACACAATTTAATTGAAGATTTACATCAGTTTGAACTTACTATTAAAGATTATAAAAAAAATATTCAGACCGAATCCTCCTCAGAAGAAGTTTTAATGCTGATTACCATGTTGCACTATGCCGAAAAACAGGTGGAAAAAATCATCACTCTGGAGCGTGCATATACAGATAACATTAACTCAAAAGACCTGAAAGGAAGAGATAAGGATATCGAAAAATTTATCAAACCGCAATATTATCCACTGAGTACATTTACTGAGAATTTAAGTTTTTCATCCACTGTTTTCAGACATTCGCTTCGAATAACAATCACTATTCTATTGGGATATATGATTGGAAAAGTACTTCCGTTAGAAAATGTATATTGGATAATCCTGACTATTGTTGTGATTATGAAACAAGGATTCGGACTCACTAATGAGCGCACCTACCATCGAATTTTTGGGACATTAGTGGGTGGCGTTATTGCTTTTGGAATTCTTTCGCTAGTTCATGATTCTTATGTCATCAGTACTGTTGCTATCATTGCCATGCTTCTGGGCTTTTCCTTCAATCCTACTAACTACAAAATCGGAGCTACCTTTATTACTATTTATGTCATTCTGATTTATGGAATTCTGGCTCCTGATAATGGTAATGTAATTGAATACCGTATTTTAGATACTATTGTGGGAGCAATTCTGTGTCTTTTAGCCAATTATTTTTTATGGCCATCGTGGGAATTTTTAAATCTTCCAGAGTATATTAAAAACGCAATAGAAGCCAACAGGAATTATTTAAAAGAAATATCTACACTGTACAATAAAAAAGGAGAAGTTCCTACCGAATACCGTCTTGCGCGAAAACAGGCTTTTATCGAAATTGGGAATTTAATGGCTTCATTTCAAAGAATGTTACAGGAGCCTAAATCCAAACAAAACAAACTTGCCCAAGTATACAAACTGACTGTGCTCAATCATTCTTTATTATCTTCTATTGCTTCATTAGGAACTTACATTCAGTCCCATAAAACAACAGAAGCTTCAAAAGCCTTTAATGTAGTTGTAGATAAGGTTATTGAAAATTTAGAGTTTGCAATGAATATATTAGAAAAGCAACATTTTGATTCGATAGCGGCAGCTTCTAATGAAGATCTGGATCAAAGACTTACCGAATTGAAAAACATTCGTGCTAAAGAACTCAAACAAATAAAACTTATTGATGAGGAAGCGTATCAAATCAAAATGCAGGAAGCTCAATTGGTTATCGAACAACTCATCTGGATGACCAGCCTGTCTGAAAATATCGTAAAAACAGCTCAGCTATTAATGTCTGTAACTTCTAAAAAAGAAGCTGTTTTATAAAAGTAAGCATAAAAAAAGAGGCTGTTTTCTGAACAGCCTCTACATTATCTAAGTATCTTTCTAAAAAAAACTATACGTTAAACCTAAAATGCATCACATCACCATCCTTAACAATATACTCTTTTCCTTCTACTCTTAATTTTCCGGCTTCTTTTACTTTAGATTCAGAGCCATAGTTGGAGAAATCTTCATAAGCAATAACTTCAGCGCGAATGAATCCTTTTTCAAAATCAGTATGAATAACTCCGGCAGCTTTAGGTGCTGTATCTCCAATATTGATGGTCCAGGCACGAACTTCTTTTACTCCTGCTGTAAAATAGGTTTGCAGGTTTAATAATTTATAAGCTGCACGAATTAACACAGCCGATCCCGGCTCAGACAATCCTAAATCTTCTAAGAAAACCTGACGCTCTTCATAACTTTCTAATTCTGTAATATCAGCCTCAGCACCCACTGAAAGCACAATCACTTCAGCATTTTCATCTTTTACTAATTCGCGTACCTGATCTACATATTTATTTCCATTTACTGCAGCAGCTTCATCTACATTACATACATACAAAACCGGTTTGGTTGTAATCAGTTGAAATTCTTCCATTAAAGCTTCCTCATCATTCGTTTGCGGAACAACAGTTCTGGCAGATTTAGCCTGCAACAAAGCTTCTTTAATTCTGTCTAATAAAGCTTTTTCGGTTTGTGCTTCTTTATTACCGGTTTTTGCAGCACGATTTACTTTTTCCAAACGTTTTTCGACAGTTTCTAAATCTTTTAACTGTAATTCGATATCGATGGTTTCCTTATCACGAATCGGGTTTACATTTCCATCTACGTGAACGATATTATCATTGTCAAAACAACGTAAAACATGAATAATTGCATTACATTCTCTAATATTTCCAAGAAATTGATTCCCTAAACCTTCTCCTTTACTGGCTCCTTTTACCAAACCGGCAATATCTACAATATCTACAGTAGCCATTTGCACACGTTCCGGTTTTACTAATTCCTCTAATCTGGCAATTCTGGGATCCGGTACATTTACCACACCAATATTAGGTTCAATAGTACAAAACGGAAAGTTCGCACTTTGTGCCTTAGCATTTGACAAACAATTAAATAAAGTTGATTTCCCTACATTTGGTAATCCTACAATTCCTGCTTTCATGATCGTATTGTTTACAGCCAGCGTTTTTCGCTATGCGTTTAAATTTTGATTTTAAAAGTTGCAAATATAATATATAAAATCTATAGATAGCATAAATCCAAAATTTATACAAAGTCTCTTTCAGGCTAAAAAATTAAGCGGATATGAAGCTCTTAAATTTAAAGTAACTGTAAGTTAATTTAACATAGCCAAACTACAGTAAACCTAAAATTTCCATAAAAAAAGATTATCTTGTAATCTCTTAAAAAAAAAGTCATGAGCAGTCTTTATCCCGATAAAATGGCCGAAATCTATGACGCTATGTACCAAAGTTTCATAGATTATAAAAAGGAATATACTTTTTACAATACACTGCTGCAAAAAAACAGTCCGGAAAGTATTTTAGAAATAGGAAGCGGAACAGGCAATCTGGCACACTATTTTATTGAAAACAAACAAAACTACACAGGACTGGATTACAGTAAAAGCATGATTACCATTGCAGAAAAAAGAAACCCAAGCGGTCGCTTTATTCACGGCGATATGCGGGATTTTAATCTGGAACAAAAGACAGATGCTATCATTATTACCAGTCGTTCGACCAGTTATCTGATTACAAATAATGATATCAACGACACCTTTAAAACTCTGTACAATAATCTGAATTCAAAAGGAATTCTGATTTTTGATTTTATTGATGCCAGTCGCTTTATTCCTTACATCAGAGAAAATGATACAATCGTTCATTCTGTACTGTACAAAGGCGTTAATTATATTAGAAAAAGTGATTGGGAAATAAGCTCACAGGACAATTTTATTCTCGAATGGACCGCTAAATATTACGAAGCAGAAGACAGTAATATTATTGCTAATGATTACGCTACTGTCAGGGTTTTTACACTTCACGAAATGCAGCTGTTTTTATATCTCAATGATTTTGAAATCCTGCAAACTATTGACCGAAAGACTTATGCCTATGACACGTATGCAATTGTAGCCAAAAAAAAATCCTGAACACAGGCTCAGGATTTTCTAAATTGAAATTATATATTTAACTATTCATTATGCAAGAAAGCTTGTCGGCTTAACAAGGTTTCTTCATCCTCAACATGATTTTCATCCGGTACACAACAATCAACAGGACATACTGCAGCACATTGAGGTTCGTCGTGAAACCCTTTACACTCCGTACATTTTCCGGGAACAATATAGTATACCTCATCCGAAATAGGAGTCTGAGCTTCCTCAGCATCTACTTCAGTTCCGTCCGGAAGCACTACTTTTCCGCTTAAAGATGTTCCGTCTTTATATCTCCAGTCATCAGCTCCTTCATAAATTGCTGTATTTGGACATTCCGGTTCACATGCACCACAGTTGATACATTCGTCTGTTATGATAATTGCCATTCTTAATTAGTCTTAAAGTTATAAAGTCTGCCAGTTAATTAGTCTTTTCAAATCGTTTTACACAAACTTTTTGTCTTTCGACTTTTGACTTTTGACTTTAGATTTTATTATGATTACTTTTGTGCAAAATTACAATCAAAACATTTCATAAACAAACATTATGACATTAGAAAACAAAAAAAATATTTTTATAGAATTAGGAACGTTTTTAAGTCAGTTTTCTGAAGCCGGAAATCACCAGAAAGAAGGCGTTTCAGCTAATGCTGTTTTTTTTGATTCTTTTGTTGACCTGATTGCGCTTTCCCAGTCGCACAATGGCTGGTACACACCTGAACAGGTGTATTATGCTGTTAATTCCTGGGCAAAAGCACTAAGCAAAGAAAACCTCGATAAATGGCTGAGTACTTATGATTTTACGACTGTAAAACCCAAAAAAATAGCCCTCATATTAGCCGGAAATATTCCGCTGGTAGGTTTTCATGATTTTCTTTCGGTTTTAATAAGCGGACATGATGTTATCGTAAAAACCTCTTCAAATGACCAGCATTTATTGCCGTTTTTAGCAAAATATTTAATTCATATCGCTCCGGAATTTGAAAGCAAAATCACTTTCAGCGAAGGCAAGCTGGAAAATTTTGATGCTGTAATAGCTACCGGAAGTAACAATACCGCCCGCTATTTTGAGTATTATTTTAAAGATAAACCTTCCATTATCCGCAAAAGCAGAAATTCTGTTGCTGTGTTAAATGGCAAAGAAACTAAAGAACAATTAATTGCTTTAGGAGAAGATATTTTCAGATATTTCGGCTTAGGCTGTCGCAATGTTTCTAAATTATTTGTACCAAAGGACTATTCTTTTGATGCCTTTTTTGAAGCTATGTTTGAATATCAGGATATCATTAAATATGAAAAATACGCTAATAATTACGATTATAACAAAGCCGTTTTCCTGATGAGTAACTTCAAATTGTTAGATAATGGTTTTTTAACCATCAAAGAAGACAGCAGCCATGCCTCTCCTATTTCCAGTGTTTTTTATGAATATTATGAAAATCTGGAAGATGTAGAAAAAAAACTGACAGCAGAAGCAGAGCAAATTCAATGCATTGTGAGCAATAATCTGATAAAAAACAGTGTCGAATTCGGACAAACCCAACAGCCTAAATTATGGGATTATGCGGATAATACTGATACTATATCGTTTTTGTTAATAACATAGAAAATTTTTTAATAATTATTATGAATATTTTAATGCTTATTCGGGTCCTATTACCGAAATTTGCATTTTAATTTTTTGGACTTAAACTACACCATGAAAAAACACAATTACAGCGCAGGACCATCTATTTTACCTCAGGAAGTTTTTGAAAAATCAGCTCAGGCTATTTTAGACTTCAATAATTCAGGATTATCAATTTTAGAAATTTCACACAGAAGCAAAGATTTTGTTGCTGTTATGGACGAAGCCAGAGCTTTGGCTCTTGAGTTACTGGGATTAGAAGGAAAAGGATACCAGGCTCTTTTTCTTGGAGGTGGAGCCAGCCTTGAATTTTTGATGGTTCCTTATAACCTGATGAAAGAAGGTGGAAAAGCCGCTTATTTAGATTCAGGAACCTGGGCTACAGCAGCAATTAAAGAAGCTAAACTTTTTGGAGAAACTGTAATCGTAGCTTCTTCAAAAGAGGATAATTACACTTATGTTCCAAAAGGATATGAAATTCCTGCAGATGCAGATTATTTTCACTGTACTTCTAACAATACCATTTTTGGTACTCAGATGAAATCATTTCCTCAAACAAATGTTCCATTGGTTTGTGATATGAGTTCAGATATTTTCTCCAGACAACTGGATTTTTCTCAATTTGATATTATTTATGCCGGTGCTCAAAAGAACATGGGACCAGCAGGAACTGCTCTAGTAGTTATTAAAGAAGAAATCATCGGTAAAAGTGGTCGTGCTATTCCTAGTATGCTGGATTATGCCAAACACGTTAAAGCAGATAGTATGTTCAACACTCCTCCTGTATTCTCTGTATACGCATCTCTGTTGACATTGAGATGGATCAAAGAAAAAGGCGGAATTGCAGCGGTTGAAAAACTAAACAATGCAAAAGCAGAATTGCTTTACAACGAAATTGACAGAAACCCATTATTTAAAGGAGCAGCTGTTAAGGAAGATCGTTCTAACATGAATGTTACCTTCTTACTGACTAATCCGGAGCACACAGAAACATTTGACAAAATGTGGAAAGAAGCCGGAATTTCAGGTTTACCGGGACACCGTTCTGTAGGCGGATACAGAGCATCTATCTATAACTCTATGCCTATTGAAAGCGTACAGGTATTAGTGGATGTGATGCAAGCTTTAGAAAAAGCAGTTTAAATAGATTAAAAGATTCAATGATTGAAAGATTAAAAAGAATCTAAGTTTATTTAAATAAAATTTATTGATTGAATCTTTGAATTTTTCAATCTTTAAATTGAAATTGCTAGCAGAGGCTCTAGCCCCGATAGAAGTGGAAATCCTTGTGGAGGCAGGCATCTACGCCTGCACAAGATTGAAACGGATAGCGGGAAACAGCTTCTAAACCATTCAATTAATTTGAGGATAAAACCTCGTAATGTAATAAAAAAACATGAAAGTATTAGCAAACGACGGGATTTCAAAAAGTGGAATCTTAGCTTTAGAAAAAGGTGGTTTTGAAGTAATCACTACAAAAGTTGCTCAGGAACAGGTAGCAAACTACATTAATGAAAATAACGTAAGTGTTATTCTTGTTCGTAGTGCTACTAAAGTTCGTAAGGACATTATTGATGCTTGTCCGGGCATAAAAATCATTGGTCGTGGTGGTGTTGGTATGGATAATATTGATGTGGATTATGCTAAAAGCAAAGGAATTCACGTAATCAACACTCCTGCTTCCTCATCAGAATCTGTAGCTGAATTAGTTTTTGCTCACTTATTAACTGGTGTTCGTTTCTTACACGATTCTAACAGAAACATGCCGTTAGAAGGAGATACAAAATTCAATGATTTGAAAAAAGCGTATGCTAATGGTGTTGAATTAAGAGGTAAAACATTAGGAATTGTAGGTATTGGCCGTATTGGTCAGGCTACAGCTAAAATGGCTCTTGGTTTAGGTATGAAAGTTATCGCTGCCGACAGCTTTATTCCGAAAGTGGATGTAAAAGTTGAATTTTTTGACGGACAATCGATAACAACAACTATCGTTCCTCAGTCATTAGAATCTGTTTTTCAGGAAGCTGATTTTATTTCTTTCCATGTACCTGCTCAAAACGGATATATTCTGACTGAAAAAGAGTTTGCTACAATGAAAGACGGTGTAGGAATTGTAAACTGTGCCCGTGGTGGTGTTATTAACGAAGTAGATTTAGTAAAAGCATTAGACAGCGGAAAAGTAGCATTTGCCGGTCTGGATGTTTTTGAAAACGAACCAACTCCTGCAACACAACTTTTGATGCATCCGAAAATTTCTTTGACTCCGCACATCGGAGCTGCTACCGGAGAAGCACAAGACAGAATTGGAACTGAATTAGCATCACAAATTATTACTTTGCTAAGCTAAGAATTACCATTTTTATAACATAAAAGGACTCATTACAAATTGCTAATGAGTCCTTTTTTTATTAAATTTGATAACAAACCTTATAAAAGCAAACCTCATGTTAGATCAATTAGCACAATTAGTAAAGGAATTTGGTCAGGATGCTGTTGTAAAAAACGATGCCATCCCAAATGATAAAAACGATGCAGTACTGGAAGAAACCGGTAATTCTCTTTTTTCCAGTCTTCAAAAAATAGCCTCCAGTGGTGATTTATCACAAATAGCAAACTTATTGCAAGGCAAAGACATTGATAAAAAAAATCCTGTTGTACACGGAATCATCAGTAATGTCTCTGAATTATTAACTCAAAAGTTAGGTATCAATGCTGCTACGGCGACCGATACAGCAACAAACATTATCCCGAAAGTTTTGAATACTCTGGTAGAAAGAGCAAGAGATCCCAAAAACAGCAGTATCAGCATATCAGAACTTCTTAATTCCCTGACAGGTGGTGACAGTCCTGAACATGCCGGAATCATGGAAGCTATTTCTACTTATGATATCCATTTTGGTTTAGATCAAAATACTGACGGAAAAGTAGATCTTGATGATGCTGCCGAACTTACAAAAAAAGGAGGATTAGGCGGAATGATGGGAAAACTTTTTGGAAAATAAAACCACAGTTCTATTTCTATGCCATTTAACTTAAATTAAATGGCATACTTTTTTAAAATTAAAAAAATGTGACAGAACATAAAGAGTTCTGAATATTTATGCTGACCGTTTACCTATAAAGTACACCTTTAAACAATGCGGGCATACAGCTTCACACATTTTTAAAATCCTAAACAAAACTATATGTTTAAAACTACTCTGAAAATGGGGATTTTTATACCCAGCATGGTATTTATATTTTCTATTTCGATAATATCAGTAGTCTATCCGGATATGGCCAACGAAATACTGAATGTTATAAAAAACTTTATTTTTATAAATCTGAACTGGATTTATATTTGGTCAGTAACATTTTTCGTTATTTTTCTGGTTTATCTTCTGTTTAGCAAATATGGTGATATCCGGCTGGGAAATAATGACAGCCGGCCGGAGCACAGTTTTTTCTCCTGGATTTCCATGTTATTTGCTGCCGGAATGGGAATTGGGTTAATGTATTTTGGCGTAGCCGAACCCATGCAACATTATACTTCGGAAGTTTTTGGTATAGCTCATTATGTCAATAAAGCAAAAAACGCTCAACTTTATACTTTTTTCCACTGGGGTATACATGCCTGGGCAATTTATGCAGTGGTAGGATTGTCACTTTCCTATTTCTCATACCGCCTGAAGCTGCCATTGTCGCTTCGAAGCTGTTTTTATCCTTTACTGAAAAATAAAATAAACGGAAAATGGGGAAATACTATTGATGTATTTGCACTTTGCAGTACGTTTTTTGGAATTACTACCACTTTAGGTTTTGGTGTTGTTCAAATTAATTCAGGATTACAAATCTTGAATATTGTTCCGGATACTACTTTTACTTATCAGGTTTTAATTGTCGCTGTTTTAGTATCATTAGCTATATTTTCAGCACTTACAGGAGTTGACAAAGGAATTAAAATCCTAAGTAATATCAATGTAACACTTGTAGTTTCTCTCTTATTATTCGTACTTATATTAGGACCTACTGTTTTTTTAATAGGGAGTTTTACCGAGGGACTGGGAAATTATATTAATAATTTTTTTAATCTGACTTTTGGAACCCATGTTTATGATACCGAAACATTGCCCTGGTTTTATGACTGGACTATCCTTTACTGGGCCTGGTGGATATCCTGGTCACCTTATGTAGGTCTTTTTATTGCAAAAATTTCTAAAGGACGAACAATAAGAGAATTTATAGTTGCTGTATTACTGATTCCTACATTTTTTAATTTTATCTGGATGACTGTATTTGGAAACAGTGCTATCTGGTTTGATCTTACTACAGCCAATGGTGCTCTGAGCGAACTGGCTGCCAATCCGGATGCCCTGATGTTTCGATTTTTAGAATATTTACCCTTTTCACAAACAGCAAGTCTAATTACCATTATTATTGTGATTGTTTTTTTTGTAACATCTGCTGATTCAGGAATTTTTGTAATGAATAATATTGCAACTAAAAATGCTGTAAAATCTCCGCAATGGCAGACTATTTTATGGGGAGGTTTACTGGCACTATTATCCTTGTTACTGCTTAATGCCGGTGGTTTAAAAGCACTGCAGAGTATGACGCTGATTACCGCTCTGCCCTTTTCAATAATTATGATATTGTTTATTGTAAGTTTAATAAAAGCGCTCCATATTGATCATTCCTATTACGATCAAAATTTCTCCAACACTACGGTTCCATGGTCAGGAAGATTATGGAAAGACCGGTTAAAACAGATTGTTTCGGCAAAAGACCGCTCTTCTGTTGACTTTTTTATCAGTACAGTAGTCAAAGATGCTTTTACTGATCTTAAAACAGAATTTGCTAAAAATGGAGTTATTGCGACTATTAATATCATTGATTCTTCTAATATTGAAATTGAGATAAAGTACGATATTGTCAACAACTTTATTTACGGAGTTACTACTACTTCTAAAAAAGTAGCTAATTATTTTATTGATGAAGACAATCTTCCGGATATTGAGAAAAAAAGAACCTATTTTCCAAAAGCATATTTTGGAGATACCAGAGAAAGTTATGATATACAATATTTCACTAAAAATGAATTAATATCCGATGTGTTAAAACATTATGATCGCTTTTTAAATATTGTCTCAGAAGAAAAAAATGAAATGCTTATAAGTAGTGATTTTAATAATAAGTTAGAATAATATAATTTCTAAAAAACACGAAAAAGCCTCCGTGTTTTAGATGATGGAGGCTTTAATTCCAACAGAGCTGAATGAAAACCACTAATAATGCGAACGCCAATTAATTTTGCATAATTATTTCAAAATAAGCTTTAATTAATTCTATAATTCTTAATTTTAAGTCAACTGATTTTTTTTACGATGAAAAATATTTTTTACTTATTAGCACTTATTATTGGTATTATAGTCAGCTGTAATTCATCCAAAACTATAGTATCTAAAGAGAAAAACGCTGGTTCTGTAAATGACACCGTCAGAATAGCCAATGATTCTCTGGAATATGAAGTAATCATTATCGATCCGGGCTTTAACACCTGGCTCGCATCCAGAGCTTATCCCAGATGGTATTACACACAGGAATATCTGGAAACTAAAAATCAGATATATGTAAATGAGTGGAACAATCGTGTCTTACAGCCACAACGTTATAATCCAAATTTATATGAAATGACCATAAATTATGATCCCAATATCGATTATGGTTATGAGGTAAATTATTTGATTTATAATTACATGGTTTATTTTCAAAATAATTACCATCAAAGGCTTTTTGGTCGTGTCCCTCTAAGATAATCTTGTTATATTTGTTGTCATCTTAAAGGGATATGGAGAAATTAAAGAGACGTTGGGGAATTGCTTCTAATTATGATTTAGTCATTATTTTTATAGTTTTTGCTATAAACGGCTCTCTGTCTGCAAAAATATCCAGTTATGCGATGAATCTTTTAAATATAAACCAGGAAAACACTCATTGGTTTTTCTACTATTTTATCTTAATTATTTTAGTACTGCCGCTGTACCCCTTTTTATTAATGTTTTTTGGTTATATTTTTGGTCAGTCAAAATTCTTTTTCCCTTTTTCCAAAAAAATGCTTCGCGGCATGGGACTGGGATTCCTATTCAAAGACAATAAGAATTAGTTTTCTTTTTTTATAATATAATAATAAATCCAGGTTAACGTAAAGGTGGGAACAACATCCGTGAAAGGAAAAAACTCTTCCACAAAAGAAACAATTCCTGCTATTTTACCTAAGCTGCCTTTATACATTCTGGAAATCAAAAAACCCGAAACGGGAGCCCAAACGACATCTGAAAATTCTCCTAAAAAAGGAATGGAAAAAGAAAGCATTCCGACAGCATCGAAGACAATTCCTAAAATTAGTTTTTTATATCGGGCTTCCATTCGTAATATTAATTAATTTTTTAATTTGTCTTTAAAATACTCTCTCACTTTATTGATTTTTGGAGTAATTACAAACGAGCAGTACCCCTGAGTCTGGTTTTGATTGTAATAATTCTGATGGTATTCTTCGGCTTCAAAAAAAGTCGATGCCGGAGAAAGCTTAGTTACAATTGGTTTCTCAAAAACATTTTCTTCTGTTAAAAAAGCAATAAAATCAGCTGTCATTTTTCGTTGTTCTTCATTGTGATAGAAAACTTCACTACGGTATTGAGTTCCCACATCATTCCCCTGTCTGTTCAAAGTAGTAGGATCATGGGTTGTAAAAAACAATTCTAACAATTCTCCAAAAGAAATCACTTCCGGATTAAAAGTTATCTGGACAGCTTCGGCATGACCGGTATCGCCCTGACAAATTTCTTTGTACGTAGGATTGATGGTTTTCCCTCCTATATAACCCGAAACCACTTTTTCTACACCTTTTAGTTCTAAAAAAACAGCTTCAGTACACCAGAAGCAACCTCCTGCAAAAGTCGCTGTATCACTTTTCATCTCATTTTTCATATCTTTTGTTTAAATAATCATTTTATTATTTGAATTTACTCAAATTTATTGTTTTTTGACCAAAAATTATAGCTTATCTCATTTTATAATCCTTAAAATCTTTGTTTCTTTGTAAAAACTGTCAAGAATGATACAAGCTAAAAACTTACATAAATATTACAATCAGCTTCATGTACTAAAAGGAGTTGATATACATATACAAAAAGGAGAAATTGTATCTATTGTAGGAGCTTCCGGAGCCGGAAAAACAACACTTTTACAAATTCTGGGAACATTAGACAAACCAAACTCCACAGCCGTTAAAGGCGAAACAAATACTGGAAATGAAATTGAACTTTTAATCAATGATGAAAACATCTTGTCTATGAATGACAGGAGTTTATCTAAATTCAGAAATCTAAATTTAGGATTCATCTTCCAGTTTCATCAGTTGCTACCTGAATTCACTGCCTTAGAAAACGTATGCATACCTGCTTTTATTGCCAAAAAAAACAGGAAAGAAACTGAGGAAGAAGCCATAAAACTATTAACTTATCTTGGTCTTTCCCATCGGATTCATCATAAACCCAATGAACTTTCGGGAGGAGAACAACAGCGGGTGGCTGTAGCGAGAGCATTGATTAATAAACCTGCTGTTATTTTTGCTGATGAGCCTTCCGGAAATCTGGATACGCATTCGGCAGAGAACTTACATCAGTTGTTTTTTAAATTAAGGGATGAATTTGGACAAACTTTTGTTATTGTGACTCATAACGAAGAATTAGCCAATATGGCCGACAGAAAGCTGGTAATGGTTGATGGACAAATAAGTTTTTAAAAGTAACGGCTAACACACTACGATAGGACTCAATACTTGCACTTTAAACTCTAAAGCTTCTCAAACAAAAGAATGAACAAAGCTGAACTCAAAGATTTTCTTGACGAAAAAGTATTACAATACAATACTCTCGATTTTATTGAAAGTGATCCGGTACAGATTCCGCATTTATTTACTCAAAAAGAAGATATTGAAATAGCCGGTTTTTTAAGCGCTACTATTGCCTGGGGAAACCGTAAAATGATTATAAAAAATAGTCATCGCATGATGGAATTAATGGGCAATGCGCCTTATGATTTTGTGATGTCTCATACTGAGCCTGACTTAGAACGACTTGAAAACTTTGTACACCGTACCTTTAACGGCCAAGATTTTATGGTTTTTATAAAAAGCCTGCAAAACATTTATAAAAACCATAATGGTTTAGAGGCTGTTTTTTCAAAAAATAAAGAAATCAATTCCATGCAGAAAAGCATTTCTGAATTTAAAAAGATATTTTTTGACATTCCGCATGCAGCCCGCACACAAAAACACATCTCTGATCCCTTAAATAATTCTGCTGCTAAACGTATTAATATGTATCTGCGCTGGATGTGCCGTGAAGACAATAAGGGAGTTGATTTAGGACTCTGGAAAAGCATTCCTTCTGCTGCATTATCCTGTCCTTTAGATGTACATTCTGGAAATGTAGCCCGTAAATTGGGTTTATTAAACCGAAAACAAAATGACGCAAAAGCGCTTTTAGAATTAGATACCAAACTTAGAGAATTAGATGCTAATGATCCTGTAAAGTATGACTTTGCACTTTTTGGTCTTGGCGTTTTTGAAGGTTTTTAGACAGTTCATCTTCACTAAAGTAAATCCAACAATTAAAGCACTAATGTTTTAGGATATATTTTACATATAAAGAAAAAACATTTTAGTAAATTTATTATTACTTTTAGCAGCAAATTGCTATTTGCCCCTGCTTTAAAAGCAATTTTTACCCCTAGTTTGTTCTTTGAACATCTATTTTTACTCCGGACAAAATCCTTTTTAAAAGATTATTAAATGAGCTAAAAAGTGAATTAAAAATTTTTTATTACTTTATGTAAACGTTTACAATTATTCATTCATTAATTATAATTTACAGTATTTAAACTTAAAAGCCTATGACATAACAGTTTTTATTTATGCTTTCTCAATTTACAATAGAAATAAACAAAGAATTATTAACCCAAAAACCAACCTTAAATGTTAAAAAAGTACATGAAACCATCATTAGTATTGGCTATTGCATGCCTCACAATGAAAACCACCGCAATTTTTGCTCAGAATCCTGTAGTAAAAATTGATTTTGATCAAACAGGAAGAAGCGCTTCCGAAGTAAGCGAATCCGGATATGCCCCTTGGGTAATTACAACTACTACAGCCACCAAAACAGTAAACGATGTCACATTTACACTGACTAAAGTGGGAGATAAAGGAGATGTTTTAGGTACCAATTGGTATAAAACCGGAATCCAGGCTCCTTATTACGCAAAATTAGTTTGTGATGGTGTTACTGTAAAAAACGGTACCGCAAATGAAGGTGGCCAAATAGAACTTAAAATAAGTGGATTAGAAACAGGAGAGCATACCTTAATGGCTTTTTTAAATGCTGTAGATAATCCTATTTATACTTTTAGTCCAATTGACATATCAATAAACGGAAATTTAGTAGTCGATAATGTAATTCCGACTGTTAGAGCTCTTAATTCGTCAACTGCAAAATCAGCATACTTAAAATTTCAGGCTACAACAGGAACCGATGTGGTTATTCTTTTTGCTGCCGAAAGATCGGGTAACGAAACCTATAAAAATGTGATGTTAAATGGATTTGAATTAAATACACCTAATATTTTTAATCAGGCTACTAATCCAAAACCCAGCCACGATGATGAACATGTAGAATTAAATTCAGGAAGTAGCATTTTAAGCTGGACAGCAGCAATTAATGCCGTATCTCACAATATCTATTTCGGAACAGATTTAGCATCCATTGATGCTGCAGATACATCTTCAGTTTTATACAAAGGAAATCAGTCTAAAGAAAATGTATCGTATCCGGTAAATGGATTATATACAGGAGAAACTTATTACTGGAGAATTGACGAAGTTTTAGCAAATAATGAAGTCGTAAAAGGAAACATTTGGCGATTTAGACCTGCTCAACTGGCTTTTCCTGATGCTGAAGGTTATGGTCGTTTTGCCCGTGGCGGAAGAGGCGGAAAAGTTGTTGCAGTAACCAATTTGAATGATAGTGGTCCGGGAAGTTTACGAGAAGCTGTTACCAATGATATAGGACCAAGAACAATTGTTTTTAATACTTCAGGAATTATCCAATTAAATTCCCGTTTGGTTCTAAGTCAGCCTTATGTGACTATTGCGGGTCAAACAGCTCCCGGAAAAGGAATCTGTATTCGTTCTGCTCCTTTTGGAATTACAGGAAATGACGCTATCGTTCAAAATATAAGAGTTAGATTAGGCGCAGGTCCTACTTATGACGGAATGGGATTAACCGGTGCCAACAATAGTATTATCGATCACTGTTCCATCAGCTGGACTATTGATGAAGCTTTCAGTTCACGGTCGGGAAAAAACATTACGTTACAAAGAACCTTAATTTCTGAAGCATTAAATGCTGCAGGACATCAAAATTATCCTGCAGGGAATGAGCATGGGTATGCAGCAACTATAGGTGGAGATATAGGTAGTTTTCATCATAATCTTTTAGCACACTGTTACGGACGTAATTGGAGCTTAGGCGGAGGATTAGATGGTAGCGGAGCTTATGCTGGCAGAATGGATATCACTAATAATGTCGTTTACAATTGGGGTTCCAGAACTACTGATGGAGGAACTAAAGAGGTTAACTTTGTGAATAATTATTATAAACCCGGAGCGGGTTCTAAAATATTTGTTGCATTTAGTGCTGATAACGAAAATGTTGGAACGGGAATGCAAAGATGTTATTTTAACGGAAATGTAATGCCAGGTTATTTTGACGAAAATAATCAAATCATCGGAAGAAGAGCAACCTTTAAAAACGGTGCAACTTATCAATACGATAACTTTGTTGATACTCCTTTTTTCCCATCTTATGTAACAACACAAACAGCCGGGGAAGCATATAAAATTGTACTTTCTGATGTGGGATGTGTACAACCGGAATTTGATGAACATGATGAAAGAATTATTACAGAAACACTCAATGGAACTTATACCTATACAGGAAGCGTAACCGGTAAACCGGGATTTCCTGATAATGAATCAGACGTTGGCGGATATGAAAATTATCCTGAGGTAAGCAGAGATACTGATTGGGATACTGACCAAGACGGTTTACCAAACTGGTGGGAGGCAATCAAAGGAACAAATCTGAATTCTGCAATTGGAGATTTTTCAGATACTAATGCCGATGAAGATTTAGACGGTTACACTAATCTGGATGAGTATCTACAATGGATGTCACTACCTCATTACGAATCTCCAAAAGGACATAAACTAAGTATTGATATCAAAAAACTTTCGAGAGGATTTACCGATGGAGTTAATTACTCCTTATCTAATGTAGAAAAAGGAAATGCTACTTTAGTTTCTAACATAGTAGAATACAGACCAACAGCCAACGGCTTAGGCTCATTCGATTTTACTGTTAGTGATAATACCGGAGCAACAATGACCCGTAGAATAAATATAGTTAACGGATATTCTTTGTCAGCAACAAAAAAAAATCCGGAAATCTCTACTCAGGTTAATGTTTGGCCTATTCCAAATAATGGTTCATTTTCTATACTAATGACCAATGACAGTGATGAAACTGATACAAAAACGAATTCTAATGCAGAATACAAAATCTATGATATTTTTGGAAAAGAAGTCAAAAAAGGTATTCTTAAAGAAAGTCGTCAGGAAAACGTCAATTTACAGTTAAAAGGAGTTTTTATTATTAATGTTTCAGATATTTCAACAAAAAAAATAATACATTCACAAAAAATCATCATCCAATAAGTTTTAATTAACTTTTAAACCAATGGCAACTTTTCTAGTTGCCATTTTTTTTTACCATCTTTTAATCGATTCTTATTGGTTTACTTCTTAAATTCTTTTTAAGGTACGACTTTGCACTTTTGGTCTTGGGGTTTTTGAAGGTTTTGATTATTGCTCTACAAAAAACATATTGTTTGCAAATAAAAAGATACAAAAAAAACAAAAAAAACAAAAAGTGTTTTTTATCGATGTTTTTATGCACTTTATCGATAAAGTTATGATATAATTATTACATTTATACCGTAATAAACGACCCCTTTATAAAACTAACAACCAGCAAAAGATGAATCTCACCTACTATTTGACTCATTACATTTTACCCGTTTTAGCACTTTTTTTTCTCATTTTAATTTCAATATTAATAATAAACCGGTTTCTTACTAATTTACGTACCCCAAAAACAAATGCTGTAAAAGCTAAAATTGATGATTTTTTAACCACTTTAGTATTCTCATCTTATGATGAGAAAGAGTTTGTTTTAAAAATTCAGAATTTCAAAAAAGAAATTCCTTTTAAAAAGAAATGGTGTAAAAAAATCGTTTTGAATAAAATTATTTTCCTGAAACGAAATTTAAAAGGAGACATTATTAAAACTTCCCATTTGATTTATGAACAATTTGACTTATTTAATTATACTGTTTCGTTATTAAAAAGCAGAAAAAAGTATTTAATTCCTCTTGGAATGTATCATTTAAAAGCCTTAGAATATAATAAAGGCAAAAGCTTTGTTACTCCTTTTCTAAACAATAAAGACAGAATTCTAAACTCTAGTGCTTATCTTACTCTTATTTCCTTAGAGCCAGAAAATTTAGGACTCTTTTATAATTATCAAAAGCCTGTTTTCTTAGCAGGAGAAATTAATATAATGAATATTATTCATCAAAAAAAACCACCAATTCCAAGCAACTTAAAGGATTGGATTCATTCTCAAAATCCGTCCGTTGTAAGACTGGGAATAAAACTGATGGCTTTTTACAATTATACAAATGAAAATCAGTCTATTGTAGCTCTTTTAAAATCAGATGACGAAAAAATACGTTTCGCAGCTATTTGTGCTATAGGGCAGTTATTTATATTGGATACCGAAAAAAATTTAATCGAAGTTTTTGAAAATGAAACAAAGAATAACCAAATCGAAATTCTAAAGACTTTAACCATAGTTGGCGGAGAAGTCGCTGAGGAATTTATTTGTGGTTTATTAAAAGAATCTATCGACTCTGATATAAAACTTACAGCAGTAAGAAGTCTTTCAAAGATGCAATCTGGCCATATTGAAAATTTTATCGGCAACCATGAAATTAGTAAAATGATTCAACACGTAAAAATACCTTCTATATGATATTAAAAAAAATTATCGATTATTATGAAATATTTGTAGCTGTATTTTCAACTACTTATATTCTTTTGTATATGGTATTAGCTGTATTGTCTTATTATGCCATTAAAAAGCATCTTAATTCAAAATATTTTATTCATGATGATGTCCTTTTAAAATCCAACTATATTCCCGGGGTTTCAGTAGTTGCCCCCGCTTTTAATGAAGGTGCTAATGTGGTTTATAATGTAAAATCTTTACTTTCCTTAAATTACCCTAAATATGAAGTTGTATTAGTAAATGATGGTAGTTCTGACGATACTTTAGAAAAACTTATTAAAGAATTTGAACTAGTTAAAATAGATTTTTATTATCAGGAAAAAATACCAACAAAAACAGTCAGAGGTCATTATAAGTCAAAAAACCCAGTATATTCTAAACTTTTAGTTGTAGATAAAGAAAATGGAAAGAGTAAAGCTGATGCATCTAATGCAGGAATAAATTCTTCAAAATATCCTTTATTTCTTTGTACTGATGTGGATTGCATATTAAAGAATGATACGATTATAAAATTGGCAAAACCATTCATCGAAAGTAAAAAGAGAGTAATTGCTACCGGAGCAGGCATCCGAATTTCAAATTCATGTGAAGTAAAAGAAGGATTTTTAGTAAAAATAAGGTTTCCAAAAGGCTGGTATCCTCGATTTCAGGAGCTTGAATATGTAAGAGCATTCCTTTTTGGCAGAATGGCCTGGAGTCAGTTAAACAGTCTGTTACTAGTATCCGGGGGACTTGGAATGTTTGATAAGGAAATAGCTGTTAAAGCTGGCGGATATTGGCATAAATCGTTAGGTGAAGACATGGAACTCATTACCAGAATGCGAAAATACATGTATGAAAATAAACTGGATTTTTCGGTTAAATACATTCCGGAATCTTTATGCTGGACAGAAGTACCAGGAAACCGTGAAATATTAATACGTCAGCGTGTACGCTGGGCAAGAGGATTAATTCAAACATTAAATCTGCATAAAGACATATTCTTTAACCCCAAATACGGAAGAACCGGGTTTTTAATTTTTCCTTATTTTTTTGCATTCGAATTCTTAGTTCCTGTTTTAGAAGTAGTAGGTCTCATTGTATTGATACTTTCATTTTTCTATTTGAATATTAATTACGATAGTTTTCTATATTTAACCATGGCAGTATATCTTTTTTATCTTAATATTACGATAATATCTATTTTATTAGATGAAATACTCTACAAACATTATTCAAGTGTAAAAGAAATATTTATTCTAATTTTAACTGCCATGATTGAACCTATTTTTTACCATCCCATAAATGTTTACGCTTCTTTAAAAGGTTACTATCATTTTTTCAGGCAGAAAGAACAAGCATGGGGAAACATGCAAAGACAAGGCTTTAATACCCAAAATAACAATTAATATTTATGACAACTAACACTGTTAAAAAAAGATTAGTTATACTAACTTATTTACTTCCATTATTCAGCTACAGCATTTTTGCTCAGAAAATTGATACTGATAATCTATTAAAAGAAGCTCTTCATGACGTGAATGTTGAGAAGAACTATTCAGCTGGTTTAAAGAAAACGAAATTAGGGATTAAACTTGCTCCTGATTATTTAGACTTCTATTTATTAACAGGAAGAATTTATCAATTAACCCAAAAAAGAGACAGTGCCAGTTATTATTTTAATTATGTAATTGATAAAAATCCAAAATATGAAGAAGCTTTTTTATATTTAATTAATTTGAATATAGAAGATCAAAAATATAGTGAAGCTGAAATTACAGTAAATCAGGCATTGCAAAACTATCCTGAAAATAAAAATTTCCGATACAAAAAACTGGCTATCTATCAATTAAAAAAGGATGAACAAAAAGAACAGGACTATTTAAAAAATTTAGAATTACAATATCCAAATGATCCCGAAATTAAGCAACGTATTTTTATTATTGAAACCAAAAACAATTCAGAACGAATAGGAGTTAATTACAGCTATACTGCTTTTGACAGAAAAAATTATGGACCATGGCATTTAGGAAGTTTACAATATATCAGACAACGAAATTGGGGTTCACTGATTGGCCGATTAAGTTATGCCAACAGATTTGCTTCCGGCGAAAGTGTTATTGATGGAATTCAATATGAACTTGAATCTTATATTTTTACAGGAAAAAAAAGTTATTCCTATCTGGATGCGGCATATAGCGAGAAAACCGTTTTTCCAAAATTGAAGCTCGGGTATTCTTATTTTCAAAATTTTTCAAAGGGATGGGAAGCTGATTTGGGATTACGTTATGTCAAAACTTCCGATAGTGATTTTACAACTGCTGTTATTGGACTTGGAAAATATATTGGATCCTACTGGATTAATTTAAAATCCTTTATTCAAAATACTGATAATACTGTTTATCCTGCCTTTACATTAACTACCAGATATTACTTTGACACACAATTTGATTATCTAACTTTAATTGCCGGTTATGGTTCTTCTCCTGACGACAGATCTACTTTTGGACAATATGAGAACAGAGTTTCATTAAATTCTTACCGAATTGGAGGTGGTTATTTTAAATTAATAAATAATAATTATCTAACTGGTTTACAACTCACTGTCAATAATCAGGAATATGCGCCTGATTTAAAACAAAACGAGATAGAAATTGCTTTAATGTTCCAATACAAATTCTAAAAAATCTTTTTTAAAAACACGAAACTAAATACCTAAACTTACAAAAAAGAACAAAAGCATGTATTTCATCGATTATTTTTACTTTTAATCGATTATTTTCAATTATACCTCTATATTTGTTTGTATAACTTTTGAGAAAAAAATAAAAGAAATATAGTAATTACATTATTACTTAGAAAAGCAAAACATCATGCAAATGGAAGATAACGTAAACAAAATTTTAGTAATTGAGGACGATATTTTAATGGTGAAAATTTTAGAATTTGTTCTTAAAAAAGAAGGATATGAAATAATAATTGCTAAAGACGGAATTGAAGGTCTTGAAAAAATAAAAACCCTCAATCCCGATATGATAATAACTGATATTATACTTCCTTTCAAATCAGGATTAGAAATAATAAGTTTTTCAAAAGAAAATCATAAACATGTACCGGTCATAGTAGTATCTTCAATGGGAGAAGAAGAAGGAACTGTTATGGAGGCATTTAACCTTGGAGCTGATGATTTTGTTCCTAAACCTTTTAACCCAAATGAACTAAAACTCAGAGTAAAAAGATTGTTTGCACGAAATACGTTTTTTGAAAACTCAACAAAGAATAATATCAGTGCATAACTTATAAAACTAAACAAATAATATTAAGAGCAGAATTTTCTAAATTCTGCTCTTTTTTTATATCTCTTCTTAATAAAGACGATTCCTTCAGTTGTATCTCCATTACTTTCAAAAAGACTATCTTTGCACAAAATATATGTTTTATGGCCACTTTCGAGCAATTCAATCTTCCTAAATCATTACAAAAAGCAATTGATGAATTAGGAATTACAACTCCTACTCCTATTCAGGAGAAATCTTTTTCTGTAATTATGTCCGGAAGAGATATGATGGGAATTGCACAAACAGGTACTGGTAAAACCTTTGCCTACTTATTACCTTTATTGAAGCAATACAAATTTAGTGTAACACATACTCCTAAAATTGTCATTTTAGTTCCTACCAGAGAACTTGTAGTTCAGGTCGTTGAAGAGCTGGAAAAGTTAACCCAATTCATGTCTATCCGAACCATTGGGATTTTTGGAGGAGTAAATATCAATACCCAAAAAAAATCAGTCTATGAAGGTTCAGATATTCTTGTAGGAACTCCGGGTAGAACGATGGATTTGGCTTTAGACAATGTGGTTCGTTTTGAAGACATGCAAAAGCTAGTTATTGATGAATTTGACGAAATGCTGAATTTAGGTTTCCGTGTTCAGCTGACTGCCTTGTTAGCAATGATGCCTAAAAAACGTCAAAACATCTTATTCTCGGCTACTATGACCGATGAAGTTGATGCTATTTTGAATGACTATTTTGATTATCCTGAAGAAGTTACCCTTTCACCATCTGGTACTCCATTAGAACGAATCAGACAAATTACGTATAATGTTCCTAATTTCAATACTAAAGTTAACTTAGTAAAGCATTTATTAAAAAACAACGAAGACATGAGTCGGGTTTTGATTTTTGTAAACAACAAAAAGATTTCTGATATGCTTCACGAAAGTATTGAGGAAGATTTTGAAGGCCATTTTGGTGTGATTCACTCTAATAAATCACAAAATTACCGTTTGAATACTATGGCTTCTTTCCAGGAAGGAACCCTTCGCGGATTAATTACAACGGATATTATGGCGAGAGGTTTGGATATTTCAAACATTACTCTTGTTATCAATTTCGAAATGCCCGAAGAACCTGAATTATACATGCACCGTATTGGCCGTACCGGTCGTGCCGATGCTACAGGAACAGCTATAAGCTTGGTAACGCCACGTGAAGAAGAATTAAAAGTGGCTGCAGAAGTTTTGATGAATATGGAATTAGACATCGAAGATTTCCCTGAAGAAGTAGAGATTTCTACAAAATTAATTGGTCCTGAAAAAGACAGGCAACCCATTAAGATTTTAATGAAAAGACCCAAGACAGATGGAGACGGAGCTTTTCACGAAAAAGCTAAAAAGAACCAAAAAGTCAATCTTGGCGGACCATCCAAAACCAAAAAGAAAACACATGGTTCTGTCAATAGAAATATGCTAAAAAAACAAGCTGCCAAAAAGAAGAAAAAGAAATAATTATAAAGCCTGGAACATATATTTCAGGCTTTTTTTATGCTAGTTTTTAAATAATTCTTCCAAAGGAAAATGATCAATCACACTATTTCCATAATGAGCTATTTCAATGTTTTTATCAGAACCAATTAAAAAATCAGCTGGAATTTGATGCAAGGTTCCCTCTACTTTTCCACCTGCTTTAAAACCCAGTTTAACAGCCTCCGAAAGATGCTGTATCCCTTTAATTGACATGGTTCTCATTGTTTTTAACCAGGAAGGGTTCACCTTATACAATTTATACAAATACCGATGGGTATCGGCAATTATCGTGAAATCAAACTGATGTCGGTTAGCAATACTTGTTTTTAAACTTTCAGCCGGAGATTCAAAAACAGTGATTAGTTTAATTCCCTTTTCAGCAAATGAATCTTTGTGTTTCATAATTTTAGAAATCTGAAGGTTGCACATAGCACATTCAGCATAGCGAAAAAAACTCAACATAATTTTTTGATTCTGGATTTGATCCAAATCTACAGTATTTCCAAAAATGTCTTTTACCACAAACAACGGGGCTTTTTGACCTGAAGCTAATTTCATAATTGATGATTTTATATTTACAATCACAAATTTGGAATTAAAACAACAATTCACACTTGATTAAAATCAAGAAATCTTAGCTCGTATCCTACTCAGGGTTTCTGGTTTCATCATCAAATAAGAAGCGATAAATTTGAGCGGAATTCTGTTAATCAGATGACCACTTCTTTTTATAAAAACTTCGTAGCGCTCATAGGGTTTTAAGGTCAACAGCTCTACTTGTCGTTGAATGTGACCTGATAAGGTAAATTCAAGCATGGACTGATACCAAAGTGCAATTTCGGAATTACTTTGAATCAATGGCATCAAATTTTCCTTAGCAATGGCTACCAGCTCTGTATCAACGATTGCTTCGATACTTATCAACGAAGGTTTTCCTTCAATAAAAGTCTGAAAACAGGTGATTAACGAATTTTCATATCCAAAACCCAAATTAATCTGCTCTCCGTTTTTATCAATTACAAATAAGCGTACACAACCATTTTTTACAAAATACAAATTGGAATCTTTTTGATTAAACCCCAACAACAGTTCTTTTGATTGGAGAACTTTGTCCTTATTCCAAAATCCCTCTAAAATCTTAGCTGATTCGGTTCCTAAAATTCTGTTTTCAGATAAAAAATTTGATAATGCTACACTCATTCTACTACAATCACAGAATTATATTTTAGTAAAAACCAAACAAACTGGTGAGCACAAAGGAATTCGTTTTCCGGTATCAGTCAACTTTCCTGTGGTTTTGTCTCTTTTAAAAACAACAATATCATTTGTATATTGATGGGCTACTAAAAGGAAATTTCCTGTTGGATCTATAGCAAAATTACGAGGTCCATCACCCAGAGTACTGTTTCTGGATACCAATTCCAGTTTTCCATCTTTCAGAATTTTAAAACAACTAATGGTATTGGCTTCTTTTCTATTGGTAGCATATAAAAATTGTTCGTCCGGCGAAATATGAATATCAGCGGCTGTAAAACTTTCTTTAAACCCTTCTTCCACCACTGTAGTTTCCTGGACCAATTGTAATTTTCCTTTAGAATAATTAAAAACTGATAAAGTGCCATCCAGTTCCTGCAATAAATAAAGTTTATTTCCATCTTTGCTAAAAGTAAAATGTCTGGGACCACTCCCCGCTTTTACGCTAATACTGTCTTTAAGTTCCAATGGTTTGGCAGCATTCGCATGGTATTGGTACAAATACATTTGGTCGGTTCCTAAATCGGTTGCTAAAACAAATTGATGATTGGGCGAAAACTGTACCATGTGTACATGTGATTTCTCCTGACGCTTCGGGTTTGGTCCTTTCCCAAAATGTTGATCCAATTGCTTCAGAGGAGTCAGACTTCCGTTTTTATTTTTTCCGAAAACAGCAACGCTACCACCGGTATAATTAGCAGTTATTACCGATTTATCATCATTAATAATATAACACGGTCCTGGATTATTTATGTCTTGTTTGTTTAGAAAATCTAATTTTCCACTTTTAGAATCATATTTAAAAGCACTCACCGTACTTTTGGGTCCATCCTCATTAACCGAATAAACAAAATCATTCTTTTTAGAAAGCGTCAAAAAGCTGGGATTTACAACATTCTCCGTGGCACTTTTATATACAGTCTCTCCAGTTTCGGTATCAAACTCGTACACATAAATTCCTTTACTTTCGCAACTTTTAGTGTAAGTTCCTATAACTAAATTAAATTTCTTTTCCTGTGCCTGAATACCATTGCAAAACAATAAGACTAAAGCAACTAAAAATCCTTTTTTCATTTTATACTTTTTATTTGATAACTGCTAAAATACATATAAAAACCGAATCAATAATAGGATTTAAATCTATTTAAAAAATCCTACACTCTCCATTTAAAACTGTTTACAAATTTGTATTTTTGGATACTAAATAAAAGCCAAAATAAGAATGCAATTCAAACATCCTGAAATTTTATATTTTCTCTTTTTATTGATTGTCCCTATTTTGGTTCATTTATTTCAGTTTCGAAGGTTTAAAAAAGAATATTTTACCAATGTTCGATTCTTAAAATCGATCAGCATTCAAACCAGAAAAAGTTCCCAACTAAAAAAATGGTTGTTGCTTGCTTGCCGTTTATTGCTACTGGCAGCTATTATTTTAGCTTTTGCTCAGCCTTATTTTGATGCAAAAGACCATAAAAACCGCTCAAACGAGATGTATATTATTCTGGACAATTCCTTTAGTATGCAAGCCAAAGGGAAAAAGGGAGAATTACTAAAAAGAGCTGTTCAAGAATTACTAGAAGAAGCACCAGAAAACAAGAAATTTTCGCTGATCACCAATACGGAAAGTTACTGGAATACCGATATCAAATCAATTAGAAGCACGCTGCAGAATATAAAATACAGTGCCATTCCTTTTGACTTAAATCCAATTTTAGCTAAAATAAATGCACGTCCTGGTAATATAAAAAAAGACATCATTATCATTACGGATGCGGTAGGATTGAATGAAAAACAACTTAAAAATATTCCTGAAACTGACGTTAGCTATTTTATCATTCCAAAATCGGAACAAAAAAACAATGTTAGTATTGACAGTGTTTTTATTGATGAAACCACCAATGATTTCTATGATATCAATGTAAACTTATCCCGTTTTGGCGAGGACATTAAATCGGTTCCAATTGCCATTTACAATCAAAAAAAGCTGATTGCTAAAACCGTAACTCATTTAGACAGTCCTAAAAAAACATTGCATTTTAGCATTCCTAAACAAGCTTTCCACGGTTATGTTTCCATTACTGATAACAGCTTAGCTTATGACAATACTTTTTATTTCAGTATTTCAAAAGTTAAAAAAATCAACATTATCAGCATTGGCGAAGCCCAAAAAAGTAACTTTTTACAACGTATTTATACTAACGACGAATTCAACTACAGCAATTCGGAATTAGCGACTTTAGATTACAACAATTTAGAGAAACAAAATACTGTGGTTTTGAATGAATTGGATGAAATTCCGCAAGCTTTGCAAATTACATTGAAAGACTTTGTTCAAAAAGGCGGCAATTTAATTGTTATTCCTTCTGCTAAATGTTCCGCTGCTACGCTAAACTCATTCTTGGGGAATTTTGGAAACATCCAATTCAAATCTTATGAAACGGTAGAGAAATTAATCAGCAAAATCAATTTCAATCATCCTTTATTTTCTGGTGTTTTTGAAAATAGGATTAGTAATTTCCAATATCCAAGTACCAAAGCTTCCTTTGCTATTTCAAATTCCAATTCCGGAGCTTTGATTTATGATGATCAAACTGCTTTTCTTTCGGCTTTATTTACACCTGTTTCAGTCGTATATGTATTTTCGGCACCTATCAATACCGAAAATTCTAACTTTCAACAATCGCCTTTAATTGTTCCTGCATTTTATAAAATGGCACAATTCAATCAAAACAACAGCATCAATGCGTTGACTATTGGCAATACTAATCCGTTTATTGTGAATGCTTCTGTTCTTAAAGATGGTATTTTAGAAGTCAAAAATAGCTACGAACAATTTATTCCAATTCAGCAAATTATGAATTCAAAAGTTAAAATGACATTTAACGATTTGCCACAAGAAGCTGGAAATTTTGAAATTTACAATCAAAAACAATGGATTGAAAATATCAGTTTTAATTATAACAGAAGCGAAAGTAACCTCAACCAACTGGATAACAATTTACTATCCGATTATCAAACTTCTGAGTCTATTGAAAGTGTTTTTCGCAGCATACAAAGCGACCGAATGGATAATCAACTTTGGAAATGGTTTGTTATCTTTGCACTGCTCTTCCTTGTATGCGAAATAGCCATTATAAAATTCCTGAAATAAAAACATATTCTACTTATGAAACTCATTATCCGAAACGCCAAAATTATCGACCCACAAAGTCCTTTCAATAATCAAACGGTAGATATTTTAATAGTAGATGGATTCATTGAAAAAATTGCAACTTCATTAGCTAATCCAGAAAACGTTGAAGAAGTACAACTGAATCATCTTCATGTTTCTCAAGGTTGGTTTGATAGCAGTGTTTGTCTTGGTGAACCGGGTTTTGAAGACCGAGAAACAATTGCTAACGGATTGCTAGTTGCTGCAAAAAGCGGTTTCACAGGCATTGCTTTGCAACCCAATTCTTTTCCTATAATTGACAATCAATCGCAAATTAATTTTGTAAAAAACAAAGCTAATGGACAAGCTACGGAACTTTTCCCAATTGGTGCATTGACTAAAAATACCGAAGGAAAAGACATGGCTGAATTGTTTGATATGAAACAAGCAGGTGCAATTGCTTTTGGCGATTACAACAGAAGTTTAGACAATGCCAATTTGCTAAAAATTGCCTTGCAATACACCCAAGATTTTGATGGATTAGTCATTGCTTTTGCACAAGAAGAAAAAATAAAAGGAAATGGCGTAGTAAATGAAGGCGTAGTTTCAACCCGTTTGGGACTGAAAGGAATTCCAAATTTAGCCGAAGAATTACAAATTGCCCGCAATTTATTCTTACTAGAATATACTGGCGGAAAAATGCATATTCCAACCATTTCTACAGCAAAATCAGTTGCTTTAATCCAAAAAGCTAAAGCCAAAGGCTTACAAGTAAGCTGTAGCGTGAGCGTACATCATTTAACAATGACAGACGAAAAATTAGATAATTTTGACACTCGTTACAAAGTAACTCCGCCATTAAGAACGGAAGCTGACAGACAGGCTTTAATAAGCGGAATTCTAGACAATACGATTGATATGATTACTACGGACCATAATCCTATTGATATCGAACATAAGAAAATGGAATTTGATACCGCAAAAAACGGAACAATTGGTCTGGAAAGCGCTTTTTGTACATTGACAAAAGTCCTTCCATTAGAAAAAATAATAGAAAAACTAACCGAAGGAAAAACAGTTTTTGGTATCGAAAATTCGGTTATAAAAGAAGGAGCAATTGCCAACATCAGCTTATTCAATCCTGAAGGAAAAAGTACTTTTACTAAAACCAGTATTTTATCCAAATCTAAAAATTCTGCTTTTTTAGGAATGGAAACACAAGGAAAAGCATACGGAATTATCAATAAAGGAAAATTAATTTTAGCTTAAAAACATGAATAATACCATTGAAAAAGGAAAAACTGCTGCAATAACCAGTTACATTTTAGGCGTGGGTGTATTTATTGCGATGTCTATGAATGCCGAAGATAAAAATCCCTATGCTTCTTTTCATATACGTCAGGGGTTAGGAATTACGTTAACTTTTATTTCTTTAGGATTAATCATCAGCAATTTTGACAGCATGATGATAACTGCTCCTATGTGGATTTTTATATCAGTACTTTGGGCTTATGGAATTTTAAGCGCTATAAAAGGCGATACAAAACCAATGCCGCTTGTAGGGAACCTATATCAGAGATGGTTCAAAAGCATCTCTTAAAATCACAAAACTTAATATTATGAACCTATCTTTAGAATACCTCATCAGAGAACCCAAAATAAAATCAGAAAAAAATCCTTTATTGCTATTATTACACGGTTATGGCAGCAATGAAGCTGATTTGTTTTCGTTTGCTTCTGAACTTCCGGAAGAATATTATGTCATTTCAGCACGTGCTCCCTATGATTTACAATACGGAAGCTATGCCTGGTATGCCATTAATTTTGATGCCAATGAAAATAAGTTTTCTGACCACGAACAAGCTAAAAAATCAAGAGATTTAATAGCTACATTTATTGAAGAATTAGTTACTAATTATCCTATAGACCCAAATGAAATTACATTATTAGGCTTTAGCCAGGGCGCTATTTTAAGTCAGGCTATTGCATTGTCACATCCTGATAAAGTTCAGAAAGTCATTGCATTGAGCGGATACATTAGCGAACCTATATTTGAAGAAAATTATAAAAACAATGATTTTTCTAATCTGAAAATATTTGCTGCGCATGGTACCGTAGATCAGGTGATTCCTGTAGAATGGGCCAGAAAAACAAAATCTTTTTTAACTACTCTGGGAATTGAATCCGTTTATAATGAATATCCTATTGGTCATGGCGTTTCTCCTCAGGTTTTTAATGATTTCAGTAACTGGCTGAAACAAAATTAATTTACAAAAAAAAAAAAAAAAACTAGTTACATAAAAAAAACCCGTCTTCTTTTTTAGAACAAGACGGGATTTTTTATACTTTTTAAAGAATCAATTTAGTAACAGTTTTTATCTAAATATTTCTTTTTTCTATCTGGGTTTGTTGTATTTCCGCTACAATCGGGAATTGATTCAAACGGAATCAGTTTTCCATTTACAGTGATTTCTCTTCTGGTCAAAAAACCATCACCATCATCATCAGCATCAAAATAATCAGGAATGCCGTCGCCATCAGAATCATCAGTACTTGAATCCCCTCCAGGCAATGTTCTCACATAACCATCTCCATCAATATCTTCTAAATAAGAAGGAATGCCATCGTTATCCTGATCGTATCGTCTTAACTCATATAATTTAAAACTAAAAACTATCGGTGTATATGCTGGTATTGAACCTTGACCAGAACCATAATATGCTACTCCGGAAGGCAAAAACATCACTCCTGCACCAAAATCGTAGTAAGTTAAAGTTCCATCTCCCAAACCTGATTCAGTATATGTCCCTGTTCTAAACTGTGGAAAAATCTGTCTCCAGCCTTCAACAAATACACTTCCTGTTCCTGCATTTGGATCTAAAACCCAAAGTCTCTGTGGATCAAAAGATTGATCAAAAATTGTTTCATTAAGTAATGTACCTTTATATGTAGCGAATATACCATCAACATCACATGGTTTTTCTCCTACACCTTCTCTTAAAACTAAATAATAAATATTATATGTGATTTCATGTAATTTGATACTTCTTATTAACAACTTTGGAAAAGTAGGACTATTTAAAAGTGACATTATTGGTGCCTGTGTTCCTCCTTCAGGAATTTTAGTCATTTTGATATCCTGATCTTCCGGTTGTCCGGGCGCATCGGTAATTTCTTCTATATAATAATTGTTCAAATATTTTTCAATACTATCATTGTCTTTTGCATATTGTTCTCCAAAATCTCTAAGAGGCACTTCTTCAATAGTATTATCGTCTTTCGAACATGAAAATAACGAGAGTGTTGTAATTATTAAAATAAAATAATACCTAAATTTGTTCATTATAACTGAATTTTAAGTGCGCAAGATACAATATTGATTTATTTTTGTAAACTATTTAACTCTGATTTTAGAAATTTTATGCGAATAGATAAATATCTATGGTGTGTCCGATATTATAAAACCCGAAATATGGTTACGGAAGCCTGTAAAAAAAATCATATTACTGTAAACGGTATCGTTGCAAAGCCTTCCAAAGAAGTATTTCCTACCGATAAAATTACGTTTAGAAAAGATCAGATTACGCAAACCATTACGGTATTAGATATTCCTGAAAATCGTGTAGGCGCCAAACTGGTTGATATTTACCGCAGAAATGATACCCCTGCAGAAGTATACCAGCATTTAGAATTATTAAAATTATCTAAAGAACATTATCGTAAAACAGGAACGGGTAGACCTACTAAAAAAGACCGAAGAGATATTGATGATTACGGAAATGAAATTCATCACGATGACGACGAGGAAAATTTGTAATTTAGAAAAACAATTACATAATCTAAAATTTTAAACAAAAACAAAACCATGAGTAAAAATATCATTCTGACAAATCAGGAAATCAAACATAAAACCAAACGAATTGCCTACCAAATCTATGAAACTTTTATTGATGAAGACGAAGTAGTCCTTGCCGGAATAGCAACTAACGGTTATGTATTTGCACAAAAAATTGCTAAAGAATTAAAAACCATTTCTGATTTAAAGATTATTCTATGTGAAGTTCATGTAGACAAACAAAATCCTGCTGTTGCCATTAAGACTTCTGTACCGGCTGAAGAATACGCTAATAAAGGATTAATTGTTGTAGATGATGTATTGAATTCAGGCACAACCTTAATTTATGCTGTAAAACATTTTCTGGATGTGCCATTAAAAAAATTCAAGACAGCAGTCTTAGTTGACCGTAATCATAAAAAATATCCTGTAAAAGCCGATTTTAAAGGGATTTCACTTTCTACATCCTTGTTAGAGCATGTACAGGTAGAATTTGACCATGATGACAACAGCTGTGCCTGGTTAAGTTAAAATTGCCAAAATTTCTTCTACAGTCTGCGCAATAGTTTGTTCATCTACAACAATTTTATATTGCGCCTGATTGTAATAGTAGCTTCTTTCAAATAAATGAGTAGCAATAAACTCTTTCATCTCTTCATCATTTTTATTGGCAATAAGAGGTCTATTGCTTTTATTCAATGATAACCTGCCAACTAAAGTATCTATAGAAGCTTTTAAATAGATCGACAATACATCATCCCTTTTAAGTAATTCATGATTATTAGCATAACAAGGTGTTCCCCCACCTAGTCCAATTATAATAGGCTCGGTAAAATTCAATAATTCCACAAAACATTCGTGTTCTAATTTCCTAAAATAGATTTCTCCTTTTTCGGCAAAAATCGATTTTATGCTTAATCCCAGCTTTTTTTCGATAAATTCATCCAAATCAACAAAAGGAATTTCCAGCTTTTTTGATAATTCTCTGGCAACAGTTGACTTTCCACAACCCATGTAACCTAGTAGTATAATTTTCTTCATAGAATAAAACCCTATAAACTAAGGTGTTAAAATTTATTATTAAAAAAAGACAAATTTATAATAAAATAGCTTGGAAATAATAAAAAAAACGCCTTATATTTGCACCCGCAATCAGGGAACGATGCAAGACTCGATAGCTCAGTTGGTAGAGCACATCACTTTTAATGATGGGGTCCTGGGTTCGAGCCCCAGTCGGGTCACAAAAGGTTAAGTAATTATTACTTAACCTTTTTTACTTTTAGGCCATGTGGAGAAACGGTAGACTCGCCATCTTGAGGGGGTGGTGCTCGCAAGGGCGTGAGGGTTCAAATCCCTCCATGGTCACTTTTAAAAAGTGTTAAATTGATTCATTTAACACTTTTTTTATAACTATTCACTAAAATTAATTACAAAAAAGCATTTTAACTTAATGTGTTGTTTTTATTTGCATATCCAAATACATTTTTATTCAAGTTATTGTATTCAAAATTAAGGGAATTATTCCCAAATACGATTAATGTTATATACTTAGCTTTCTATCTTTAATGTGTTTTCGGTGAGATATTCCCCATTTTATCATTTCGACAATAATGGGACCAAAAGATTTACAATAGTCAGTAGACTCATATATAATTGTAATTTCTGCATCATGATCTTCAGTTCTTTTAACCAGATTATTAATTTCCATGTTTTTTAATTCTTTGGAAAGCATTCTGGAGGTAATACCAGGAATACTCTTTTGAATTTCTTTAAATCTTGTATTCCCATTACAAATTGAATTAATGATTGGTAACTTCCATTTACCACCTAAAACGTATATAGTGTCCTGAAGTGCGCGAACTTCTTCTTGTTGATTTCTTTCCATAACCTTTTTATTTACAGGTATAACCTTTCATAAAGGTACTAAAGGCATGCAATATATAAAAGAACAATTTATTGACTATTCAAATTTTCAGTATACTCCATGATACCATTAAAAAAGTAATAGTGTTTCATTTTTAAATTTGTAGAGTTAATTTAAAAGACATAAAGATGGATAATTTAAAAAATAAAGTTGTGATTATAACGGGTGGAAACAGCGGTATTGGTTATGCAACAGCCAAACAATTAAAAGAACAAGGAGCAACCGTTATTATTACCGGGAGAAGAAAAGAAGCTATAGAAAAAGTTGCTACGGAATTGGGAGTTCATGCTATTGTTGCTGATCAGTCTCGTATTTCAGACATTGAAAATCTGGTACTAAAAGTAAAGAACGATTTTGGAACAGTTGACATTCTTTTTATCAATGCTGGAATTGCAGGGTTAGGATCAATTGAGCAAGCAACGGAAGAGTTATTTGACAACATTATTGACATCAACTTTAAAGGCGCTTTTTTTACATTAAGTCGCTTTATTCCGATATTAAAAGACGGCGCGTCAGTTGTCTTTCTTTCTTCAAATACAGCAAGTATGCCAGGATCTGGTTCATCTATTTACTCCTCTAGTAAAACAGCATTAAATTCGATTATGAAATCAGCAGCTTTAGAATTAGCTCCAAGAAAAATCAGAGTTAACTCGGTTAGTCCTGGTCCAACAGAAACAGAAGTAATGAAAAAAGTGGGACTAGATGAAACAGCCGTAAAATCAATTATGGATATTGTAGTAGAACAAAAAGTTCCGTTGAAACAAATGGGAACTGCGTCAGATGTGGCAAAAATGGTGTCTTATATAAGTAGTGATGCTTCAAAGTTTATAACTGGTGCGAATATCATAATGGATGGAGGAATGGTATTAGCATAACAAAATTTTATTTTGCCCTATAAAGAACCTGCAATTAACACTATTCCAAAAAGTGTGTCAGTAAAAAAATAACGGCTTTGACTTTTTACTTTAGTCAAACCCTAGTATTGTTTTTCATTATCACTTATATTTTTTCAAAATTACTTTTTATCAATCATCTTAGATATAGTGAAAATCATCTTTATAATTTAAATGCTAAAAAACATTCTATTCATTAGAAGGTTTCCCGATAGTAGCTAAAATACCACCATCAACAAAAATCACCTGACCGTTAACAAAATTACTGGCATCTGAAGCCAAGAAAACTGCTGTTCCGGCTAAATCTTCAGGGTCTCCCCAACGTCCTGCAGGCGTTCTGCCGATAATAAAATCATTGAAGGGATGACCATCCACACGAATTGGAGCTGTTTGAGAAGTAGCAAAATAACCCGGACCAATTGCATTAACCTGAACATTATATTTCGCCCATTCCGTTGCTAAACTGCGGGTCAACATTTTCAATCCTCCTTTGGCAGAAGCATAAGCACTCACATTGTCACGACCTAATTCACTCATCATCGAACAAATATTAATAATCTTACCCGATTGGCGTGCAATCATTCCTTTGGCTACTAATTTTGACATGATAAATGGTCCGACCAAATCTACATCAATCACTTTTCTGAAATCAGAAACAGGCATATCGATAGCTAAAACACGCATGATAATTCCAGCATTGTTAACCAAAATATCAATTTTACTATGATTGGCTTCAATTTCTGCTACTTTCTTTTCAGCGTCTACCTCATCGGTAACATCAAACACATAACCCGTTGCTTTGAATCCTGCTTTCTTATATTGTTCTATAGCCATTTCTAAAGGCTCCTGTACATTATTGGTAATAATTAGTTCTGCTCCTGCTCTGGCTAAACCTTCTGCCATTGCCATTCCTAATCCATGTATTCCTCCGGTAACCATTGCTGTTTTACCTTCTAGATTAAATAAATTTATCATTTTTTGTTTTATTTATTAGTTGTTAGTTAAAAATTATTTTGTTGCCAGACTTTCTGACAATTCCTCTAAAGTTTTCCCTTTAGTTTCCGGCATTTTAAAGAATACCCAAAGTAATTGCCAAACCATCATCAGACAAAAAATAGCGAACACTGTTGTAGAACCAATTTCTTTGAACAAAAAAGGAATAAAAGAAGGGATTAAAGCAGCCAAAACCCAATGAACAGAAGTACCAAAAGAAGTACCGGCTGCTCTTAATTTATTTGGGAATAATTCAGATATAAAAACCCAAATTACCGACCCCTGACCTACTGCATGAGAAGCAATGAATAAAAAGAAGAATACAGGAACAGCCATACCTTTCCATTCAAAATAAAAAGCCAGAGTTACTAATCCTAAAGAAACAATATAGCCTACCGAACCTAAATACATTAATGTTTTACGACCATATTTATCAATTAAGGAAATTCCAATTAGGGTAAAAATCAGGTTAACAATTCCAATTCCGATACTACTGAAAAAAGAAGCTGATTTTTCTAAACCGGCCAATTCAAATATACGTGGCGCATAATAGAGGAAAGCATTAATACCTGAAAACTGATTAAATAAGGCTATAAAGAAAGCCAGCATCAATGGCTTTCTGTATTTTTTCATAAAAATGGATTCATCCAATACTTCATGTTCCTTTTCATGTTCCATGGCTTTTATCTCTTCAGCTACTTCATCATCTGTATTGACCATACGCAATATTTCAACCGCTTTTTCCTTATCTTTTTTATATTGATAAATCCAACGTGGACTTTCAGGAATTCCAAAAACTAATACAGTATAAATTAAAGCCGGAGCCGATTGTACTCCTAACATCCAACGCCAGGAATTCTCTCCTATATCCTGCAACAAATAATTGGATAAGAAAGCAATCAGAATACCAAAAACAATATTAAATTGGTACAAGGCTACCAATTTCCCTCTGTCTTTAGCAGGAGCAATTTCCGAAACATAGGTTGGCGCTGCAATGGTGGAAGCTCCAATTCCTAATCCTCCCAAGAATCTGAAAATTGAAAAAATGATGGAATCATTAGCGAAAGCGGTACCTACTGCGGAAAGGAAAAATAAAACTCCTATCAAAATTAAAGTTTTCTTTCTACCTAAAGCGTTTGTAGGTATAGCACCAGAAATAGCACCTATTACTGTTCCCCAAAGTGCTGATGACATCACCACCAAACCGTGATACAAATCGGAAGAATTCCATAATTGTTGCAATTGCTTATCGGCTCCTGAAATTACTACGGTATCAAAACCAAATAGAAAACCGGCTAAGGCTACAACTATAGACCAGTATATTATTTTTTTATTGTTCATTTTTAATTTTTATTTTTTGGATTGGTTGTAATTTAATTTTTCTTAGTCAAAACTATATGTCAATAAAGGGGCATTACCTGCTTTCATTTTTTTATATCTCAATAAGGCTTCTACATAATAATAATCGGCGTAAATAATCGAATAATCGATTTCGGAACCAGCCGGTTTATGTCCTGTAGAATGTAACAATAACGCAGTATTTTTATCTCTGCTTTGATAATGCTCTGACAGTTCTTTCAGCATAGCTTCTGCTTTATCAAAATATTCTTTGGCTAAAACAGCATCCTTTGTATAGGTTGATAATTCTAAAAGTGCTGAAGCTACTACTGCAGCTGCGGAAGCATCTCGAGGAGCCTTAGGAATTGTTGGATCATCAAAATCCCAATAAGGAATCAAATCTTTTGGCAATCGATCTAAATACACCCGAGTCACTTTGTGTGCAAAATCCAAAAATTTAATATCTTTAGTTTCACGATACACCATAGTATAACCATAAATTGCCCAGGACTGACCACGTGCCCACATACTACTGTCGCTATAGCCTTGATGGGTAACCGCTTTTATTTTTTTCCCAGTTTCTTTGTCGTAAATCACTACATGATAAGAAGTATAATCCGGCCGGAAATGATTGTTCATTGTTACGGTGGCGTGACTTACCGCCATATCGTATAACTTTTTACTTCCTCCATTTTTAGAAGCCCAAAACAACAATTCCAAATTAATCATGTTGTCCATGATGGTGTTATGCTGTGGCCATTCCATATTAGACACTTCTCTTGGCCATGATAATATAGTACCTACTTTTGGATTAAACAAGGTAGCCAGAGTATCGGCTGTTTTTAATACAACAGATTTATATTCCGGATTTTTAGTTAAACGATACCCATTCCCGTAACTGTTAAATACCTGAAAACCTAAGTCGTGATCCAGTGCCGGAGTAACTGAAAGCGGTTTCAAATAAGCGGTAAATTTATCCGCAGCTGTTTCCCATTTTTGATCCCCTGTAGCTTCGTATAAATACCATAGTTCTCCTGACCAGAAACCACTGGTCCAGTCTGTAAAATCCACATATTTCCATTGTTTACTATCCGGAGCAATATTCCTGGGAATAGATGAGCCATCATTGGGTATTAACTTCAAAGCATCTGAAGATTGTTTGACACAATAAGTTAATTGTTGGTCAACATCAAATCCTTTATCTGATTTGTAATTTATAATAGTACTTCCACAACTCACCAATAGTAAAGTTGTAAAAAGGGAGCCTACAATTTGTTTTTTTAAATTCATAATATATACCGCTAAACCTTTATTATTTTGTCAAATTCCAATAGATGATATACCTTTCTCCATGTATATTATAAATCGGACTCAAAGTATTCTCTGTTCCTTTTATTTTAAATTCAAGGCCCTTCTCTTTATCCTTCATAATATTATTTTCAAGTTTTTTTGCCGAAAACGGCAGCTTATTCGAAAGACTATTTGGAACCTTATAATCGTAAGTGTAATAATCATTATACAACTTTGGATTGCTATAAGGTGCGGGTTCAGCCATAGCCTCCGTTCCCATTTTTCCTGCCAATACTACAGGTCCGTAAGTTATTGCCGCTATATTATGATTATCAACTGTTGGCACTACACTTATTTCCATTCCAAAAGAAACTTCAATAGAATCTCCATCGCTCCAATTTCGGTTGAACACTATATAATTTCCTGATTTTGCTTTGACCAATTGTCTTTTTCCGTTTACTGTTACTTTTGCACTTACCGCCCATGATGGATATCGAATATGAATTGGCATGCTCACTGGATTAGGAGTACTAAGGGTCAGCTTAGTACTTCCTACATTTGGAAAATTAGTTTCCTGTTTTACGATAATTCCTTTTTCTTTCCAATTCAATTCGGACGGAATAAAAAGGTTCACATAAAGCCCTTTATCATGATAATAAATAAACTCCCCATATTTTGCCTGATTTTCAAAACCACTTCCCACACAACACCAAAATGAATTTTCAGGCGTACTGTAAACCTTGTGCGCACCGGGTTTCATCGGTAGAAAATAAGCTACCATGCCTGTTTTTGGATCCTGCTGCCCCAAAATGTGATTGTAAAGTGCTTTTTCATAATAATCCACATATTTTATTTGCGGATTATAGCCGTACAAATGACGGGTTAGTTTTAACATATTGTACACATTACAAGACTCACCTGTATAACCACTCAAATGCTCTGAAAGATGATCCGGTTCAAAAAATTTCTCCTTGTCACTATTACTACCAGTAACAAAGGTGTGATGATCGACCACCGTGTTCCAGAAAAACTCTGGAATTTCACGATTTTTATCTCCTCCTTCTAATTCATAATCACGAGAAAGACCTATTAACTTAGGGATATATGTATTGGCATGTTTTTTATTCAGATTATCAACCTTATCCATTAACGGATTCAACGCTTCTCCGTGATAAAAAAATTCGGCAAGAAATTTATATTTGCTTTCTCCTGTAATTTCATATAAGGCATAAAAAGAATCATTCATACCCCCAAATTCATTCTTAAGCATTCTTTTTCGTTCTTCATCGCTTAGAGGTTTCAACTTTTCATAAGCCCAATCTCCCATTCCTTTAGCAATATCCAATGCTACTATATTGTTACAATACAAATACTGGTCGATTAAACCTGAAAAAAGTTTGTGTTGGGTGTACCAAGGTGCCCAAACACTTTTTCCGGCAATGGCACGGTCTATTAAATTTTGTGGAAATGCACTCAAATAGCCATTTTGATTCAATATTTTTTGAACCTCAACCAAGCCCGTAACCAAACTATCCGCTTTAACTTTGTACATTTTCTCTCCCGTAGCAGCATATAATAAAGCCAAACCGGAAAGGATATGCCCCGTACTGTGACCTCTTAAATCACAGTCAAGGGATTCCCAGCCTCCTAATTTATTCACCGTAAAATAACCACCTTCCTGACTACTAAATGCCCCTGCATTAGTTCTAAAACTATGCAACAATCGATTAGCATCTATATTCAGAATCCACTTACTTTCATGCACCATATTATCCTTAAAAGGACTGTCCAATAACTTCACATCATGAAGATCAAAACCCAAAACCTTTACGTTTTTAGTATCATCTAATTTCAATTTCCCCTGATGCTGACCCGGATAATGAGATTGCCCATACATACTAATTGACATGCCTGCTAATAAGATTAAATACTTAATCATTCAATTCTCTTTTTATATTAAAATCCATTCTCTTTTATACAAAAAACTCTTCTTAACAAAAGTTCTTTCACAATATATTTACTCTATTTTCATCAGCAAAAAACATCCCTGCTAAGAATATCCAATGTTAGCCAGAAAAATAATTTTAAGCGATAAATTATAATGCAATCAGTATAAATTATAGTTCTTATACCCTATAAAATCCCGTAAATACAGTCCTTTACCAAGTAGTCCCTTTATTTTCATAAAAAAGCAGTTAAGTTTTACCTCTTAACTGCTTCTCTTTTTTATATGCCTGAATACACTATTTTCTAATCCAAAAACTTCGCTCAACAGGGTCAGCCGATTGTAATTGACCGGCAATTCCATATTGCCAAGCTACTACTGTTACTTTGATTGGGAAATGGGTTCGAGGTGGAATTTTAGTAAAATGCAGTATATTGTCATCAATATAAGCAGGGCCTTCTTTTACATAATAACTTACTTTTGTCCCTGTACTTGATTTTGCCTTTAATGCTATTTTTTTTATTCCAATTGCAACATCATTTATCGATGCAAAATCAATCTGTTGAGGTGTGTCATCTTGGTTTTTAATTGGAAATCGCAAATGCAACTGCTGTACGGCACTTTTATAAATGGCATCACCATCATTGTGTGCCAAAAGCCAAATATCACTGCTTCGTTTGCTATTATTAAAACCCAGTTTATCAAATCTGATTTGGAATGTGGAATCATTGATTTTTTTGACCGGGCCACAAATTCTATCAATTGAAAGTGGCGTTTTTGCAAAATCAGAAACCGGTTTTAACCTTAAACTATCTGAAAAAAAAGCTTTTAAAGTAAAAGAAATACCGTCTTGTAAAGGCTTAAACTTTAAAGCATAATTAGCATGACTCTTATCTGGCTGAACTATTTCTCCGTCTTGTATTAAACCAATGTATTGCATTTTCTTGCCTCTGGATTTCGCATAAAATTGTTCCGTATTTTTTGCCATATTTTTATCAAATACCCAGGAAGCAGTTTTTCGGTCTCCTTTAAAATGAGCAAATGAAGCGGCTTTTGATTGCGGAATAGAATCCTGCCTCCATTTGTCCATCAACCAGCCTGATTCCGGCTTTACAGATTTTAGTTTTGGAACTTCGGTATATAAATTTTTAGCAGTAAGCCTTCTTTTAGCCGCTTCGCGAATATAATTGGCCACATATTTCACCATAGCATCCGAATAATCAAAATGACCATGACCGGCATCGGCAAATAGGGTAATTACACTTTTTGGATGTTTTTGAATATAGTTATAAGCTGGCTGTATGCGTTTTTCCCACCATTCGTATTCCCCCATGATGAATAAGGATGGAATTCCGTCAATGTTGTGATTTCCCCAATCGGGATTAGGCTTACCATTGCCGGTTAGATTCGTTTGAGGTGCATCTCCATGAATTGAAACTAAAGCTAATGTACGGTTGGGATTGAAAGCAGCAAAATTCCAAGGAAAACTAGCCATTGCAGAATGTCCAATGGGAACAATAGGTGCATTTGCTACTTCCTGATAACCTGAAACATTAGCCAACTCCTGAAACATTTCGGTGATAATCTTATCCTCTCCTCTAGTCGTATTATACATCCAGCTCACCACTGGTGTGACCCAAACTTCGGCAAAACCCAATTCGGCCATTACTTTTCTAAAATAGGCATGCTCCAACATCTCTTCTTCGATCATATTGTGTTGACCAAAAACAATTCCTTTTACTTGTTTACAATTTTCGGGAATCCATAAATAAGCCTGTGGATGCTGTTTGGTTTCATCAGAAATCATTCCTTTTACCGGAATACTCCATTGCCAAACCTGCGCATAACTGTTCGGACAAAATAAACTGAAACAAAAAATGAGATAATATATTTTGTTCATCTTGACCATATTTACTTTTTAGAAACTTCAGAAATAATTAAAGCCACACCTCCGGAAGCTTTTAAATTAAAATTCAAAACTTCTCCTCCTTTAATCTTTTGTTCCGAAACAGCTACTTTGGTACGCGTTGCTACTTTGTCATCGTCCTGAAATGACTTCACTACATATTTTTTCCCTTTTACAAGAAAATCTGTTGGAATAGTTATTTTACGAGCCTCAGTATTCGTAATTGCACCTACAAACCATTCATTTCCACTTCTTCTGGCTACACTAATGTTTTTTCCTATTTCTCCATTAAGCACTTTAGTTTCATCCCAAACCGCTTTTACTCGATCAAAAAACTCAATCTCCGGCTCTCCTTGATATGCAGAAGGCTGGTCGTACCAATACATAAATTGAATCGGACTATAATACACCGCTGCTAATGCCAATTGGTGAGCATGTGTATTTTTTATTCTCTGGTTATAATATGCAATCGTATAATCAGCCGGTCCTGCTAAGAAACGTGTAAAAGGTAAAATAGTATTATGATCTGCATCGGGCATTTCCTCGTTACCACAGATACCTTCCTGTGTCATCAAATTAGGATACGTACGACTAAAACCGGTAGGACGGTACTCATCATGTATATCCACCATTAAACCGTATTCTGCACATTTTTTTACCGCTTCATGCATCCAGGTTGACCAACGCTGATTTCCTACTTGGACAAATCCAAATTTAATTCCTTTCAATCCCCATTTTTTATATAATGGTAAAATCGAATCCAATTGCTGAATTAAGGCACGCTGATTGACATACACCCAAAGTCCTATTCCTTTTGAAGCAGCATAAGCCGTCAATTCAGGCATATTAAAATCTTTGGTTTCGGAAACTGTTGTCGCATCGGAACTCATTTTCATTTCAGGTCCATACCAACCTGCATCTAAGTGGATGTATTGTAAACCATGTGCGGCAGCAAAATCAACACATTTTTTAGCATCTTCCTGAGTCAATTTAGCCACACGAATCACTTTCCCTGGTTTGATCCAAGAGGGATCCTTAATTTGATTTTCCGGATTAAGATTCAAAATGATTGTATTGTTTTTAATCAAATCGATATCCTTATCTGCAGCCATAATCACACGCCAAGGTGTACTGTATGCAGGAATTACATCCACACTGCCATATAAAGACGCCTGTAAGGTATTTGGTTTTGTTGCATTTAAACTAAATTTCATTCGGGCATAATCAATCATTTGAGCTTCAGCAATGGCTACTGACAAGCCGTTTGTCAGTTTCATAGTTAAAGGACGTTCACTTTGCCCTTTCCAATCTTTAAGAGGCAATAGAGAATAGGGACCTTGTGCCCAAGGCTCGTAATACGCCAAAGTGCCTTCTGGCATTGTAAACTGGGTTTGTTCTCCTACAATATGCAGAAATAAACCGTTTGAAGGCTCTGGAAAATGGTATCGAACAGCTACACCTTCATTGTAGGCACGAACCACTACATTCATAAAGTAGCTTTTGTTCTTATCGTAACCATCAGTTAATTTTTGATTATCCAAATCTCCCTTTCGAAAAGCGATGGTCATTTCATTATAATTATTGCTTATTGTCGAATTTTCACCGTAAACGGGTTTCCAACTATCATTTACCTGATTACGTTGAATTCCTGTAAAATTTAGATTTTCACCCCATACTTTACAACTGTCATTTGGAATACCCAATGCCGACTCGAAAGTCTGATTTTCAATCAACACCCCAAGCTCTGATTCTTCTACAACCTTTTTCCCTTTGAAAGAAAGCGTATAATACATTTGTTTCTCTCCCGTATTATTCTGCTTTTGATAAAAAGCAAATTCGTAAGCCCCGTTTGGCGAATTCAGTTTTTGAACCGTTTCATCAATAATAGACTGCGCCTGAATAGTTAGCGTACACAGGAGTACCCCAAGTAAATGATAAAATTTGTTTGCTTTCATTTTTATATTTTTATTTCCTTGTTCTATAAACCAGTCAAAATTGGTATAGCCATCTATTCTTAGCTTGGATTCACTTTTGATAAAATTCTGTTTGGCTAAAATTCATAGGTTCTTTAGTTGTCCCAGAAGGCTCAACAGTAAAATTGACACTTACTTGCCCCAAACTGAATTAATAACCCATTCAATATTAATATCCACTTACCATTTACCTCTTCCACTCATCATTTTAACCTCACTATTTTTCAACTCTGGAGATATTGATTTTATATCAAGGTTTTTTGCTTCATCGTTTTTAATAATCAATTTATTTTCTAATTCATTAATTAACATGATATTTTCAGTTTCCATAGGTCGAATGGCAGAACTCATTTCTGCATGAGCCGGCATACCAAATCCAAGCATAATAGGTAAGGCTGGTGTATTTATTTTTGAATCGTTAGTATAAAGCCTTATACGATGATTTTTACCTGCAATAGTTGCAATAGTATGTACTAATGATTTAGGCACAGAGGGTATTAGTTCTAATTCGACATCAGTGCCTATGGTATTTTCACGAAGATATAGCAGTGGTCCGTATTGAATATCACCTCTGCAATTTCGCACAAGTACATTTGATCCCAGTAAAAAAGCACGTTCTGTACCAATGCCCTGACATCCTTGAAGTTCAGTACGATTTAGAGCATCGATAGTACCTCCAATTTCAAAACCTGAACGCGTGTTTTTTGCAATACAATTACGAAGTGTCACTTTACCAACCCCTCCATAGGTACGAAAACCATCCTCGCTCAATGATTTTGTATATCCAGGACTTATTATATAATATCCATCACGGTTTTTATATACACTGCGGTAATTTAACTTTTCTGCAAGACCACCTCTTTCAGCTAGAATATCATCTGTGGTTCGCATTGCCCCCTCAGCATAACAATCCTCCAATACAATATCTCTTGTATCATGACCTTGGGTTTGAATGTAAAAACAGTGTCCAAATGCACGGCTAAATACTTTACATCGTCTTAAAATATTGTTTTGACCGGCAACCATTATACCGCTTTGTTTTTGAAGTGTAGTCAGCACTGGGCCTCCTTTTCCAAACAAATCACCATAACCATAAGAAGAACCACTCACATACAACATAAAGTCTTCCAGTAACGTATTGTTACCAAAAATAGAGAGTATATTACCGTTACTGCCTATATCAGGAGATCCGGTATTTTTTATTGTCAATCCTTTTAATGTATTACCGTTCCCATCAATGAAAAGGCAGCGCATATAACCATAAGGCAATTCTTTGTACAATTTAGTATCAATTTCTATTGTCACTCCTGTAAAGTCAAATGTATTATTGTTTCCACTAAATCTTAAAAACCAGCGAGGCGGACGTTTTTGCTGCTCTGTTTGTGCAGGTAGCTCTGCTAATAATTTAGTAATCCGTTCACTATTCAAAAAATCGGCTAAATCATAGACTCCGGGTTTCATACGAATTTGCTGTCCATTTTTAGACGCAAGCTGTACCAAAGCTTCGAGAGTTTCAATTTCTTTAATTTTATTCTTTGCCTGAACAGTAATAAGACCAGAAAAAAACAACAAAACACATAAAACATCAATTCTTTTTATTTTCATTACTTCAATTTTTATTTTGTTATTCTAAACCAGTCGAAATCGGCATAGCCTCCCATTCTGACATTCGGTTGACTCATGGCAAAAATTCCTATTTTGGCTGAAATCCATAAATCTTTTTCAGCAAATGCTTCTTTCCCTATTTCAAAAAAATCAATTCCGTTTTCACTGTAACTAAACTTACAGGCTGCATTAGGAGCTTTGATTTTCATACGCAAATGCACTTCATTTGAATTTAAAGGTTTTTCTTCAATTAGTTTTTCCAATGTCCCTTCATTAGCATTGATACAATTAATTTGTTGCACCCAATATTTCTCATCATGATAAGCAATTGCAGCATAAGCATAGGATTTCCCCATCAACAACATGCCTGCCTTTTTATCTGGAGTATCCCATTCGGTAGTCAATTTCACTTTGGTTGTTGCCGTAAAATTAGGAGCCGGTAATTTTTGTAATAATAGATTAGGTACATTCCAAAGATTGGGTTCTTCTTTCTGACTTATGGCAAATAACCGTAGATAATCAGAACCCGGAATTTGTGCACTCCACTTTACAGATGAATTAGCATACCATTGCCATTGCAAGCCCGGTTTTCCATTCTCAAATTCATCGCTTTCTGCAGGTTGTACAATTGGTAAATTATTCCCAACAACTGGTTTCACCCCAGAAAGTATCGGTTCTCCAACTCCGTTCCCATCAAAATCTTTTCCAATTAAAGGCCAATTGTCTTTCCATTGCATCGGTTGTAAATGCAACACACGTCCGTAAACACCCTGATCCTGAAAATGGATAAACCAGGAAGCATCATCAGGAGTCGTTACCCAAGCACCCTGATGGGGACCATTTATTATAGTACTTCCTTGTTCTAATACAATTTTATCTTCATAAGGCCCGTAAATATTTTTAGAGCGCATCACTACCTGCCAGCCATTTTCTACACCTCCTGCCGGAGCAAAAATATAATAATAGCCGTCTTTTTTATACAGTTTTGGACCTTCCATGGTATGGTGTTTATCATGTCCATCAAAAACATTTTGACCTTCATCAAGTACTTTTGTTCCTTCAGCATTCATTTTATTTATAGTCAATACACTATTAATTCCGGCACGACTACCTGCCCAGGCGTGAACTAAATAAGTATTTTCACCATCCCACAGCGGACAGGGATCGATGATTCCTTTTCCTTCCATTATTAAAACTGGTACTGACCATTTACCATAAATGTTTTTGGTTTTAACCATATAAACACCAAAATCAGGATCGCCCCAGTAAATATAAAATTCTCCTTTATGAAACCGAATTGCAGGAGCCCAAACTCCTTTACTGTGTTGTGGAATATTAAAAACAGCTTCGGGAATTTGTTTTTCCAAAGCATAATTGACAATCTGCCAATTCACCAAATCCTTAGAATGTAAAATAGGCAAACCAGGAACACAGTTAAAACTACTGGCTGTCATATAATAATCCTTCCCTACCCGAATTACATCCGGATCGGAATAATCGGCATACAAAATTGGATTGGTGTAAGTACCATCACCCCTATCAGATTGCCAAACTTGAGAAATGTAATTACCTTTCTGTTCCTGCAATTCCGTTTTTTTAACCGATGTACAGGCACCAAAAAACAAGCCTAACACTAATATATATGTATATTTATTTGTAAAAATCATTCTCTTAATTTATTACGAATTCCTTCCTTTTTTTATTACCTTAACCTCTAAAGGATTGGCTATAATTTTTGCCTGTTTATCAAGCATTTCATCCCAGTCCATAACATCTCTAATCTGTTTACTTCCCGTCCAGGCAAAACCAGCATAATAAGTTATTTTGTCCTTCGGATTGGTTAGAATTAACAAATTACTTTGATCAGCTGTTTTGGAATCATGAACAAAAGCAGTATCAATTAATTTTGGACTTAAGACAATACCTTCACCAACAAATGCACTATCTATTTGTTCCCAATGACGAAACCATCCCTTGGGTTTGTTGATATTCACTTCTCCTTTTTTATCATGAAGTGTAATCCCTACTGTATAATTGGGAATCATTTTATTTGAACGATAACTAATTTCAAATTTTGAAAAATTAGAATCTAAATCCAATGAGATTCGTTTTACTTCCTGAACACCGTAACTACTCCACGGCGCATAAGTCAATTCAAAAACAGTTCTCAAAGGTCCTGTGGCAATGGTTTTATAGCTCACATAATTTTTAGATACCTGTAAACTATCTTTTTCCCAAAGTCCTGTACCACCTGTACCACGACTGTCACCTACATGATAAGGGTCATAACCTTCACCATGCTCAATATGGTAATATCCCGGATTGGCAACATTTTTTTGATACCAACTATTAATTATGGAATAGTCCACTTTTTTTAACCATAAGTCGATACCACTGGAAAGTGTTCCACCTTCTTTACCTTCTTCAACTAATTGTTGTGCGACAGGACCATAAGCTCTGAATGCCACTTTATTATTTTCCCAGGCGTAATCATCAATACGTTCCGGAACAAAACGGGAGTAGGTTTTAACCTTTGGTTCTTTTAGGACTATGGTATCGATTAGAATCACATATTGGGCGGTGGAATGTGCCTTTAAATTAACTTGAAACAACAATTCATCCCCTTTTCCATCGTTGTTGTAATCGATCCACTGAGTAGCAAGATATTCTTTAGTTCCTTGTTGTTTTACTCGAATGTTTGTTTCTGCATTTTTTTCCAGAAGAGACTTTAATTTATTTCGTTGAAGACTAACAATTTCTTTTCTGTTAAAATTCGATGTATTCTTAACTTCAACATTAATCTCAACCACTTCATCCTTTTTTGTACAGCCAGTTAAAGTTATCAACTGAAAAAAGCCTGCTGCAAAAAGTGCTCTTTTGAAATACTTATATCTCATAATATTTACTTAATTCATTTTAAAAGTTATTCCTTCAACATGTTCTCCTACAAAAATGTTGGCCATATCAGAAGTCTTATACCATTTGGGTTTCCCTATCATATCATCAGAAATTAAAAGACCGTTTATTTTTAAGTTTTCAAAACTGATACTTTTTATTTTTCTGTTTTCGTTATAACCGGCAATTATTGAAGTATTTGCATTCTTTCCCTTGTATTCAATATTGCGAAAGACTACATTTTCTATTCCTAAACCGGGTGCTGTACAATACTTCGCATTATAAAACACTCTCAAATTAAGCAATTGTCCTTCTCTGAAATCTTCTACTCTGATATTCTCAAAAAGCACATTTTTAGCCAGATTATTATCTCCAACATTAATACTCAAACAACCCTGATAATCGAGTTGTTTTTCTTTATGATCTAAAATATCAATATTTTGATAATTTAGATTTTCTAATACATCCGGCTTTTCACTATTACCATGTGTCCCAATTAAAATAGGGTGTCCAACATCAGCCCAAAGGGTAGCATTTTTCATGGTTATATTTTTAGCTCCTCCTTTAAACTCTTTACGAGTACCATATACCGTTGTACAATCGTCAGAAGAACGAATGAAAACCCCATCAAACAAAACATTATTAGCAGCCATCACATTCATCCCGTCGCCCCAACCAAAAAAACTGATTGTTTTTACATTTTGAATAGTTACCTGATCCGATTCGCCTGTTAAGCATTGTGAAGCGAAAATATCCTGAACAGTGATGTTTTTAGAAAATGCTATTTTAATGCCCAGTCTGACTTCCTGATCAACTATTCCTCTGCCGCAAACTTTCACATTTTGAACATTGTCAATAAGTATTTGCCCTTTTACTACAGCACCTCCTGCCAAATAAAGGGTTTTATTAGAAGGTACTTTTAAGATTTGATTCGGAATTTCATGAATTCCGGGACCAAAATAAATTACATTTTTATCTTTAGGATTAGGTAGATTTTTTTCAATTGGGTTAGCAAATAAATGCAGATTATGAAAAATATCATCATTGATTTCTACCGATAGATTCGCAGGATTTGTTAAAGTAAAATATAGCGTATTCTTATTTATTTGAATTTTTATTTCTTTAGATAAAGGTCTTACTCTGGCTGTATTAATATTACCTTTATTAGAAGTAACCGCTACTTCAACAGTTCCTGAAAAATCAAAAGAAGCCATAGAGGCATTTTGTACTGAATGTCCGGTTCCAATTATCTGATCTACTTTTACATTATACTCAAACAACTCTTTCCAATCGCCTCCCGGTTTTCTAACCTTTACTGAAAAATCCTTATTATGCATCGTGTTTATAATATCCTGAGACGGATTATAAACTACTAAATCCTGAGCTGACATTTTCAAACTCAACACCAAAACAAATGTTATTGCTATTATTTTTTTCACGTTCTTTAATTTATTCTTTAATTAATTTCAATTTTTATTATCTGATAAGTCAATACAGGTAGTTTAAAACTTAACGTATTTTCATTTTTGTTATACATCCCTGTATACTTTGTTCCGGCTGCATCTGTTAGAATTCCTTTTTTTATTTTTCCTTCTACTGAAACTGTCAAAACCGATGTCTTTTCAGTACTGAAATACATTGTTCCATTTTCGCTTTTAAATACGGCTGAGGCAACTTCATTACCCAAATCAAGCGTATAATTCCCATTGGAAATGTTTATTCCATTACCTAAAAAGAGTGTAAAACCATCCACTTTTTTACTGATTATTCCATAAGTTCCTGTAACTGAAAATGAATTAAAATTCATTTTTTTATCGGTAGTTGTATTCGAAAAAATAAAATCTTCTCTTCCCGATTTATTATTCACATGAACTCCAACAAACTCATTGTTTCCAAAATAATCCACTGATTGAATATTCGTTTCATTATTTAAAGCCGGTTCGTAAACAGCAACAAAGGGTCGGTTCCAGGCTTCACCATTTTGTCTCACTACCAATGTAGGTATCGGATTCTTATTGATGTCATCCGGCAATAGACCATGAGACAAGGCAGTGGATTTTGGCGAAAGCACTGAGAATACCTCCCGGTCTTCCTGCCCTTGAACCCAAAGGTTCATATTTACTGTTTTGTCCTGAAGTTTTAAATTGAATCTCCCTTTAAAATCCTGTGTAGTTTCCATTGATTTTTTGTCCCACATATAATCGTAAGCCATCAAATCACCATCACCAAAAGCCAATTTTGTAGTAGGTTTTAAATCTAATGGAGTCCCATTTGTTGCTGTTAATTCTAAATTTTGTCCCAGATTATGGAAGAAGTATTCATTCTTTATGTTATTACCGTCTTTCTGATTGGAACGAAAAATATCAATATAATAACCCTCTTCTTCATTATCTTTTACAATTCCAATAACTCTGCGTTGATCACTATAAGTTTCAGGCTCTAAAAAAGAAACATCAGAAAAAGTAATTCCAGAAGCTATTCCTGAAGTAACCCCACTTTTAGGATAAGCTGCATTTAAGCTAAAAGCGTGATTACTTTTCATCTCAGGATATTTGGATTTTCCATTTACAATTACGGTATTGTGTGCTGGAAACTGAGTGTAATATTCGGCATATTCAATCGAAAAATAGCTGGACCCATGACCCATTTCAGGAGCTAATGGTAAACCTTTTCCATATAATTCCATCGCAATTCCGTTAGAATGCATGTGATTTCCTAAGGAACCTATTTGACTAATCATTAAAGCCGAATCGCCTTCGCCCTGACGTTGTACCAGCCAACTTGCATGAGGTACATGAAATAAGGGTGTTGTAAAATCAGTGAGTCGAGCCGCTTTTATTTTAGTATCAAATTGTAGTGGTTTTTCAGCAAAAAGATCCTGAATAGTTTTCCCAATAAACTTTCCTTCTCTTGCTTCATCGCTATAAATCGTTTGATACATTTTGGTAAAATACTCCTCATCGTCTTTTTTACCATATTTCTGAGCATTTTCAATCAGGTAAACAATAGGTTCTTTGCGCAGTTTGTTATAATGACCGTCACCAAAAGAAACCATATATTTATTTGGATACAGGTATTGCGCACTTGACTTTACGGCTTGTTTTAATATTGGCATTTCTTTTAACAAATCGATATCAAAATTACGGTCGTAAAACTCAGCAAACGAAATGAAATCGCTCAAAACATTCATCGAATATCCCGGGCTTTCGTTCCAAACTCCGGTTTTTTTATCATAACCATAATCCATTAATTTATTCATAGACCATTGTCTGGTTGAAGTTTGATTCATGATTTGATCCAGGTAATATTGGGCTCCTTTTCCGTTTTTGTATGCCGAATTATTTTCTAAAACCAAAGCAATATGCGAAATATGAGCTGCTTCTAACAAATTCCAATTGTTAAAACTTACTCCGTTTTTAATTTGTAAGTCGGCCCATTTTTGCAAAGTAGCATTATAAATCGCTAAACTTTCCGGATTTTTATCACGAATGAAATCATGTAAGAAATCATAACATTGTGTTATTTCATTTAAAATATGATCCTGAATAACTTCAAACTGAATGTAACTAACCAAAGTTTGATGGTGTCCATGACTTAGATCAATAGATTCATTCAAATAGTAAACCCCTTTTAAATATGTATCCAGAACATCGTATGCTAAATTTGCATATTCTTCCTTTCCGGTGTACCAATACAGAAATGCAGCATCTCTGGCAATACTTAAAATTTGTCTGTTAATAGCATTTGTAATACCACTTGTAGCAGCTATTGGTCCCCATTCCCAAACATTAGTAGTACTATTTTGAAGATATAAACCTCGCGGATCATCCATATAAGGCTTAACATCTTCTAATTTTGGGGTTTTATAATTGGATGGTGTACCTCGTCCGCCAATAAACTTTACAGTAGGAACCGGAGCTTCTCCATCAGCATGGTCGTATTTCCCTCCATTGATGTAAACCTGTGTTGATTTGGTTTTCCAATACATCTGCAATCTGGAAACTAACCAGGTTTTATCTGTTTTATAATGGTCAATATAGGGTGCAACATTCTTTTGAGTTTTTGTAATAATAGCTGCAGCCCAATCTTCTTTTTGTACCAGTTCTTTTAGCTGATTCAAAGACATATCTTTCCCAAAAACGCGCGGATGTTGTGTTCCAATATACTTTGGAACAGGTAATCCCTGCGCATTTACAGCATTCATTGAAAGCAACAGAAAAAACAACGACAGAATTTTAATTCGCATAGTAATTATTTTATATTCAAGTAAGTTATAAAAATTTGATTAAAGGTTGCTGAAAACCCCCCAGCAACCTTACTACACACTAATCAAACTAATTACAAACTAACCAAAATTTGTATTTTACACCACGTTCTATATACCTTAAGGAATACGTCAAAAATGGATTTATTGTTATTTTTTTAAAAACTCATTAACACGTTTAGAAAGACTGAAAGTTCAGATCTAAACTTTTTCAATATTACTAAGAATAGGGCTTTTTAAAGATAACTTATCATTCATTTACTATAAATTATAACCCAAAAACAATCGAAACCCCTCGAAATCATTGACTATTTTTATTCAACACTTAAAAATCAATAATTTTTTTAAAGCATGAAGATTTTAATTTATTTTATAAATAACAAAGCCGACAAGAGTCGGCTTTAAAATTAATTGATTTATTTTTTAATAACCTTTTTCACAATACTGTCACTTCCATTTGTAATATACAATGAATATAAACCTGAAGGCAATCCTTGTAAAGACATATATCCTAAAACATTAGTCAAAGCTTGTGTTTTTACCTTTATTCCTAAAAAATTATATAGGTCAAGTTTTGCATTCGTATGTATTTTATTCACTTTTACATTTAATATATCTATAACAGGATTAGGATAAAGCATAACGCTTTCTGCTTTTTCTTCATTATTATCAATTGTAATGTCTTTTAATTGCTTTTCTGTTGAAGTTTTGCTACTAGTTGTAATCAATGGTTCTGTTCCATAGATTAATTGACCTTGATAATATATTGTCACTTTATCATTCAATGCCATTGTTGTGTTATTTTTATATGAATAATCATCTGATTGATTAAAATTTGACCAATCTGTTTTGGTAATTCTATATTGAATATTAGCTGTACTGCTTGAAGGATAAAAAGTACCCAAACTGGCTTTCAATCCTAATTCTAAGTAGGTATTAGCCCCATTTTGAATAGGATTCAATACAACAAATTCAGATTCTATATTCGAATTACCTAAAGCAGAATAATCTAAATAGTAATTTAAATTCGCTGTACCTTCTTTGGTAAACCAGTATCTCACTTTTAAATCTCCATAAGCAACCGGAACATTACCTTCGTTATTAATTTTTAAATAGGTACTTATAGTATTTGTTGAAGCATTTGATTTTGTTTCAGTATATGCTTTTAGTTTTACTACTGCAGGTATAACGTCAGGCTCAATCCCCCAAACTAATTGTCCCTTACGATACATTGTAATACGCTCATTAAAACCATTAATATTAGAATAAGAATAATCATTATTTTCATTCTGATTAAACCAATTATTAGTAGCAAATCTGGACTGTATTTGACCCGAATTATCGCCAGCTAATAAATTTCCGGCAGTCGTTTCAAAACTATACTCTACATAACCAAAAGCACCGTTTCTTGGTTCAGGTAAAGCTATATATTTCATTTTCACTTTGCTATTGCCTATTTGAGCATAGTCAACCCAGGTATTAATACTCGTGTAATTTTCAGGAGTTATCCAATAACGAAGAGTCAATTCATCATAAGGTATAGCAAGAGCACCTTCGTTATAAATAGTTAAATTAGGTTTAATTTGATTGTTTGTCAAATTATTATCTCCATCTTGGTATTTCACTTTCAAAGTAGCAGTAACTGTTAAAGTCTGACTAACATCGGCTGCCTGATTATAAGTTTCATCTCCCGATTGAGAAGCAGTTACACTGGTAATTCCAGTACCTACAATATGGATTTTACCATTTACAATTGTAGCGACTTCCGAATTAGAACTTGTATAATTTACTGTCAATCCTGAACTAGCTATTGCGGGAGAATAATCAGCATCACCCATCTCTTTTTGAGCAACAGCAGCCAATGATATCGTTTGATTTAATTTAGCACTTTGAGCTATCTCTAAATCACTTAATGCTCTGCTGTAAATTTTAAATTCATCAATTGCTCCTTTAAACATAGGATCATTCCATTGAGATTTACCTAAATAATTTAGATTAGTACTTCCTATTGTTGCAGGTTTTATAGTAATTCCAGTGCTATTGGCTACTGAAATTCCATTAATATATAAACGACAAGTATTGCCTGACTGAGTTACAGCAAAATGTGTCCATGTATTAATCGGCGTAGTAAAATTATGAGTAATTCCCTGCTCACTACCTCCATTTTTAATTGCATAACGAATAGAACCAGCACTTCCTGTTTGAACTGATAAGAACATATATTTTGCTGTTCCTGTCCCGAAGTCAAATACTCGCATCCAGTTGGCCAAAGCATCCATTTTAACCCAAGCCGAAATTGTAAAATCATTCAATGTACTTACTATAGCAGTTGGAAGGGTAGCATAAGAGTTCGCAGTACCATCCAATTTAAGTGCTTCTTCATATTTACCTGTACTACGACTTGCAGTACTTGCCAATATTCCGTGATTCGCCCCCCAACTATCAATACATTTTGTACCGCTTAGCTCATCAAATTTTAGATAGGAAACTTGCCCTAAATTTGGTGTAGCAAGAACTTCTGTACTATTTGGTTTTTCTCCAATAGCATCAACAGCAGAAACTACATAATAATAAATACTGCCGTTATTGACAGCTGTATCTGTATATGCTGTTCCTACAGTAGTCCCAATAGTAGTGTAAGGTCCTCCCGAAGTAGTTGAACGTTTAATATTGTAACTAAAATCCTGAATAGGATTCCATTCTATAGTATTTTTAGCATCCCCTGACGCCACAATAACACCATTTACAGTTGTACTTTGTACTGTTAACTTAAAGGTAACTGTAGCAGTAGTGTTCTCATTTGAAGCTGTTAGAATAATAGAAAAAATACCTGACTCTGTTGGAATTCCTGAAATCACACCAGTAGTTGTTTCAATATTTAATCCCATAGGAAGTCCAGTAGCAGTAAAACTGTTAGGTGATTTAATTCCTGTAATAGTATAATTAAATGGTTGCCCTATTAATGTAATATCTTCAGTAGTACTAGTAATAACAATAGGCACAATTCGATCATCCAATAATTGAATATCATTACCAGTACCCCCTTTATAAGTAATTCGAAAATCATATCTATTAATACTTATCAAAGTCATTTCTGGCAAATCCTTAAATATTCCTACTACATCATCAGAACCAGAGTTCTCTAAAATGGTGTATGTTGTTCCCAAAGGCAACTCTCCTGCTACAAAGTTATTTAACACCAAATTGGCTTGATTTAATGTAATATTAGCAGCAATTACTTTGTCACAACTAACAGCTGAATTATTCACATCAACTTTATAAGTAGCATTAGGATTAAGTGTAACAAGTCCTGTTGTTGTGAAAGTCCCGATTGTTCCGTCAGTTCCAGGTGCTAATATAGTGTTAGCTCCAATAGTTACAGAATTTGTACTTCTCCCGTTTCCGCCAAATGTTCCGTTTTGAGTAATAATGGGACTGTTGTAAGTACCCGTTGAACCATTGTTATTCAATAAAAATGTTCCATTTAATATTGTAGTTGCTCCGCCAAAAGTGCTATTTCCAGAAAAAATTAAAATTCCTGTTCCTACTTTTTCTACGGACAATGTTCCGGCAGCATTAGCTATTGTACCACTAAAATTTGTATTCGTATTCAATGCTCCAATTCTAATAACAGGTGTTCCCGCTACATTACAACGAATTCCTCCCCTCCCGGCAAGAGAACCAAACTCCAGTACTCCTGATCCAAACATAATTCTATGACAATCAGCACCCTGAGCATCTAAAAGCCAAGCCGCATTTGCACTTCCTGATTCAGGAACCATAAATGCCATACGATGATTTCCACTACGTAATTTTGTTATGAATGTTCCAGTGAAACTACTATTATTAGCATAAAGACTAATATTAGCATAATTATCAGAGCCATCATTGTAAATTGTACCATTACCTAAAAGTTTGCCATACAAATTCAAATTCCCTTGACGCTCATAAAAATAGCCTGAATTTCCTGCAGTTACTTCAATATCATTATAAAGTGTAGCTGCAGCTGTAGTTGAACCAGTATATAAAGCACCTCCTTCTAATATAATCTTTCCAGTACCTAAAGGACCTGAAGTTGGAACTCCAGATACACCAGTTCCAATACCTAACACTTGAATTCCATCTGTAGAACCCCAAACATATCCTTTTGTTCCACGAATAATAGTATTACCAGAATAAGTATTTGTTCCTGACATTATAAGCGCTGAAGTACCTGTTTTAAGTAAACTACCTGTTCCGCTTACCACACCATTAAGCTCAATACTACTGTTTTTTGAATTTACATTCAACTGATTGTCAATAATAATAGGTAAACTTAGTGTTTGATTTTGGACTGAATTATTGATTAAATCACTTTTCAAGTTGATACTGTTTCCTTCAATATTATAGTTTACAGCATCGTCAGCAAACATAATTCTTGAAACATCTAAAGTTGTTATATCATTGTTTATCACATTTGTTTCCGTATTCTTAAAAGTCAAAATAGCTGGACTTGTAGGAACAACATTTTCTACCCAATTATTTGGAGCATTAAAGGTATTGGTTGATGGAGTATTATTCCAAATTAAGCTACTTGTCCCTGGGTTACCAAATACCTCTGATGAAATTGCGCTTTCTAGAGTAGTTCCTTTTGAACTAATTACATAATAATAAGCAGTACCATTAGTAACATTATTATCCGTATAGGCTGGTATTGATACAGAAGCAATTTCTGTGTAAGGACCTCCGCTAGTTGTAGCACGCTTGATATTGTATACTGATGCCCCATCAGCACTATCCCAAGTTAAATTAACATTCCCATTATTATTTACAGCAGCTAAATTAGAGGGAACCGCAGGAGCAATTGCTCCAGAAACTTCATTGGATATTGTACTTTCATTTTCACCTATCAAAGCTGTTACTACATAATAATTATTAACCTCATAAGCTGGTGATGGATCAATAAATGAAGTACCTGTAATATCAGCTTGAATGTTTGTATAGGGACCTCCTGAAGTCAATGAACGCTTGACAACATAGCTCGTAGCATTAGTAGTGGCAGTCCATGAAAGTTTAATCATAGAATTAACAGAACTTACCGATAAATTGTTAACAGCAACTGGAGTCTGATTACTTAGAACATTAATAACCAGTGCTGCTTTACCAGTTCCACTAGTATTTGTTGCTTCTAAAAGGACTATATTTTGACCAACAGTAGTAGGTGTTCCAGAAATAATACCCGTAGTTGAATCAATACTTAACCCATTAGGTAAAGCTGTTGCAGCATAAGAAGTGGGAGAATTAATAGCCGTAACATTAAAATTAAAAGAGGTTTCTAAAGTAGCTGTTGCTGAGGTCACACTATTTATTTCAGGAGAGCCCACAGCATAAGTATTATTGACAGCCACATTACTAAATGTAGCTGTATTTAAAGCCGAAGTATTTCTTGATGCTGTATAAAAACCTATATAAGCATCTGTTGGAAGTGAAATAATCGATAAAGCAATATTTGTCCATATATTTCCATCTGCTGAATGATATACAAATACTCTGTTTCCAACTCTTTCTAATTTAAGCCACCAAGATGAACTGGTACTATAATGTGTGTAAGCACCACTTGATGCCGTAGCTCCTGAACTACTTACATTTATAGTATTTGATGGATTGAAATTAATCGACACATATTTTGAATTAGTTGACAGCGACTCCCGAATCATTAATCCCGACACCGCATTACTAATAGAATTATTCTCAATTTTAGCAATAATGGCAGCATCTCCTTTTATAGATTTAAAAGTAAAGTTATTGGAATTAGCTGCTGATGAACCTGCCCCCTTTGCTGTCCAAATTCCTGCATTAGAAGTAACACTTCCTTTGATACCAGTAACACCAATGTCAGTATTACTAAAGTAATTTGTTGGCACAGCGTTTTCAGATGGATAAACAATTGGAGTCATTGCGGTCGCTGTAGAATTATCCGATGATTTTAAGTATAAAAATGACCATGCACCTTCACCAACTAATGTTCGCATTTGATCTGTATACGGAGTTGGAATTCCTTTACGTAGTGAATAGGCAGCCTGTATAACGTTATTGAATGGGTGTTGTTTTCGGGATCCTGTACTTATTCCCCAGCCATTGGTCCAATACACTGAATAACCACCATAAGGAGTAAATGTTAATCCGCTGGGATCTATAGCATAATGATTGTATAACTCTCCTATAGCCAGCATACGATTATCAAGTTCAGCAAACATATCCACACCTTGTTTATAGGCAACCTCAGCATCCCAAGCCAATGCCCAGGCCTGTCCAAACCAGTGATCATCTCTGCCTGTATCTCCTAATTGACCCGATGGCAAACTATTTCGTAAAGTTGCCCCCGCTTCCATTCTATATGATTCAATTGCTTGATTCCACTTTACTTCATCGTCTAAAAAAGCTGCAATCCCTAAAGCAATTTGGATTTGGATAGCTCCTTTATTGCAATCCCTGAGTGGATTTGGCACCCAAGATGCAGGATAGAGTACATTTTCAAAATAATTATTAACATGAGTAGTATTAGCAGCTGTCCATCCGGGATAGGTACTCTTTAAAATATCAGCAGCTGTTATAAAATAAGGTGCATAATCTCCAATATCAAGCATGTTCTCTCCACCACCCCAAACAGTATTTGTAGTAGCCCAAGCATCTAAAATTTGAGTAGCTTTAGCGGCATAAGCTTCATCATCTGTAAAAACATACATAAAAGTTAAGTTATGGATAGCAATCATATCTGTTTTCCATGCACCATTGTTTAAATCCGGTGCCCGGGTTACTGTCGCAAAAGGACCTCTCATTGTGTAAGAAAGCTGCGATCTATAATCATTTTTTAAAGCATTATAGCCCGAAAGCCAAGGCTCTTGGGATATATTTGTTTTCAACTGATCTAAATCAGATTGGGTAAAAGGAATCCCTGGATGGACAAATGTCTTTTGTGCTATTATGGATGGATTAAATCCGAAGAATAGCAACAAAATTCCAAGTAATAGAATTGGATTAAGTTTTCTCATGGTTTTAAAAAATTATAATTTGTGGTTTGTTAATAGTGAATTCTATATATTTTAAAATAATACAATAGATAAGAGAATTTATGGACTTGATACTTTGTTCTTGAAATAAATTAAAAAGTGGTCTGTTCTTAAACAGATTTTAATATCTAGTCAGTATTTTAAGACTATTAAAAAAGACAATCATACTATTCATTAAAAAAATAAATAGAAATTAAAGTAGTTGTTTTTGCATACTGTTAAAGGTAAAACGCGGTTAATAATTAACTAAAATGAGACTATTGAGTTTTTTTAAAACCCAATAGTCTTACTATTATCAAATTATTTCAAAGTATAAATTAAAGTACAATCACATATCCCAATTAGCTCAATAATGAGAAAAACAAGCTGCATTGTGTCTTTCTAAAAAATCCTGACTAGTTGGTAAAATCAACGGTTCAATATTGGCATCCACTCTACTTTTTATCCGATTAAAATCGGCTTGAGTATGTAATAACCGTGGATGTAAAATGTCTTGTTACGGTTAATTGGGATAGGAGTAATGCGGAGGTACTATAGCTGGCGGGTGTGTTTTTGGATTATCTTCATCCAAAGAATTACTACCGCATAAGACTTAATATCATTATAGTTTTAATAAAAATTAAAAAAAATCATGATGCTATTTTTCATTTAATTAAAATCCAACCTACCTTATTAACCTGATAGGTTGGATAAATTCTAGAGATTCTATTCTTTTTTACCATAAAATTCTATTTCAGCTACATTATTACCATTTCCAGCAGTATCATTGAAATAATAAATGTAACGGTAACTAGTTGAAGTGTCTGAAATTACTAGTTGATTCCATGCATACAATGGTAATACTGAAATTGTAGCTAAAAGAGTTCCTCCATTAGTTCCCACCTTAGTAGGATCATTTGTACCATAAATTTTAGCATTTAACATTCGAGAAGCAAAAGTTGCTCTAGGATAAAAACGAACTGCTTTTAGTTTTGCCTTAACAGTTGCTCCAAAATCATATCCCAAATAATAAGTTGTCCCTGCCGCTCCATCAACAAACGTTGAAGTATTTCCATCAAATGCTGCAGCAATTGTAGCATTAGCATTATTGTTCCAAGATCCAGGCGTACCAATGATAGTACCTGTTATCTTTTCAGCATCTACAAGAAAAAATCCGGCATCAATTTTTTGTAAACCAACATATACATTCATAGTACCAGTAATACCGCCTACTGGAATTTTTGCTTGAATTTGGGTATCAGTAACGGAGATAACTTCTCCATATACTCCACCAAAAGCTACTTTTATATCATTTTTTACAGTTCCAAAATTCTTCCCAACTATAGTAACTAAGTCTCCCTCTAGACCTAACAATGGTGAAACACTGGTAACTTGTCCTCCGGTTATAAAAGTAAAATCGCTTGATAATAATGGTTTAGTATATTTCCAAACCTTTACCGTTATTTGACCTGTACTTTGAGTATTATCAGGAACGGTAACAATAATTTTATCATCTACAACACTCACTATATTTGCCTGAGGTACAGCTATACCATTAAAATAAACAGTTACAGCTGGTTTTAATGTTCCAAAATTAGAACCATTAATTGTCAATTCTTGTGTAGGTCTGGCAGTTACTGGTGAGAAATCTGTTACTGAAAACTCTGGATACTCATAAATTTTAAAATTGGCATCTTCTTCCTGACAACCTGTAAAAGTAATCAGAGTCCCAATTAACATCATCAATTTGATGCTAAATTTTAATACTATTTTCATAATTAAAAAAATTAAGTTGGATAATTATATTTTTTAGAATTGGCAAGTTTAACCAATAGTAAACTTGCCAATTTCATATTGTTAGTTATAGCCTGGGTTTTGTTTCAGAGCAGGATTTAAATCTCTTTGTTTTTGAGGTAAAGGCCATAAATAGTTTTTCTTTGAAAAATTACGGTTTAGTTTACTGTCGATAACCACACATTTTAAAGGTCCTTTAGCTGTTTGAACAATTTCTTCTCCCCAAACATAAGCTGACGGATTATAAGCAGCAGTTGCAGCACCTGTTCCGTCTCTGTATGCTGTAGTGTAAGAAGCATCACCTACTACCTGACCACAAGTAGATTGATTTAACTCTGCTTCGGCTATACCCCAACGTTTCAAATCATCATACCGAAATCCTTCTTTATACAACTCTAAAGTTCTTTCTCTTCTAATTTCAGTTAACATATCTAAACTATTAGCTGCAACCAAGGCATTAGTTAAATTGGCAACACCTGCTCTTGCTCTAATTTTATTAATTGACAGATTTAAATCAGCATCTGAAATTGTTCCATTTTTTTCAAACAAAGTTTCTGCATACATTAAATACACTTCTGCCAACCGGATAATAGGATAATTAGGTGACTCTTGATTTGCATTTCTATAGATTCCATATTGATACGAAACAAATTTTCTATTTCCATACCCCGCCACTCCATTAGTGATAGGTGCTGTAGTAGGAGTAACGCCTATATAGCCTAAAATTCTCAAATCTCTATTTTTATATTCATCCCCTATTGCATGATATCCTTGAAACAATGGAGATTTAGAAGCTGGTAAACCATCGGTGCACAAGAACATATCCATCATTTTTCTGCTTGATCCTGAGTTTTGAGATGTTAGGGATAAATTTTGATTTCCTGTTCTCAAAACAACATCATATACACCATAAAGAATAAATTCCTTGTTAGTCGCTTTGGTAAATCCTCCAGGATTACTTCCTGCATCTTCTAAGTTGAATAAATAATAATAACTCTGATTTGCAATAGAGGTATTACTGTTATAATTCCACAACTCATACCCTCCATTATCCATGATATCTTTACATTGATTGACAGCATCAGTTAAAAAAGTATCAATCTGATCTGAAGCAGGACCTGTAGAACCTTCAAAATCAGTTGAAGTTCCATTGTATTTTCGCCAAGTCGCTTCGTACAATTCTACCTCTGCTTTTAAGGCTTTGGCAGCCCATTTACTAATACGTCCCTTATCTGCACCAGGAATAGATTGTTCTGTTGGCAGATTCGCTATAGCATTATCTAGATCCGATAAAATTAAATCCACCACTTCATAACGACTATTACGTGGTCCGAATAATTCTGGTGAATTAACCTCAAGTACTCCTGTTACAATAGGAACACCACCAAAAGTTTTTAACAAGCTGTAATAAGCATTTGCTCTAAAAAAATAGGCTTCTGAAACATAAGGTGCAATATCATTAACGTTACCAGGATAGGAATCGACTTTTGACAATAGGATATTGATTTTTCTAATCCATGAATATGGATTATTCCAGCGATTATCATCATTTACTATTTGTATTGTACCACGACCTACATCCGCTTGAAAATTAAAATAATTAGACAAATCAGAAGAAAAATCCATATTATTATAAACTGTATTACCTCCATAAGGTGATCTCCATCCCATCAATTGGCTGTAAAAATCCCCTGTATATGCTTTAAAATCAGATGGCTTTTTAAAATAAACTACATCTGTAAATTGATCTTGAGGATCTAAATCCAAATAGTCATCCTGACATGAGAAAAGCCCTAATGAAAGCCCTCCTATCAAAGTCATATATATAAATCTTTTCATATTATTTCTATTATTTTACTATTAAATTAATTTGCTTATAAACCTACATTAATACCAAAAGACAGGGTTCTGTAAAAAGGATAACCCACATTTTGAGTAGTCTCTCCCATCTCAGGATCATAACCATCTTTAATTTTAGAGGTTTCCCATAAATCATTTCCTGAAAAATAAAATCTTACTTTTTCTAATCTAATTTTATCTGTAATAGTTTTAGGTAATGTATATCCTATAACCAAAGATTTCAAACGGATATAAGCATTGTTTTCTAACATAAAATCATTGTTTGCATAATTCCATCGGGCTCTATTTGAATTTACTGTCAAACGAGGATATTCGGCATTCGGATTTTCTTCAGTCCAAGTTCGTCCTTCAAAACTAGTAGGTTGATTAGTTGAAAGTACCGCAAAAGGATAGGCTAGAAAACCGGAACGCATAATTTGCTGTTTGCCAACTCCTTGAAAAAAAGCATTTAAATCAAATCCTTTATAGTTTCCTCCTAAATTAATTCCGAATGTATAATGTGGATTAGCATCTCCCATGTACTTGAGATCACTTGCATTATTAGTGTTATTACCCCCATTTCCCGTAATAACACCATCACCATTCAAATCAATTCTCTTAGTATCTCCTGGTCTTAAACCAGAAGCTGATCCTACTGGCACAGGAGATAAATCTGCTCCACCTGCAGCATATTGCGCATAATAAGCATCTACTTCAGCCTGATTTTTAAAATAGCCATCGGTTTGATACAAAAACCAAGAATTTAATGGGTATCCTACTACATTGCTAATTTTTCCTGGCGTATAATTATCTCTTCCTTGCATATCTTTCAAAAGACTACGCGTATCACCTATATTGAAAGACACATTATATGAAAAATCTTTAATTCTGTCTTTCCATGTAATTACTGCTTCCCATCCTTTAACATTCAGTTCTCCATTATTCGTTCTAGGAGCTGCACCACCTAATACTGATGGATAGTCTACATTTACTAACATTCCTTTATTGTCTTTAACAAAATAATCAAATGCCGCAGAAAGTCTTCTATCTAAAAAACCCAGTTCAATACCAATATTCTTTTGAGATACTCTTTCCCATTCTCTATCTCTACTTATTAATCCATTAGCTGCTAAAGAAGAAGATGCTTGCGAAGATGCAGGAAGTCCTAAAATAACTGTACCATTATTAATGGCCGAGATATAGTCATAATTACCAATACCTACATTATTTCCTGATACTCCATAAGTTGCTTTAATTTTTCCAAAATTTACAACTGAACGAATACCTTCTAAAAATTTTTCTTTAGTAAAAACCCAACCTACTAATACTGATCCAAAATTTTTGAATTTATATCCTGGAGCAAATTTTGAAGAACCATCAATACGCCCTGTAACTTCAGCAAGATATTTTTCATCATAATTATATTGTAATCTGGAAATATAAGCATATTGTCCGTTATGAAATTTACCTCCTCCATTACCTAAACTGGTTGCTGTAGCATCAGCAGCATTCAAATCATAAATTCCCAGATCAGTAAAAAAAGCACGGCTACCGGATAAAGTATTTACTTGCGTATGTTCTGCATTAATTCCTACCATAGCAGCAAAATTATGAAGATTATTCAATGTCAAATCGTACCTTAATCTTCCTTCATAATATTGATACAAAGAATTGTAAGTACTACTTTTATAACCTACATTAGAAGCGCTTTGTACAGTACTGGAAAGGTTCTCTACTGATTTGTTACCATACCAATCATACAATTGCACTGGATTTACATATCTTTCATCTCTATACTGTTCATTTTGAAGAGAAGCTATACCTTCAAAATTTAATCCTTTAACAATATTAACAGTAGCTTTCATATCTAATCTACCTGTTAAAGAATTTTTGTCAAAACGTCCCCCATCTGAAGTAGCTGCAGCTGCATTTCTGTTTCCTACATTACCAAAATTAGCATTCCATTGTCCGTAAGGGTTCTTAGCTGGAAAGAAAGGCATGTCTTGAGCATAAAGGGAACCGTCCAATCCTACTGAAGGTGCACTAGTAATGGCATTAACAAAACTAATTCCTGTTTCTAACTTTACTCTTTCTGACAGTTTATAATCGTAATTAAAGCGGAAGTTGTATTGCTTTTGTCCATCATAAGCTGTTGCTAAGTTTCCTTGATTGTCAGCAAAAGCAAGAGACAAACGATATCCCATAGTGTCAGTATTATTAGAAATACTTAAATTATGCTGATACGAAACGCGTTGAGCAAACATTTCATCGATTCGATTTCCTTTTCCTATAAAAACATCCCCCCAAAATTGAGTGGTATAAATGCCTTCGTCTCCAGCGGCCATTTTCTCCATATTCTCTTTAGTAGCCCAACCCCACCAATTTGGAATTGCCTCTTCCTTATTTGCGGCTAACCAAAGGGATGCATACTCCCTTCCTGTTGCTGAATATCCAGTAATCCCATTTACCGTAAAACGAATGTTATTACTATAATCAATTCTTACCTTGCCTTTTCCCTTCTTAGTAGTTACTAAAATAACTCCATTAGCTGCTCTAGCACCGTAAATACCCGCAGCAGCATCTTTCAGTACACTAATACTTTCGATGTCATCTGCATTCATATTCTGAAATGAGTAAAAATTAATTGCAGGAACTCCATCAATAACTACTAAAGGCTCTCCTCCATTTACTGAAGTTGCACCACGTATCTGAAAATTTATACCTTCATTTCCTGGTCTAGAGGAAGATCTGGTAACCAGTAATCCTGGTGTTTGTCCTTGCAGAGCTAAACCTACATTTGTAACAGCACGATCTTCAAAAGCCTTAGAGCTTACTACTTCCACAGCACCAGTTAAAGTAGCTTTTTTCTGAGTACCATATCCTACAACTACTACCTCATTTAATGTAGAAACATCAGCAGCCATAGTCACATTCATGATTGTTTGATTTCCAACTTTAATTTCCTGGCTTTTCATACCTACAGCGCTAAATACTAAAACGGCATTTGATAAAGGCACACTGATAGTATAATTACCGTCGATATCTGTACTTACTCCGCCAGCTACTCCTTTTATATTTACATTCACTCCCGGAATACCCATATTATCCTCGGCAGATATTACTTTTCCCTTAATTGTAATTTGTTGCTGAGAGGTATTTAAAGAAAATTTTTCGACCAGATTAAATTTCCCATTATTAACAGCAAATGACTGGGAAGAAACACAAACCAGAAAAGATAAAACCAAAGACGGTTTTAATCTGTTCCATAATTCGGTTTTATTCAAAACATTTATTCTCATAATGAATTGTTTTTTTCGTTATTAATTAATTGATTTAGTTATTAGTTTTTTTTATTAGAATTCACGTTTAAATTAGTGAATCGAAATTGGTAATGAAATTTAGTCCTTTTTACATTTAATTATTTTTTTCAGGTTAATAATTTTAATACTCATAATTTTTAATCATTAATTTTATCATAATGACTGGAATAGCATTACAATATTATATATTAAAAAAAAAGCAGTGTATAAGCTATAATCCAAACTGTATAACTTATCGACCATTTCTCTGTTTTCTCTTGTTTTACAAGACTTCCAAGCTTTCAAAACCTATTAACTTTTGAAAAAAAAATTTTAAAATCTTTTTTTATATGAAGGATTTTCCAGTAAAACACCTTAAATAAATATTTAAAAAAAGGCTCCGTTTTTGAATTAAAACGGAGCCTTTTTAGCAAAATATTATGTTATTGAATTTATTCTTCAGTAGTTTCATCCAGATTTTTTTGATTCTGAATATACTGTGTAGGGGTTACTTTAAAAACTTCTTTAAAGGTTTTTGTAAAATAAGCTGTAGAATTAAATCCGCAATTTAGTGCCACTTCTTTTATCGAATATTGATTTGTTAACAACATTTCGGAAGCATATTTTAAGCGAATAGTTCGAATAAAATTACTCGGATTTTGTCCTGTCAAAGAATTAATCTTTCTGTAAAATTGCGAACGACCCATTCCCAGACTTCCTAATAGATCATCCAAGGTAAAATCGATATTACTGACATTATCCACTACTACTTTGGTAGCTTTATCCAAAAAGTGTTCATCTAATGAGTTAATCGTAATTTCAGAAGAAGCAACTATCCCTCCAATAGCAGCAAAACGCTCTCTGGATCTTTTTCTGGCTTCAAGCAAATTATCAATTCGGGTTTTAAGTACTGCCATATTAAAAGGTTTAGACAGATAAGCATCAGCTCCGGTTTGATAGCCTCTAATCATATCTTCATCCAGATTTCTGGCTGTTAATAATAAAATAGGAATATGACTGATTTCAAAATCAGTTTTAAGCTGTTGACAGAGTTCAAACCCGTCCATCTTTGGCATCATCACATCACTAATAACCATATTTGGCTGGTACCTTCTGATTCTTTCCAAACCTTCTGCTCCATTCGTAGCTTCTTTTACCTGATAAAACTCTTTTAACTCACTCTTAAGATGATTACGAAGCACTTTATTATCTTCTACAATAAGAATCAGTGGTTTATTTTCACTATTAGAAGCCAGTGAATCCGGTTTCATTTTTTCGTCTGAAATAGCAATTTCATATTCTGCAGATTGAATTGCATTCATTTCTTTTCCTTGTGAATTCCAGCTATCCGACTGCTTTTGTTTTACTACTGCTTTTAAATCAACAGGGAGTATAATCGAAAAAGTAGTTCCTTTTTTATACTGACTTTCAACTGTAATATTTCCTTTATGCAATTCGACTAAGCTCTTAGTATAATTCAACCCAATACCTGTACCTGTTTTACTGGAATCAGCATGAAAAAAACGTTGAAACACTTCCTTCAATTGTTTCTTTTTAAAACCAATACCTGTATCGGAAATCTGAATTTGAATCCCTTTTACCTGATTTGTTGGACTAAAGAACATTTTTTTATATTTCTTTTCTGAAATCATCACTTCGGATAAGGAAAGCGTAATTATTCCACCATTATCGGTAAACTTTATCGCATTGGACAACAAATTAGCCAGCATCTTTTCTATTTTATCCGGATCAAATTGTCCGTAATACTCTTTCAATGCAGATTGAAAAACAAAACGGATATCCTTCTTTTTAGCTAAATCTTCAAAAAGAGAAAAAGTATCTCTGGCAAAAGCAACAATATCTATATTAGAAAGTTCTAAACGGGATTTACCCAAATCCATTTTTCTTAAATCCAAAAGCTGATCCACCAAATAAAGCAATCGCTTACTACTCTTTTGAATAATCAGAGCTGATTTTTTGACTTCTTCGGTATCATTAAAATGGGATAAAATCTTTTCTACCGGATTTAAAATTAAAGTAAGCGGGGTTCTGAATTCATGAGAAACATTGATAAAAAAGCGTAATTTCATCTGATCTAATTCATGTTCTTTCTCTTCATTAATTTTATTGGTATAATAATCAAGTCCAAACCATATTAAAGCAACAAGAAATGTAAGATATAAGATATATGCCCACCATGTTTTCCAAAATGGAGGAAGTACCCTTACCAAAATACTGGTTTTACCTGCATTTTTCCATTGCCCGTCAATGGCTGCCATAACTTCAAAGACATAAAGCCCCGGAGCCAGATTAGCATAATTAGCAACTCTGTTATTATCCACATTTACAAACTCTTCATCCAAACCGCTCATTTTATAGGCATATTTTACACGTTCCGGATTTTGATAATTCAAAGCCACAAATCCAAATGATATATAACCTTCGTTGTATTTTAATTCAATTTCTTTAACATTTGAAATTGCTTCGTTGTACAGCACCCTTCCGTTTACAGAATCACCAGCATTTATTCGTTTATTAAATATTTTAAGATCTGTAATAATAGGTTTTACTTCATCTGAATTCAACGAAATATCATTAGGATAAAATATATTAAAACCATTAATTCCTCCCACTATGATTCGACCATCAAAAGTCTTAACAATCGATTTACTTTGAAACTCTAAACCCTGTAATCCATCATGGATATTAAAGTTTTTAATATTCTTTGTTCTAGGATTTAGTAGTGATAAACCACTTTTGGTACTTATCCAGATATTCTTATTATTATCTTCCTGTAAGCCTACTACTAAGTTATTTGGAAGACCGTTTTTAGATGAATACGCCTGTTTTAATTTTAAATCAGTTCCTAGCTGGTACAATCCCATATCAGTAGCCACCCAAATATTGCCTTTATAATCTTCAGTTACCTGGTTAACCCGGTTACCCTGGATATTTTTTAATTTTATTTCTTCAAAATTGATATTTTTAGGGATCCTGCTTCCCAAATGATTAAGCTTTACATAACATAATCCTAAAGAGGTTCCTACCCAAAGACGTTGTTTAGAATCTACAAATAAGGAAAAAACAAAATTACTTATTAAACTTTCCGAATTGTTAAGTTGGTTTTTATATTGGTAAAACTTATCTGTTTGAGTATCCAAAAGATTTAATCCGGCTGTAGAAGTACCTACCCAAAGTCTTTTTTGATTGTCCTGAACTGCGCACCAAACTGTATTTTGACCGATAGAAAAAGGATTTTTAATATTGTTTTCATAACGCTTTACCGTTCCGGATTCAGTATCAAATCTGTTAAGTCCCCCATCCCAGGTACATACCCATAAGTCATTATTATCTCCGGTAGCCAAGTATAAAATTTTATTAGAACTTAAGGTATTTGCAGCACCAGGAACCGATTTGAAATGCTTAAAAGTTTCCGTTTTACTGTCAAATAAATCTAAGCCTCCTCCATCAGTACCTATCCAAATACGTTGTTTATTGTCTTCTATCACCGATTGGGCAATTTTAGTACTCAGGCCTTTATTACCACTATTGGGTTTATAAAAATGATGCCCGAAGGATGATTTAAATAAAGCCAGTTTATTAATCCCTTTATTATAACTGGCAATCCAGTAAATTCCGTCTTTATCTTCTAATACATTTGAAGGTTGGTTATTAGGTAACGAAAAAGGATCATCCTGATTTTGCATCAGATGCTGTATAACCCCTTTATTTCTGTCTAATAAATAAAGACCACTTCCGTCAGTTGCTGCCCAGACTGTTCCTTTTTTATCCTGAAATAAATGAAAAACCGGGGTGCTTTGACCTACGGGTGCTATTTTCTTAGTCGTTTTAGTAATTGGATTATACAAATAAAGATGTGACAAGTCGTTGCCAATCCAAAAATAACCCGAATTATCTAAAAGAATTTGTTTTGGTAAATGATCCAGATACTGACCCGCTTCAAAGGCGATATTAACTCTTTCAAATGTATTTGTCTTAAAATTATACTTATGCAAATTATCCCCTTCAGTACCTATCCAAATATTTCCTTTTTTATCCTGTATAACACTGGTGACATTATTATTATCAATAGATTTTACATCTTTTGGCTTATGGACATAACGGACAAAATCGAGACTTTTAAATATAGTATAGTCTACCGATTTTAAACTGATTTTTACCAATCCGTTTTTAGTTCCCACCCACAATAGGTTGTTGCTTTTATCAAATAATAAACTGTTAATTTCCTCTCTTACACTGACTTCATTATCATTCTTTTTATAAAGATTGATTCGGTGAAATTTTTGGCTTTTTTTATCAAAAACATTCAAACCATTGCTGGTCCCCACCCATAAATACCCCTTGCTATCCTGTGATATAGCATTAATCCTGTTATTACTTATAGAATGAATATCATTTATAATTGGTCGGTAGATTTCAAATTCATAACCATTGTATTTATTCAAGCCATCAATAGTACCAAACCACAAAAAACCATCACTATCTTGAAAAATTTCCACACTAGTACTACTGGAAAGTCCTTTGTTAGTATCAAAGTTTTCAAATTTCAGATTGGAATATTGTGCATGACTTAACTGGCTGATAAACAATAACAGCATCCAAAAAATGATTGTTTTTTTCATTAATGGTTAATTTAGTTTAGTTTATCTTGGTATTTTAAGAAGTTTTCAAAATTATAAATTAAAAATTAAAAGCGACTATTTTTCTACTATAGAATTAAATATTCTTAAAATTTTATAACATCTACAATCTGTTAACACTAGTTTCATTGTATACACTCTTAATAATTGATTATGAGAAAGGGATAGTCATAATCAAAAAAATTACAACTAATAAAACGACTCTAACTAATTAGAGTAAAAAAACTTCATCAAAATTTGTCATTTTATTACAACCAATCGCTCCAAATCCTCTACAAAATAGTTCGACATTTGTTCGGTATTGGTACCCGTTTTATATTCATAAAAATACTCATCCACCTATTATTAGGGATATTTTACCTTACTATTTTCCATCAAATAGTAATTACAGATAACTTTAAAAAAAATTATTTATATTAAATCTAAATAAGTTGCAATAAAAAGATTTAAAAAGTATATTTGCGTTTATTTTAAACAATCTAAAATTTTCAATTTTATGAAATCAAACTTTTTTAAAACAATAACGGTTGCGTTTTTATTGTTAGTTACCAGCCAATCATTTGCTCACGCTTTATGGATCGAAACTAAAGCTACCGGAACAAAAGGAAAACCTCAGGAAATATCCGTTTATTTTGGAGAGTTTTCGGAAAATGATATTACAAAAGCAGAAAAATGGTTTTCGGATTTAAAAGATTTTACGCTGGTGGTCATTAGTCCTTCTAAAAAAGAAATCAGACTGAAATCGATTCCATTAGAGAATAAATACCAGGCCTTTTTTACTCCTGAAGAAGATGGGGTTTATACTGTTGTCATGCAACATACCGTAAAAGATGTTTACGGAACCATGAAACTGGATTATAATTCCAGTGCTAATATATTGGTAGGAAATAAATTAGCAGGGAACGAAGCTGCTGCTAACACTAATAAAATTTCTGTATTTGCTGAAAATGCCTCTTCACTGGCAAAAAACACTAAAGTTACGGCAGTTGCTACTTATAATGCGGCTGTTGCCAAAGAGCAAAAAGTAAAAGTAATTGCTCCGAACGGCTGGGAAAAAGAATTATGGACCAATGAAAACGGAGAGTTTTCATTTACTCCTATCTGGTCCGGAAATTACATGGTTGAATTTTCTCAAACAGAAAAAGCCGGAGGAGAACACAATGGGAAAAATTACAATGAGATATGGAAAATGGCTACCTGCCACCTGACTGTTAAATAATTACCAATCATTTTACCTAAAAAAAGGTCTTTAATCAACGAATTAAAGACCTTTTTTGTTTTACAGAAGATAAGAATCTACTCTTTTTTCTTAGCTGCTTTCTCCGCTTTTATCTTTTTAGTGTAATCACTATACATTTGGCGCCAGTTACGACCGTGGTTATTCAGATATTTTTCGGCTTCTGTTTTGTAAATTTCGAAAATAGCCGATATCTCTTTCATGCTTTTATAATCTACCGCCTGCTCACGTGCTTTTTCCAGTAATTTTCTAATTTCTGCACTTTCGGCAGCAGTTAAATTAGGAACGATAGCTTCATATCCTTTCATCGTAAAGGCAACTTTTCCAATCGTGTATTTGTCTAATACTGCCGCTACTTGTTCTTCCGTTAAATCTTTTCTCAGTCCGGTCATCAAGTCTTCATGTATTGTTGAAGGCATTGCGGAGTCGGCAATAATTTGTCTATGCAAATCTGAAAGCGGCTTACCGTCTAACGGATTGATACCGGCCGGAACGGTAGAAAAAGGATGCGTATTATGCCAGTCTTTGATTGTTGATAGATGTGTAGCTACTACCTTTACTACTCTGTCTTGTTTCTCAGCATTATTCAGATTCAATTCACTAACCCATTCCTCTGCTTTTTTAATGTCATCAGCTGTTGCCTCTACAGATTGGGCTTTTACAAATGAACCTGCAGTCATGAAGGCAATAAGTAATGCTATTTTAATTTTTTTGGTTTTCATATTATAATTTAAAATTAAACATCCGGCAAAATAAGGCTTTCTTTTTAATTTTTCTTTTATTATTTCCAAAAAAATATACTTTGACTAATCCTGACTGATAAAATAAAGCGGCTGATCATAGTTAGCAATTGCCTTCAGAACTGTATAAATATATTGAGAAACCAATGCGCCGCCTTCTGTATTTATCAGTTCAATATCATCTTCCGGAGTATGATACTGCGGATGACCTCCTGTATGAAATCCCACCGCAGAAATTCCTGCTTTGTAAAAAGAAACATGGTCTGAACCTCCTACATCTCCGGAGTGGACAACAGGATTAAGACCGCTGTTTTCGCCTGTTTTTTTCATTAGTGCAACGCCGTCAGGAAAAGTTCCTGCTCCACCCATATAGAGTTCTTTTTCCGAATTTAATCTGCCTACCATATCCATGTTCAACATTACTTTTACTTTCTTTTTGTCAAAAGGCAAATGCTGAATAAAATATTTGGAACCTAATAAGCCTTCTTCTTCCCCGCTGAACGAAATAAAAACGACACTTCTTTTAGGTTTGTTTTCCGGTTTAGATAATTCTTTTAAAATACAAAGCAGTGCCGCAACACCAGATGCATTGTCATCGGCACCATTATGAATTGCTACCGTATCCTTTTTTTTACTGCCCGAAGCTGTTCCTCCCCAACCCCAGTGATCATAATGCGCGCCTATTACTACAAACTCATTTTTTAAATTTTCATCAGAACCTTCCAGATAACCCAGCACATTTTGTGTAACCACAGTATCTGATTTCACTTTATTGAGTCCTTCTTTTACAAAAAGACTAAAAGACTGATAGTAATTATCATTAAACTTTTTTAGACCATACTTTTTAAAATGCTTTTTTACGTATGCTGCTGCATCGTTATTTCCTTTAGTTCCCGGAAACCGTCCTTCCATTTTATCCGAGGACAGAAATTGATCATGTTTATAAAATGTCTTACTGCTAATATCAGTTTGAGCATTTGTAACAACATTAAAAAGTAGTATAATAATTAAAAAAAGCTTATTCATTGTATTTATATTTTCAAAATTCAATTGTAATTACTGTTGATCTAACTGAAATATTTTTTCCGTTAACAGCCATTTTTCTCCCTTCTTTGCCTGAGGAAGCGCTTGCTGAAATTTCCACATCAATGTTTCCCATTCCAGAACTTTTGGATTTTCGGCATCCATTTCAGCTTTCTTTTCGAAAGAAAAATCAGCACTAGCTTCAATTAGCATCACCAGTCGGTTTCCTGCATTATAAATTTCCAGATTTGTAATTCCGGAGTCTTTTATACTTGCTATAACCTCAGGCCATACATGCTGATGTAATAATTTATATTCAGCAATTAAATCAGCATCTTCTTTTAAGTCCAGAACCAGACAATATTTTTGCATAATTTTTTATTTTTTTTAAAAAGGAATTTATATTTTTAAAATCGGTTTTCTATTTTCTAATATTAAAAGTTACATGTTTAATGTATTTTCGATTATAGGTATACAAAACATGTATTTTTTTATCCTCAGTCTGAATAACAGCAGGATAACTAAACTCTCCTTCTTTTTGATTTTCCAAATCGAATAATTTTTCCCAACGTAAACCATCTCCTGAATATTCTACGTCCAGAATATTGCGACCGTTAAACCAGTCTTTTCCCTGCCGTAACGGATTGTTAACTAATAGAAACAATTTTGGTGACAGCGTAAGGGCATCAATCCCTGAATTAGAATTCACAACCTCAATACTATCAGTATTTTTCCAGCTTTGTCCGTAATCTTTAGACCAGCTTGTGATTAGTTTGTTGTGCTTACTTCTGGACAAAATTTGAATATTTTTTTTCGAATGCACCAAAAATGTGGGTTGAATAATATCAAAATTTTTCTTGTTTTCACCCGGGATTTTTTTCCAGTTGTTTGTAGCTTCAGTATAAGTTTCGACATGTACCCGCCATTGATTATCTGTAACACTTTCAGTACTGCTTCCGCATAAAATAACACCCGGAATTACTTCGACAGGTTTATTTTTAACAGGACCTAAAATTCCGTTTGGCAGGTATTCAGGTTTACTCCAGCTCATACCGTTGTCATTTGAAACAATCATAGCTCCGAACCATTCCCTTGGATTTTTACCAATTTTATAAAACAAATATAATTTTTCACTCTTACTTTTATATAAAACCGGATTCCAGCAAGGCAGAGTATCGCCGTCTTTTACTAAAGGAGCAATACACATTTGCGGTTGGGACCAGCTTTTTCCATCATAATTTGACGTATAAATACCTACATCCTTAGCGCCTTCATGTTTTCCGCCAAACCATGCTGCCAAGAGCTGATTGGATTTTATTTCCTCAAGAGTCGCAGCATGACTGTTAGCCGTCAGAGGATTATCCGTAATAAATTGTTCCGTTTTATGTTCTGCCTTGATTTTTTTAGAAACAGAAACACAGGAAAAACAAAATCCTGCCAGCACAATTACTACATATTTTAATTTAGAAATCATGATTTTATTTTTAATTTTTCTTTAACCCTAATTTATGTCCTGAAATAGCATAATACAAAATCACAACATAACAAGGTAACAGAATCCAATATCCTTTAGTAGAAGCTGTAGCTGTAGCTAATGCTTCATTCATTCCCTGTGCGATATATGTTGCTTTGTTGCTATCAACTAATTTTCCATATAAAGGCGGAATAATAGCTCCCCCGGAAATCGCCATAATCAATAATGCCGAAGCTGTTTTGGTGAATTTCCCCAGACCTTTTAATGTTAACGGCCATACTGCAGGCCAAACTAAAGCATTAGCAATTCCTAATGCAGCTACAAACAATACAGAAGTAAATCCGGTGGTGAACACGATACAAAAAGAAAAGACAATTCCGATTATAGCACTTGCTCTCAAAGCCAAAGCCTGACTGATGTATTTAGGAATCAAAAATACACCTAAAGCATAAGTAAGTACCATTGCTAATAAGGTAAACGTGGTGAAAAACTTGGCATCAGCGGCAGGAAATCCTAATGAGATTCCGTATGCAATAATAGTATCTCCGGCAATTACCTCTACACCTACATACATAAAAAGTGTAAGTACACCCAGCCATAAATGAGGAAACTGGAAAATACTGCTTTTTGTGGTTTCACCCGCCTTAGATTCATCTATAGGTTCTGCTTCCACATGAGGAAGAGGAGCTTTTCTTATTAAGATGCCTAAAATAAATAATACTACTGCCATAATAATGTATGGTAGCACGACACTATCGGCCATGGTGTCTAACAGCTGTATTTTTTCTGCATCTGAAACCGTAGTTAATTTTTCATTTATTTCATCAATTCCGGATAATAAAATAGCTCCAAAAATAAGTGATCCTAAAGCTCCTGCAACCTTATTAGCGATGCCCATAATAGCGATACGCTTGGCAGCACTGTCGATAGGTCCCAGGATGGTAATATAAGGATTTGACGCTGTTTGTAATAAAGTCATTCCGGCTCCCTGAATAAAAATTCCTGCCAGAAAAATCCAATAAGTTCTTGCTTCGGCTGCCGGTATAAAGACTAAGGCACCTGCGCCCATAATAAATAATCCCAGTGACATTCCTTTTTTATACCCTATTTTAGACAAAATATAAGATGCCGGTAAAGCCATTACCACAAACGAAATATAGGATGCTGAAGCTACCAGAAGAGACTGTGCCGAGGTTAATTCGTTAATTGTTTTCATAAACGGAATTAAGGCTCCGTTAATCCATGTTACAAATCCGAAAATAAAGAATAGTCCAGATATAATCAGAATCGGAAGTAATGTATTGTTTTTCTGCTGAGTATGTAATTGGCTCATATTTAAATATAATTATTTTAATGTGTTGTAAAAAGAAGTCTAAAGTTAAAATTTGCTTAGGAGGCCATACACCTAATAATTGCTTTTATTTTATCAAAATCAGAATGAACAATAATGCGTTCATCAAATAATTTGGTGCTGTTCATCGGGATTTTACCTAAATGATGGTCATAGATTATGCTTGTTGCCGAACAATGAATTTCGCCAAATCCATTTTTTTTAAATAAAATGACATTGTCACTATTTATTCCGCTTCCAGGTAAAATAGTGATAGTATTCCCTGCTTTTTCTTTTAAAGCTGTAAGATGGGAAATTCCTTCTACGGCAGTTATTTTAGAACCTGAAGTTAAAATTCTGTTTACTCCGATTTCTTTTAACTGTTCCAATGCTTCCAAAGAATTTTCAATCCAGTCAAAAGCGCGATGGAAAGTAAATTGTAATGGTTTTGCCAGTTCGATTAATTCTTTTGTTCTTTGAATATCAACAGTATTATCAGCATTCAGAACCCCCGAAACAATTCCTTGACATCCTAAATCCTTACACAATTGAATATCGGTTTTCATTACATCAAATTCTTGTTCTGAATACGTAAAGTTCCCACTTCTGGGACGTATTAATACAAAAACCGGAATAGTAATGTGTGTCAATACATTTTTAAGCAATCCGTATGAAGGTGTTATCCCGCCCAGTGCAAGCTCTGAGCATAATTCTATTCTGTGAGCACCTGCTTCCTGAGCATTTATTGCAGATTGATAAGACGAAGCACAAATTTCTAGTAGCATTTTCTCTTACTTTATAATTTTAAGTACTTAAAAAAACAAAAGGAGAGTTACCTCTCCTTTTATTTATTATTAAATGAAAGAGATTTATTTATCTCTATTATTTTGTTTATTTAACATCCCACCAAATCTTAGATCCACCTGTATCAGGACCTCCTAATTTAGAAATTCCATCTATAACGGCCTCTCTGTTTGCAGAATATTCATTCGTTGTATAGATAATTCTTTTCATCAAAGATTTACCAACTCCCGCATCATTATTATCGGTATTAAGCGGTGCATAAATAACTTTAGCATCACTTCGGCGCAAGTCTGCCCAGGATTCCCAGGATTCCGGAAAAATTGCCAGGTATTTTTGAACCGCAATTTGAGTACGTTGATTTGTAGCAACAGCAGACCAGGCTACAGGTAATTTCACTGGAGTATCTTCTAAACCTAAACCTGGATAAACAGTAGCAATATTTGGTACAGTAGGTAATGTGTTTCCTGCTACATATGCATCTATTACTGTATTATCTGTAATTCCCCATTGTCTTAATGACATTCTGATACCTTCTTCATACAGAGTTTGAGCAGTTCCACCCATATTCCATCCGTTTAAAGCACCTTCTGCTCTGCTGAAATAGTTTTCAGAAGCCATAAATACTTCTATATTTTTAGACTCACTAAGATTTCCTGCAGCACCATTCCCCATAACATCGTTATTAAAAGCAGAGAATTTAGTTGTTCCAAACTGATTTTCTAATCCTCCAACAGGCTGACCACGATACTCACCGGTATCAATTGTAGCAAACCATTTAGCTAAACGTGGATCATTATATCCTACAAGAATACTTTCCATAGAAGCAGTCATCGTATACCCCCAGCTGTTTACAATCATATTTAAGTTATTTGGGGTAATATTACTTGCCTTAAAGAAAGCTCCCTGCTCATTATTCACCATAACTCCCGCAGCTACCGCAGCTTCAGCTTGTGTTTTTGCTTTCTCAGGCTGAACATCAGATATTCTTAATGCTAAACGTAATTTTAAACTGTTTCCAAATATTCTCCAATTATTAACGTTTCCTGAATAAAGACGGTCATTAGGCTGAAATGAAGCCACTGTTGATATAGATGCAGCACTTAATGTAGTGTTTGCTTCATCTAATAATTTAAAAAAGTCTTCATAAATAAATTCGACACTATCATAAGGTACTTTTTCCTTACCATTCCCGGCTTCAGTATAAGGAATTGGTCCGTAAGCATCTACCATTTGGTTATACATAAAAACTTTCCATATTTTTAATATTGCAAGTGCTTCAGCATTTCCTTCAGATGCCTTAAAAGCATTATTTAAAGCAGGAACCGCAACAGTATAAAACCTTGTCCATCCACGTCCTTCATATCCATTTACAAATGCATTTCTTTCAGTACCATATCCACAATTTAAATAATGAATAAAAGTTGATGATAAAATTCCTGTAGCAATTCCCCAGGTTCCCTGATCATCTACTCCTGGTGATGAATAAGAACCATTATGAATACCTGCATATAATGCTGAAGCAAATGCAGGTCCTGCTAATGTAGCATCTAACTGATCTTCAGTAAGAGAATTAGGATCGGTATTTATCTCATCAAAATCGCCTGTGCAGCTTGATAAAATAGAAACTGCTAATAATGCAACTCCTAACGTTTTTATTTTAAAACTATATTTCATGATATCTTTTTTTTAATTAAAATCCAAATTTTACATTCACTCCATATTCTCTTGTTGAAGGAATATTGAAAGACTCTATACCTTGTAAGTTTCCTGTACCGGCTCCTGCTTCAGGGTCAAAATATTTTGCTTTATTAACAAAGAAGAATAAATTTCTTCCCACTAATGAAAAGTCAATACTTGACAAACTTGATTTTTCAAGCAGGCGTTTTGGTAGTGAATAACCCAAAACAACTTCCCTTAATCTAATATTGGTAGCATCGTAGATAAAAGGTTCTGCAACAGGTGTTCTTTGTCCAATTGCTGTCCAGTATTGCTCAGCAGTAATGCTGGTAGTATTTGGAGTAAAAGTTCCATTTCCGTTTGATACAACACCTGGAACAACAATTCCGCCTTCTCTTCCTGCCAGAGTGATATCATTTACACCTAAACCGGCCTGTCTTGCCTGAGTATAAGAGATAACTTCTCCACCAATTCTAAAATCAACTAAGAAACTTAAATTAAAATCTTTGTATTTAAAGTTATTTTTAAAACCTGCTGTCCAGTCCGGGTTAAAGTTACCGGCACGAACATCAAAACCGTTTGTTGCTAATGGAATACCAGCGCTATTTACAATAATGTTCCCATTTGGATCTCTTTGAAAACCTTTAATATATAAATCACCATATTCTCCACCTACGATTACTTTACTTCTGACTAAACGTCCTTCACCCAGAACTAATTCGTCTCTTCCTTCGAAAATAGATTTCACTTTTGATTTATAAGAAGCATAGTTTGCTGTAATATCCCATGTAAAATCTTCTGTCTCCACAGGAGTTGCTGTTAGGGTAAGTTCAATACCTTCATTTTCAATATCTCCACCATTCACAATCGCTCTTGAATAAGCAGAAGATTCCGGTGTATTGATATAGAAAATCTGATTATCCGTTAATGTTTTGAAATAAGTGAAATCTAATCCTAAACGATTATTAAAGAATCGAATGTCTGCACCAAATTCTGTAGAAGAAGATATCTCAGGTTTAAGGTTGCGGTTTGCTGCAGTTGTTTGTCCGTATAACATACCACCGTTACCTCCGATATAGCTTAGCAATGGTAGTGTCTGATAAGGATTGGTATCATTCCCCACTTGTGCATAAGAAGCTCTTAATTTTGCAAAACTAATTACCTCAGGCAAAGCAACCATGTCTGAAATTACTGCTGAAAGACCAACAGACGGATAAAAATAATCTTCAGGTAAGGTAGATGACCAGTCGTTTCTGGCCGTTAAATCTAAGAACAAAAAGTTTTTAAAACCAAGTTGTCCAAATCCGTAAACAGAGTTAATTCTTTTTTCTGAAACTGTAGAAGTAGATTGAATTGTCTGTACGTTTGATAAAGCAAAAAAGTTTCTTTTACTTAAAACCCCTCCTGAATTCAGAGCAGAACTTTTTTGTTGCAATGCACTTGCACCAGCATTCAATCCAACAGAAAAATCTCCAAATTTTTCATTATAAGAAAGTAAAGCATCAACATTAAGCTCGCTTACTGTTTCATAAGACTCACTGTATGAACCTAGGTTGTTGTTAAAAGCAATTGTAGCATATCTGTTTCTGACATTTTTGTTTGTCATTTGATCTAAACCGGCTCTACCTTGCAAACTTAATGTTTTTGTAAACTCATATTTAAGAGAAGCTAAACCTATGAATCGGTTTCTTTTATCTGTACGTGCATCATCTCTTAATGCTGACCAGTAAGGATTTCCTCCCGGAGAACCAGTTTCATCAATAAAATAATTCATCTGTCTTTGTCCGGCAGCATCAAAATATTCGAAATTTTTATAGTCATTGAATGCAATACTACGAGGTAATAAATAAGCTGATGTTCCGATAGACTCTTCTCCTGTTCTCAATAGGTTATCAATATCCTGAACAATATAATTTGTCTTTGCATCTAATGTCAGCTTATCAGATATTTTACTTGTCAACCTTAAATTAAGATTGTGTCTGTCTAATTTATTTCCTCCAACAATACCTTCTGCTTTTGTATTGGTATAAGAAAAATAAGCTTGTGCTTTTTCAGTTCCGGAAGTAACGGTTAAGGTATTAGCTAAATTATAACCCGTTTTATAAAAGTCAATAACATTATCCGGTTGTGCAGAATAACTTTGTGTAGCAGGTCCTTCAAAATTAGGATTACGAACTAACTGCCAGTTTGAAACCTGACTTCCGTCTAACTTTCCACCCCAGCTTGAGCTGGAAGTAGGATTATAAACACCATTAGATCCCTGACCATACTCATTTTGTAAATTCATCAAATTATAGGCAGAAGAGGCCATAAAATTGGAAGACAACGAAACTGAAGTTTTACCTGCTTTACCAGATTTAGTTGTAATTACAATAACACCATTACTTGCTCTGGAACCATAAAGAGCAGCAGCAGATGGTCCTTTCAATACTGTCATCGAAGCAATGTCTTCAGGATTGATGTTAGAGATACCATCAGGTTGTGTAGTCCCTCCTGTATCAATATCCGGATTACTATTTGTTGTTCCATTACTAATTGGTACACCATCTATTACATATAACGGCTGATTATTACCGTTAAGTGAACGGTTACCTCTCAAAGTAATCCTTGATGAACTTCCTACCCCGTTAGAAGTAGTAGAGAAATTAAGACCCGCTACTTTCCCCGAAAGAGAATTGGCAACGTTTAAGGATCTTGCCTGAGAAATTTCATCCACATCTACATTTTGTGCAGAATAAGTAATAGCTTTTTTCTCTCTCTTAATTCCTAATGCAGTTACAACTACCTCCCCTAATTGTTCTGCATCTTCTGTTAACGATACATTAATAGCAGTCTGATTTCCTACAGTAACTTCTTTTGAAACTGATCCTATATAGGAAAAGACTAAAATGGCCGACTGACCCGGAACACTTATACTGTATTTACCATCCATATCGGTTGAAATACCATTTGTTGTTCCTTTCACAATGACATTTGCTCCAGGCAGTGGAAAACCGCTCTTAGCTTCTGTAACTGTCCCCTTTACTGTTATTTGTGCCTGAGCCTGATGAAAACCAAACAAGCAAAATACAAACAGTAGCTTTAATACATTTTGAATCATAATTTTGTTTTTGAGTTAGTAATTTTGTTTCTGATAAGTTAACCTTAAGTTAATGCTTAGTTAAATGTAAAGAGAAAGATTTGTTTGTATTTCATAATTTCGACCAATGACAAATTTGAAAAGGTGTTTGTCAATTTTAACTGTTTTTTCATTAAAAAAATCATTTTGATACAAATTTAATAAAGAAACTAACCACAACCTATTTATAATTTAATCATTAAACATTTGCTTACTTCAAATACTTTTTACTAAAAATGTTAAAACAAGAATGATTACGCAACAAAAGATAAAATTCCTAATAAAAAAACGCACCCATATTTTACGGGTGCGTTTTTTTATTATCTGTAATTTTGTTAAAACGTTTAATTATCCATAATGGAAAACTTTGCTGTGAGTAAATCTGTTGAATTTCCTCCAACCATCACTTCAAAATCGCCCGGCTCTACAACATTTTCCATTTTTCGATTCCAAATAGCCAATTCATCAGAAGTTAATGTGAATTCAACGGTTAGAGTTTCTCCTTTTTTGATAAATACTCTTTTAAAACCTTTTAATGTTTTTTCCGGAGTTGTTACAGAACTGTATACATCATTAATATACAATTGTACCACTTCGTCACCATCATAATTCCCTGTATTTTTAACATCAACACTTGCTTTCAGACTTCCGTCAACTTTAATTTCCTGAGTATTTAAAGTTAAATTTGAATATTCGAATGTGGTATAACTCAAGCCATATCCAAAAGTATATAACGGATTTTCACTTTCTGAAACATATCTGTGTATTGCAGATGGTTTTTGATTGTAATAAATAGGCAATTGTCCAACGGATTTTGGAAAGGTAATTGGTAATCTTCCTCCCGGATTGTAATCCCCAAACAACACATCGGCCACAGCCTTTCCTCCTGCTTCTCCCGGAAACCAGCCTTCAACAATGGCTGGAATATTTTCATTGATCCAGTTTACAGAAAGCGGACGACCGTTTAACAACACACAAACTACCGGAGTTCCTGTTTTTTGAATTGCTTCAATCAATTCCTGCTGCATACCGTGTAAATCTAAAGTAGCAACATCTCTGTTTTCTTCAACTAATTCATTCGATTCTCCTAAAACAACCACAGCAACATCGGCTTTTTTAGCTATATCAATCGCTGGTTGCAAGTCTATTTTTTCAAGATTCCATCTCAAATGCGCCCGGGCTCCCCAGCCTCCTTCCCACATTTCAATACGGACTTTATATTTTTTTCCTGCTTCAATATTTTTTGGAGTTGTAACAATACTCGTTGCTCCCTTTGTCCAGTTGTCAATCACTAACTGATCGTCAATCCACATTCTGATTCCGTCATCAGAACTTAGACCTAACCAACCGTCAAATGATTTTTCTGATTGGATATAACCTGTCCAGCGAATAGAAAAATCGTCATCATTAACTCCTGCACCCGGATTCCATGGCCAGTCAAATTCCAACTGATTGTCAATACGCGTCAATGCCGGAGTTCCTTCTACATTTCTGTTATTGAAATATTCTCCTTTCAATCCGTGTTGAGAACCATCTGGTGTCCATAAATATCTGGATGGTATGATTTGACCTTTTACAATTAATGGGACACCTTCTTCATAAATTACGTTTGTATTTTTACCAACCACCTGTTGGATTCCTTCAAGGACTGTAGTACCTACTTTGTTGTGAACGGAATAACCTCCCAATCTGGACGCATTGGCGTTAGGACCAATAACAGCAATAGTTTGTAAATCTTTTTTAAGTGGTAAAAGATTGTTTTCATTTTTCAGTAAAACCATCGATTTATGCCCTGCTTCAAGAGCAATATCCTGATTTTCTTTGGTATGAAAACGCTCTTTGATTAGATTTTTATCCGTATATGGATTTTCGAACAGACCTAATAAAAACTTCAATCGTAATACACCACCGGCCGCACGGTTAATTTGCTCCATCGTCAATTTTTTCTCATTTACCAATTCGATCAGACTTTGTTGCCAAAATTCATTGGTAAAATCATAAAATTGCATATCCACACCTGCAGCAACTGCTTCACGGATACTTTCTTTTGGTGAGTTAGTAACATAATGTGTGGTTTGAAGGTATTTGATAGCCCCTAAATCGGATACAACAATTCCCTTGAAACCCCATTCTTTTCGCAAAACATCAGTCAATAACCAATGATTAGCAGCACATGGAATTCCGTCTAATTCAGAATAAGCACACATAGTCCCCAATGCTCCTCCTTTAGTAAATGCTTTTTGAAAAGAAGGCAAATGATCTTCACGAGCCGAACGTTCTCCTACTAAAATAGGAGAAGAATTTCCTCCCGCCTGAGGAATTCCGTGAACGGCAAAATGTTTGGGTTCTGCAATGATAGAACGATCTGATGTTAAATCATCCCCTTGCATTCCTTTAATCATGGACAGACCAAGTTCGCTGTTCAAATATGCGTCTTCTCCAAAAGTTTCAGCAACTCTTCCCCAACGTGGCTCACGGCCTAAATCTAAATTAGGGCCTAAACCAAAATGAACACCATGGGCTCTGGCTTCGGCAGCGATTACTTTCCCTACTTTATCCATTACACCAGTATCCCAAGTCGCTCCAAGACCTATATTCATTGGGAAAGCTGTACTTCCATCGTCAAGATAACCGTGAAGCATCTCGCACATAATCAATGCCGGAATTCCCCAACGGTTGTTTTTAATTACTTCTTTTTGAAGATCATTAATCATTTTTGCAGAACGCGGATAAATATCATGAATGGCTCCAATTCCTAATTTTCCAATTTTAGCATCCGCTTTTGTTTTAGAAAAATCTTCTTTTTCTTTGAAATATTCGCCTTTGTACATATCCATCTGGCGTACTTTTTCTTCTAAACTCATCCGGCTCAACAAGTCAGTTACTCTGTCTTCAACAGCTAACTTTGAATCCTGATAAGGATATTTTTTTTGGGCAGCTCCCTGGTTTATCAAACCAAAAAATACCACTAAAGCAATTATTATCTTTTTCATCTTGTTTCTTATTTTTATTCCTGAATCACTTTTAGTGTTGTCCCGTTTACAAAATCATCATGAGTGATAAAGTAACTTTTATACTCCTTTCCGTTTAATTCCATGCTTTTGATTTTGCCTTTATTATTGGATTCTTTTTCGATTATTATCTTTTTATTTTTATAATATTCAGAGTCTAATTCAATAGTAATTTTATCAAAGACAGGCGTTGTTATGGCATATTTAGTTTCGCCCGGAGCCAGTGGATAAATTCCCATCATCGAATACACCAGCCAGGCCGACATCGTCCCTGTATCATCATTTCCGGGTAAACCGTCGGGTTTATTCTGAAAATACTGTTTTATCAGTTTTTGTACTAACTCCTGACTTCTCCATTCTTCTCCTTTGATATAATTGAATAAATAAGGGTAAGCAATATCCGGTTCATTAGCCATGTCAAATTGTTTGCTGTCAAAAACCTTTTGCAGCTGACTGCTAAATACTTTTTTGCCTCCCATTAATTTCATGAGTCCCTCTATATCATGTGGAACCATAAATGCATATTGCCACGCATTTCCTTCGATAAAACCAATATTTTCTTCAAAATTAGCTCCTGATAACGGATCAAAAGGTTCATAAAAACTACCGTTTTCTGTTCGTGGTCGCAATAATTTTAAATCCTTATCATACAGTTTTCGATAAGATATCGAACGGTTTTTAAAACGCTGATAATCCTTTTTATTTCCTAAGGCTTTCGCCAAAAGTGAAATGGCATAATCCGAAGCGTTATATTCCTGCGTAGTGGAAACGGAGCCTTTGTCTTTTGTTGTCACATAGCCTTTCTCAATATACTCTTTTAGTCCGGGACGCAATGGATTATTTTCTAACTGATCCGCACCTTTCAGCATCGCTTTGTATGCTTTTTGGACATCAAAATCCTGAATTCCTTTTAAATAAGTGTCTGCAATAACAATGCTTGCCGGATCGCCCACCATGGTAAATGTTTCAGTCGAATTTAATTCCCATTTAGGCAGCCAGCCGTTTTCATCATACATTTCGAGCATACTTTTTACCATATCCGACTGCTGTTTGGGGTAAACCAAGGACATCAGCTGATGTAAATTGCGGTACGTATCCCAAAGCGAAAAAACCGTATATCGGGTTCCGTTAGTTTTACCTGTGTTACCCGTTTTGATTTCCGGAAACTCTCCGTTGTAATCATTGAGCGTATTAGGATGAATCAGCGTGTGATACAAAGCCGTATAAAAAACCGTTTTGTCTGCTGTCGTACCACCTTCTGTTTTTATTTTGGAAAGCAATTCATTCCATTGCTGATAAGTTTCTTTATAAACTGCATCAAAGGATTTATTCCCGGTTTCTTTTGCAAGATTTTCTCTCGCATTGGCAATACTTACATACGAAATACCAATTTTAACTTCTACTGTTTCTTCTTTATCGAATTGATAGCTGAAATAACTTCCGATGCTGTCTCCCACTACCATTTTAGTATTGTTGTCCATCATTCGGGTTTTACCATTGTAAGTCATCCACTGTGCTTCGGCTCCATCATATTTTGCCGGCTTTTTCCAGACACCGAATTGATCGGCTGGTCTTGAAAATTTAGCTACAAAATACACCGGATAGGCATCTTCGGGACTGTTGTAACAAAATGAACCTACACTTCGCATGCCTTCAATCTCAGTTGCTGAAACTATCTGTAACATTCCGCCTTCTTCATTGGTTAAACCAACGCCCAGATTCAACAGAATATTAGATTGCCCTTTAGGGAAAGTAAAGCGGCTGACTCCTACACGTTTTGAAGCTGTAAACTCCGCTTTGATATTGTATTTATCAATTTTAGAACTGTAATAGGCTGTTTTAGCTATTTCTTCAGAGTACACAGAACCGTATTTTAAATGATTGGTTTCTACTTTTCCTGTAGTGGGCATTAGTAATAAAACACCTAAATCAGGACAGCCTACTCCGCTTAAATTTACCTGAGAAAAACCGGTTAAAAAAGTATTTTCATGCACATAAGGAGTAGACAGCCACTGACTGTCTTTTTCCAAAGGTTTATTTTGAGGCCCCGCAACATTAAACGGACTAATACCTGCCATTCCTCTGGGCGCAACAGGTCCGGGATAAGTAGCTCCATAATTAGAAGTTCCAATAAACGGATTTACATAATCTGCAGGCTGTTGCTGTGCATAAAAAACAGAACAGCACATATATACCAGCGCTATAAATATGAATTTTACTGTTACTGCGGTTTTTTGTCTCAAAAGCATATCAATTGATTGTTACTATCTGTTTATTTTTTCAATTTTTAAAGTCCAAGCTTCTTTTGAAGGTAGATTATTTCGTAAACTTTCAGGAATAATCACTTTGAAACCTTCGGAAACTTTTTCCCATTTTAATTTGGTTTTAGAGCCAAGCATTGTGATAGCAGTTCCTTTTTTTGGACTAATTGATTTTACAATTACTTCAGCAGGAATTTTGTTTTCACCTTCTTTAGCCATATAAAACAAAAATACATTTCCGGCTTTATTCTGAGTCATACAAATATTATTTTCTTTAAAAGGAGCAATTGGTTTGGTGTTATAAATTCCGCTTCCGTTTATTTTTAACCAGGCACCATATTCTGCCAATAAATCATAAGCGCCTTGTTGCCATTCTCCATCCGGTCCCGGAGCAACATTTAAAAGTAAATTTCCGCCTTTAGCCACAATGTCAATTAGCATATGAATTCCTTGTCTTCCTGTTAAATATTTAGCATCAGGAGTGTAAGACCATCCACCGCCTGAAGTAATACAGGATTCCCATGGATAAGGTAAGGTTTTTTCAGGAACACGGTTTTCAGGAGTCAAATAATTTTGATTTTTACTGTGTACCGCTCTGTCTACCACAATTAAACCCGGTTGTTTCTTACGTGCTTTATCAACCAATTCGTCCATTTTGATATCCTGATCTACTACTCTGTGCTTTATGAATCCATTTCCTGATTCATTCTCAGCAAATTTTGCCTCATATCCTTTTTTTATTTCTTCTTTATCTAATTTCTGAACCCATCCGCCATCTAACCATAAGATGTCTATTTTGCCATAATCCGATAATAATTCTAAGATTTGATTGTGCGTAAAATCAGTATATTTTTTCCATTTTTCAGGATAAGCAACCGGATCATAGTTTACATTTCTGTCAAATGGAGGAAAATAAGGATCCCAGTAATTCTCATTATGCCAGTCCGGTTTAGAGAAATAAGCACCAATCCACATATTTTCTTTTCTAAAAGCATCAAAGACTTCTTTAGCAATATTTGCTTTTGGATTTGTACTGAAAGGCACATCTTTATCAGTAACCTTATAATCTGAATATTTTGTATCAAACATATTAAATCCGTCATGGTGTTTTGTAGTGAATACCATGTATTTGATTCCGGCATTTTTAGCTGCTTTTGCCCATTTTTCAGGATTAAATTTTACCGGATTAAATGTTTTTCTCAAATCTTCATAGTCCTTTACATAAGCATTATAATCAGATGGATTGCTTCCTTTTTTACGTTCGCACCATCCATAATCTTCAGGACAAATAGACCAGGATTCTACAATTCCCCACTGACTGTAAGTTCCCCAGTGCATTAACAAACCAAATTTCTGGTCCTGCCATTGCTCTAATTTAGCTAAAACTAAAGGATCCGTTTCCGGAATATAACGTTCGTCTTCATAAATGGCTTGTGAAAACAACTGTACGGAAAACAACAGGGCTATTATTGCTATTCTTTTTTTCATTCTTTGTTTATTTTAATTTATATCTATTATCTTTTTTATTAATTCACCAAAATTTCATCTGCAAACAACCATGAGCTGCCTCCCGAAGCGGTCTTTTTTAAATTCGTTGCTACTACTTTTATAAATCGTGCCTGAGTTTTATCAAAATCAACTTTAAAGTCCAGCAACTCATCGTTTACATTAGGAGCAAAAGCACGTTTTATTTTACCCACTTCCGTGTAATTTTTCCCGTCATTAGAAACAAAAACTGTAACTGCTGTTGGAAAATAAATTCCGGATCCCTGGCTCTCTAAACTTCCTAAAATTACTTGTTGAATTTCTTGATTTTTTTCTAAATCAATAACTACTTCCATGTCATCCTCCAGCCAGGCCTGCCATTGACCATCATGAAAATTTTTAGTTCCCCGGATAACATTCACTAAACTTAAATCGCCATCTCCTTTGTAATTTTTATTAAACGGAGTTTTAAAAATCAGCTTCGCCGCAACAGCTTTATGAAATTTAATTGTGTCGATATAAGTTTTACCTACCGGTTTGTCATTTTTAAACAACGAAGCTTTTATCAAAGTTGTTTCTTTTATTTCTATTGGATTTGTGTATGGAACAGCCTTATTATTAATATCTTTATCTGCTGTTACGTAACGAATATCAGGATTAGGAAATTCATTTTTTAAACTCAGGAAAACATTTTTGGATTTTAGATCCACTTTGCTTGAAGCGGTAATCAGATACGAACTTTTGGAATAATTAATTCCTAAAACATCATAACGTCTGAACATTGTTTCTAATCTTGCCGAAAAATCCTCCCAGTTACGGGATTCTTTTGTACTCCATAAAACCTCTGATAAAGCGGCTAATCTTGGAAAAAGCATGTATTCAGAAAGTGCATCAGTATCAATATGTTCTGCCCATAAATTAGCATGTGCTCCTAAAATGTGCTTCGCTACTTCCGGACTCATCGCATCGGCAACCGGATCAAATTCATATACTTTACTCAAAGGCAAATAAGCATTAAAAGCTACCGGTTCCTCATTTTGTGGTCCCTGATAAAAGTTAAAATAGCAATGAGATTCAGGAGTCATAATGACATCATGTCCTTGTTCAGCAGCTTCAATACCACCTTTTGTGCCGCGCCAGCTCATTACAGTCGCTTCGGGAGCTAAACCGCCTTCGATAATTTCATCCCAACCGATCATTTTTTTGCCTTTGGAATTAATATATTTTTCTACTCTTTTTACCAAATAACTTTGCAATTCATTGACATCTTTTAAACCTTCTTCCTTAATTCTTTTTTGGCAATGAGGACAGGTTTTCCAATGGTCTTTTGTAGCTTCATCCCCGCCAATATGAATGTATTGAGACGGAAATATAGCAATCACTTCATCAATTACATTCTCAATAAATTCAAAAGTGTTTTCCTTTCCCGGACAAAAAATATCCGTAATGGGCCAGACACCACCGGAAGGCACGCCAATAGGAGTCCCAAAACAAGACAGTTCAGGATAAGCGGCAATAGCAGAACTCACATGTGCCGGCATTTCAATTTCCGGAATGATTTCCACATTCTTTGTTGCAGCATAAGCAACAATTTCTTTTAATTCCTGCTGAGTTAAGAAACCTCCGTAAGTCCCTTTTTCATTAGGATCATTAACCGCTCTGGCATTCCAGGCTTTATCTTCCTGATTGACTCTCCAGGCTCCAATTTCAGTTAATTTTGGATATTTTTTAATCTCCATTCTCCACCCCTGATCGTCTACCATATGCAAACGCAACACATTCATTTTATGCATGGCAAGGCGATCAATCGTTTTTAATATGTAATCTTTACCAAAAAAGTGACGCGATAAATCCAGCATCAGTCCGCGTTGCTGGTATCGGGGTTTATCATTTATAGCAAGAGTAGGAATTTCCCATTTTACATTCGTGATTACTGTTTCACTTTCTATTGCAACAGGCAATAATTGTTTTAGTGTTTCCAGTGCATACATAAAACCAATACTGCTCTTAGCTGTAATAATTATATTTTTTTCAGATACTTTTAAGCTATAAGCATCTTTAGCCATCTTATTATCAACTATAAACTGTACAAAATTGTTTTTAGATTTTTTGGTTACGCGCTTTAATCTGAATCCAGATGCCTTTTCAAATTGATCTAAAAAATAAGCAACACTTTGTTTTGGTGAATCGTCGGTTACCACAAACTTTGTTTGTGCTGAAAATTCAAACGTTCCTTCCGAACGCACTAATTCAGTTGGTTTTGGAATAATATGAATTTCTTTTTCGGTAAATACTTTCTGAGCCATAGTCAGGTTACAAATGGCTAACAGAAGTACAACAATGCTTTTATTTACTATTTTCATTTACTTATTTTTTTAAACTTGGTGTAATTTTAAACCGGTACTGATAGTTTTTTGCTTTAAGCAAATAGTTCTCCATGGGCCAGGCTCCCCAGCTGTCAATGCCACCTAATCCCATTTGTTTACTATCAATTTTCAAACTCGTTAAATCTCTTTCTTTAAGATCAGCTGCGTTTCTTTGTTCTTTTTCTAAACCATCATCCAAATCTTCCGTCAGATAATGTAAGGCGGTCATATTGAATAATTCATCGGATTCTACTTTTAATTTTATCTTATCATCAGATAATTCCAGCCATCTCAAATCGGTTTTATTTCCTGTTTCCTGAGGACGGATATAAGGATAGTATTGCTCAGAAACCGTTTGATGATACAACCCCACTTTAGTATTGTATTTTCTGTCGGCATAATTTTCAATCGGACCCCGACCGTAATAGGCTATTGTTTCAAAATTTTCAGGCAAAATCATTTCCATTCCAAAACGGGGCAACATAGGTACTTCCTTGTCTTTAGCAATAGTTAGCGATTGGTTTACCAGCAATTCTCCCTTACTGTTAAACTCATAAGTCAATACTAAAACAGCGTTTACAGGAATGAGTTTATAAATTGCTTTTGCTGTCATTTTATTATTTTTTGCAACAGCATAATCAAAACTCACCAAATCCGGATTTTCCATAGCCTGTTTCCACACTAATAGATTTTTTTGAAAATTAGCGCCCATATCATTATCAGTAGGTGCTCTCCAAAAATCAGGTCTCAACTGAAAACCTTCTTTTAAAATGGCTTCTTTGTTAAAAATATAACCGCTAATAAATCCTGTTTTTTTATCGAATGTGATTTCCGACTGATTGCTTTTAAAAATAATTGATTGATCATTTTTGGCTACAGTTATTTTTGCATCACCGGCAATAGCAAGATTATTCTCCCAATTGCCTTTTAGATGCAATTGTTCTGATGCAATTTCAAATCCTTTTGTTAAAAAAGGTTCTTCTCCTTTTAGAGTGTAACTAATATTTACAAAAGCTTCTTTGTATTCTTTCCCTTGTAAATCAACCGGCAATTGTACGGATATTTCCTGTTGCGGATGGATTGCTAAATCTTCGATTGTGCCTTTTGTATCTTCCACACCATCCAAAACTAATGTCCAGTTTAGTTTTACATTCTTCAGATCTCTGAAGAAAAACTCGTTAAATATTTTTATCGAAAACCGTTCTTTATCTCCCCAAGAAGTCAATATATTCTGCAATACATTCTTAGCTTCAAAAGCATGTGGATTGGGTTTTCTTTCCGGATTAAAAACGCCGTTATTCAGAAAGTTATTGGCACTGGGCACCTCTTTAGGTCCAAAATCTCCACCATAAGCAAAAACTTTGGTTCCGTCTTCTCTGGTTTTATAAACAGACTGATCGATCATGTCCCAGATAAATCCTCCCTGAAAGTTTTTTTCCTTTCGAAACAAATCCCAGTAATCTTTAAAATTCCCCATCGAATTTCCCATTGCATGGGCATATTCGCTTAAAATATAAGGCCTGTCGGGATTAGGATTTGCAGCAATGTATTCCTGCATTCCCTTAGGCGAACTGTATTGCGGATCAATAATATCCGAATTCCATTCAAATTTCATACTTTTTCCTTCCCAGCCTGAAGTTGAAGCTCTTTCATACTGAACAGGTCTTGATGCATCTCTGTTTTTCAGCCACAAATAAGCACGATAAAAGTTATAACCATTTCCGGCCTCATTTCCCATACTCCAGATAATTACCGAAGGATGATTTTTATCTCTTTCTACCATCCGGCTAATGCGCTGCCAGTGTGCGAGTTCCCAATTGGGATTATTCCCCAGGGTTTTAGTGATTTCATACCCCATTCCGTGGGATTCTAAATTGGCTTCATCAACTACATAAATCCCGTATTTATCACATAATTCATAAAAATATTCGTCATTAGGATAATGTGACATTCTAACCGCATTGATATTATACTGTTTTAAAATGCTAATATCCTGCTCCATTCTTTCTCTAGAAATGGTTTGCCCCGTAACCGGATCTGTTTCCTGGCGATTCACTCCTTTTATATAAATGGCTTTGCCGTTAACTAAAAGTTGGCCTCCTTTAATTTCTACTTTTCTAAAACCAACATTCTGTGGAATTACCTCTATAATATTTCCTTTTTTATCTTTTAAAAAGAAATAAACCTGATACAAATTAGGAATTTCGGCACTCCATTTCTTTGGATTTTTTACCTCAAAATTAAAGACGTTTTTCTCTGTCGCTGCCTCTATTTTAATACTTTGAGAAGCAATCAGCGTTTCCTTGTCTTTTAACTGAACTTCTAAAGTGTATTTGTCTTTTTTGTTTATTTCAGAAAAGGAAGTTTTTATTTTCAAACTCCCATCTGTGTAAGATTTGTCTAAATCAGAGATAATCTCGAAATCAACCAGATGCGAATTATTTCTGGCATATAAATACGTATCTCTGGTAATTCCGCTCATTCGCCAGAAATCCTGACATTCTAAATAAGAACCATCATTCCATTTCATTACTTTTAAAACAATACTATTCTCCCCTTCTTTTAAAAAAGCATTGAGTTGGAATTCCTGAGGTAATTTTCCATCTTCTCCATAACCCACATATTTACCGTTAACCCAAACGCTAAGGTTAGATTTTGCTGCACCTACATGCAGCAAAATCGCCTTTTTCAACCAATCACTCCCAATTATAAAAGTCTTTCGGTATATTCCAACAGGGTTATAAGTTGTAGGAACAAATGGTGGATTTACTTTAATTACAGGTTCAAAATCGTAAGTTGTATTGGTATAAACAGGGTAACCATAACCGTTTACATCCCAGTTTGCAGGAACTTTAAAATGATCCCAAGCAGAGTCATCAAAATTGATGTTCTCAAATCCTTCCGTTAAATCATTGGGACTTTCGAAATATTTAAACTTCCAAATTCCATTTAAACTGATATAATTTTTTGACTTTTTCCAGCCTCCTTCTTTGGCTACAGACTCATTTTCATAAACATAATACGAAGCATGCATAGGCAGCCTGTTGTCCTCATTTATTTTTTCATTTAACCAGAAAGGAGTACTTTCCTGTGCTAAACATGACAAAGAGACTGTTAAAAGTAATAGTATTGCTGAGAAACTGATTTTCATCAAATGTATTTTATAATTATTTCCAGGACATTTTAAATTGAGCATCTTCCATTCGGTGCCCTTTTTCATCATCAGAAACGGCATAATTAAATCCGGAACGTAAGCTGTAAGCTCCGTATTCACCATTTTTATTTAATGCGATGAATCCCACCTGTAAATACTCCATATCCTTATGATTTTTATGCTTATTATAAATACGCTCTGTGATTTCTTTACAGGCTTCAAATGGTGATTTTCCCTGTCGCATCAATTCGACCACCATAGCACTTCCTGCGGTTCTTATGACTGCTTCCCCTAAACCTGTTGCTGCAGCAGCACCTACTTCATTATCCAGAAAAAGTCCCGCTCCGATTATGGGAGAATCCCCTACACGTCCGTGCATTTTCCAGGCTGCTCCGCTTGTGGTACAACCTCCGGAAAGGTTTCCATCAGCATCAATAACAAGCATACTTATCGTATCATGATTTTCTATATTGATAACGGGTTTGTATTTAGATTCTTCCAGCCATTTTTCCCAGTCGTTTTTTGATTCCGGAGTTAGTAGATTTTCTTCTTTAAATCCTTCTGCTAAAGCAAACTGTAAAGCTCCCTGACCGGATAACATCACATGAGGTGTATTTTGCAATACTCTTTTTGCTACTGAAATAGGATGCTTAATGCCTTCGAGAAAAGAAACAGAACCACAATTACTGTTATGATCCATGATGCAGGCATCGAGGGTAACTTTACCTTCTCTGTCAGGATAACCGCCATACCCCACACTTCTCACATTGGGATCGGCTTCCGGTATTTTCATTCCTGCTTCTATAGCATCCAGAACGTTTTTACCATTCTTTAATTGTTTCCAGGTTTCAGCATTAGCCGGTAAACCATGATTCCAGGTTGAAATTATTAGAGGTTTCTTTTTAGATTTTGCCATGATACTTGTAAAGGGAGCCTCCGGCTTAACCATACCGTTGACTCCCAGAAAAGTACCTAAGCCTATGGTTCCTAAAGTCGTTTTTTTTATAAAATTTCTTCTGTTTGACATAGTCTTAGTTTTAGTTAGGGTTTGTGTTTAGATTTAGTTTGCAATTATAATTTCAATGCCTTTTTTGTTTCTTTGATTGTTTTCAGATTTTCTGCTGTTAATGCATTTCCGTCAAAAAAAGAAACGCCTTTGGCACCGTTCTCTTTGGCAAGTAGAATAACATCTTTTAACTCTTTATCAGATTGTAATCCTGGTATATAAATCCCTGTATTTATTTGGGTTTGTTTTCCTTGTAAATCCGTTACCCCTTGTTTTGTAGCATAACCAATCCAGTTTATTTCTTCATTGTAAAAATTATGGTAAATCATAGGATATACTTCATCAATATTCCATTTATCCCAGCGCTGACGCACCATGTGATCAGCCATTTCCGGATAAGGAAAAACTGCCGCTGTTAATTTTTTTCCGTGTTTGTGTGCAATTTCCTGAGCGTGATCTACTATATTTTTAATCTGATTCAAACGAAATTGCTTCCATTCCATATCAATTTCAGGATGTTCCATTTTTCTTGGATCTCTGCCAAATTCCTTCATAAAAGCATTGACACTGGCATCCGAATAATCAAAATCATAATCAGGAAGTTCTGTATTTTGTTCTAAATTATATTTAGGCAACAATCCAACAGGTAAAAACACATCAGGGTAACGGATGTAATCCAAGTGTACACTTTCTATTCCTTTAACCTTAGCTAAGGCTTCTAATAGATCATAAATATGCTGGCGGGCTTCGGGATGACTTGGCGACAACCATTGGTAATAATCCACATACGGACGTTCATCAAAACAGGATTTCCCGCTTCGGCTCACCATATACCAATCCGGATGTTGCAAGGCAACCGAATCACCCGGTCGGTTCATAGTCATAATCCAGGCATGCACTTTTAAACCTTGTTCCTGAGCTATAGGAACTAATCTGTTTAGTAAAACCGGATCTGTGTTCGTATTTATTAACACCTCATCAATTCCGGCCTCTTTGTATTTTTTGAATTCAGCTGTATACTCTTCATCTGTTTTTTTAGAATCGGCTGTTGTCCATACACCAAAGTCAAAAGTTTCTTTTGCTGTTTCTTTGCCGGAGCAGGCTGAAAAAAGTACCGCTATTACCAATAGTATTGTATATTTCATGTTTTGCTGATTTACTGCATATTTTTAAAAAGTGTGTTTAACAACTCCTGATTATTATCCAGACTATATTCCCAGAACATAGCACCACCCAGGCCTTTACTTTTTATAAATTTTGACTTTAATTCAATTTCTTTTGGTGTTTCGTAAGACATAAAAATCTTGTCCTGAGCATTCCATAAATAAGAGGCTTTCGCCGAATCATCGTATAATTTTTCAAATTTTCCGGATTTTAATTCCTCAGCTATTTTCCAACTTGCAATAATTTCACTCCCTGAATGTGCAGACTGATACAAACCTTTATTTTGTGGCTCTACTCCAGTCCATTTTCTTCCGTAAAACGGAATTCCTAAAACTAATTTGTTAGCAGGAACAGCAGTTTTCAAAAGTATTGTAATTGACTGACTGATACTGTTTCCTCCAAATTTTTCATATTCTGAAGGAAATAAATTGGCGTGATGTCCCGTTTGATACATCCATCCGTTATAAAAATCGTAGCACATCACATTAATAAAATCAAGATACTGATGTGCTTTTCCCAAATCAGTGTGATTGATGTATTCCTGATCTGCGGCTGCAGCAATAGTTAACAAATAAGGTTGGTTATCCCGTTTCGTTTCTGCGTTTAACTGTGTTCTTAATTCGGCTAGCAGTAACGTAAAATTCTCTTTATCTGAAGGCCGGAACACATTATCCTCTGCCCGTTGTCCCGGAAATTCCCAGTCAATATCTATTCCGTCGAAACCGTACGATTTCATTAGTTTCACTGCGCTTTTAGCAAATTTGACTCTTGAATCATTATAAGCAGCTATATTGGAAAATTGGTCTGACCAAACCCAGCCTCCAATAGAATATAAAATTTTCAGTTTTGGATTTTGTTTTTTCAGCTTCATCAGACTCTCTATTTTTGCTTTATCTGTAGCCAACTCAAACTGTACATTTCCATCAACAATATTCGCAAAAGCATAATTAATATGCGTTAGCTTAGTCGCATCCACTTTTGCCGGATCAAAATCCTCATAACCTGCTACATAAGCTATTGTTTTTAAATCTTTTGGAGTGTTTTTTTGTTCCTTTACAGCAGAACAGCCAACAAAAATGCTTACCAACAGTACCAAAAAACTGAACTTTTTTAAAGGTTTAGAAATAGTCATCATTTAGATTTATTTTATAAAAATTTGCTTCGATTAATTGCTCTGTTCCAAAAACTGACCATCTTCTTTAATAATAAATTTTTTATTAGAAAATGGACTTTTTATCGAAATGGAATATCCGGAAGAATAATGCTCTAAAAAAGGTTTTACAATAACTGTATCTATAGCAATAGTCTCTTTAGAAATATCCTTAATTGATTTAGCCCAGGATTTATGAGTTTTATAATAAGATTTTTGCTTTCTGTACAGATTAAACAGCTCCCATTTTATTTTTTCATCTTTCGGAATGCTAAAGTTATCGCTATTTCCAATTTCTTTTGAAGAAAAATAAACATAGGCCCATTTTTCCGGCTCGTGCATATTGATTACTCCTTGCGGCGACCAAACCCAGTTATACTCCGGAAGGAATTTTCCCTTAATATCTTTCTTGCGTTCGTATTTTCTGTTAACAATAGTATGCTGCCAGTTGACTCTTGAGAAATTGACTCTCCAGAAATTATCTCTTGGCACATTGTCTTCTCCATAGGATTTTTGATATACAGCCCATGGAATTGCAATTTCTAAAACCCATCCTTCATCAGTATCCGATGGATTATTGAGGGTTCCGTGGATTTTAACTGCTGATTTTAATCCGCTCATATTCCAATCGTTCAGAACAACATTTTTTTCTCTGTAAGGTTTGCTCAAAAATAAATCCCAGGCAGTATTCAATGCATTAATTTCCAACTCATAATAGTTTTGAGCATCGCCATCAGGATCTATAAAAACCTCAAAATCATTGTTGTAAAAAATAATAGTATCCCGTTGTTTTAGATTTCCCCAAACATGCGGTTCTTCCATTTTTGCCAGTATGTAGTAATACTTCTCATCCCAAAGCATTTTTACTTTGGTATCATATTTGGGTTTAATAATTCCTTCAATATCGATAAAAGAAGTTGTCCATTCTGCTTTATCCCAAGCCGATTCAGAAGCTTCTCCATCAATTACAATTGTTTCAGAAGTTTTATAAGCTACATATTTTTGGGGTATCATTTCGCCATTTGCCTGAGCAAAACCCAGCAAAGAGTAAAAAAACAAAAGCGAAGACATTATTTTACTACTTTCTTGCATCATTTTATAAACTATTATCTTTAGTAAATTGAATCACTTCACTTAGTTTTCCAAAAGCCATTGCTACCACAGTATCAGCTGCACCGTAATAAACAGCTAATTTGTCTTCTTCAGTATCATGTAAAGCAGCACATGGAAAAACCACATTAGGTACATCTCCGGTTTGTTCATAATCTACTGCCGGTCCTAATAAATATGGCTGTGTTCGGTATTTTACAGTATCCGGTTTTTCGGTATCTAAAATAGCTGCTCCCATCGCATAACGGAAACCGTTACAAGTGTTAATTACTCCGTGGTAAATCATCAGCCAGCCTTCTTCAGTTAAAATAGGAATAGGTCCAGCTCCAATTTTGGTACATTGCCAGGCACTGTCTTCAAATGGTGTTGGTTTCATCACTAAACGATGCTCTCCCCAATATTTCATATCCGGGCTAAAGCTTATCCAGATATCCCCAAAAGGAGTATGCCCGTTATCACTGGGGCGGCTTAACATCGCATATTTTCCATCTATTTTTTGCGGAAATAAAACACCGTTTCTGTTAAAAGGCAAATAAGCATTTTCACATTGAAAAAATTCTACGAAATCAAAAGTATAACCAATACCAATTGTTGGACCATTATACCCGTTACACCAAGTAATCCAGTAACGGTCTTCAATAAAAACTACACGAGGATCATATTTATAAGCAGATTCAATCATTTCGGTATTACCGGCCTGCATTACGATAGGCTCATGGTTAATATCCCAATTGATTCCGTCTTTACTGAAACCGGCAAAAATATTCATCTGAACCGCTTTGTTATCACATCTGAAAACACCTGCAAAACCATCTCCAAAAGGAACTACTGCGCTATTGAAAACACTGTTAGAGGATGGAATCGCATAACGGTCAATGATTGGATTATTAGAATATCTCCACATTACATCGTTGCTGTTTTCAGGTTTATCTTGCCAAGGAATAGTGCTCATTTTATTTTTGTTTTAATTATATTGTTTTTGTTTTTCAGCTAGTTGTTTATTTTTCGAACCTTATCTAACCAAGTATATTTTAATATCACAGAGGTTATTAAAAAGATAAGTAATGACACAAACATTTTAGGATAATCTCTAATCAGTAAAAAAATAGGAAGTACAATCATACTGGACTGCCATACAATTCCGACGACACAATTAATCATATCCATTGCAAACTCAGTATTTTTTTCAAAAGCCTGATCTTCTTTTTGCAATAAACTATAAACAGGTTTCCAGAAACCCCAGGGTCTTACATTCGCATAAAAAGATTTTAAAACTTCGGTATCTGTCGGTTTTGTAAAAAAAGTCCCCAATACACAACCTAAGACTGAAAAACTAAAAATTATAGGAAACATATAAATATCCTGCATTTCTGATAAATCATAAAGCCAGGTTCCCACTTCAAAACTCCCTTTACTTTGCCCTAAAATGAATTGTAATGACGCAACAATCAATCCGGCAAACATTCCCCAGAAATACCCCCAGCCGTTAAAACGCCACCACACCCATTTTAGAAAATTAGCAGCTACATAACCACCAAATAAGGCGCTGGTGATCCATAAAGTCAATGAGTTAATCGAATCAGCAAAAAATCCCATGAAAACCCCAAGTCCCACAATAACAAAAGAAGCAATATGACTTATCTTAATGTAATGCTCACTGGTAGCAACGGGCTTAAAGTATTTTTTATAAATATCATTTACGATATACGCAGGTCCTGCATTTACAAAAGCAGAGAAAGTAGACATAAAAGCCGCTAATAATCCGGCTAACAACAAACCTTTGATTCCTACCGGTACGTGGAAATTAATAACTGTAGGTAATAATATTTCTAAATCGGCTCCGCTTAATTTCGGATTGGCAATCATTTGAGGAGCAAGAGTTACTAATGCAATAACTACAATTCCGCCAATTAATAAATACCTTGGAATAAAAAGAATCAAATTAGTGAAACCACTCATATATGCTGCTTCTTTTACCGATTTTGTAGAAAGAATACGTTGTAAATCATAACTTGGTGTAGGACCGGCAATACTGGCAAAGAAACCTTTGAACAAAGACATTCCTACTAATGCTCCAAACATTTTATACCCTTCGGTGTTGATTAATTGATCAAAAGCTTCATATTTTCCTGACCAGTGACTTCCTAATTCCATATCAAAGAAAACATTTTTCCATTCCTCTGTAATAATCGAATTGATCTGAACATCTGTATAATTAATAAGTGTATATCCGGCAACAAGAACACCTGATAAAATCATGATTCCGTATTGCAATACTTCGGTAGCAACTACCGAAAACATACCTCCTTTGATAGTATAAAGAGTAGTCATGAAGATGATAATTAATGCATAGGACTGCTCTGAAGTAAGTAAAATATCTCCATTAAAATGCAAAGCCAAATCCCAGGGTAAAATAACAGTCATAAACTTACCAATTCCTTCAAAGAAATAAGCAATAAAACCTATAGTAGAAATAATTGCAAAAACAGCAACAATAATATGCGATGCTTTTCCTGCTCTGTCATTCCCAAAACGGGTTAAAATCCATTCTGAACCCGTCATTATATTGGAACGTCTTATCCAGACAGCCAGAAACATCATGACAAAAATCTGGTTCCAGATAGGCCATAACCACATAAACATAAAACTTTTAACGCCGTATAAAAACAAAATCCCCACCATCCAGGCTGTTCCTGAAACATCAAACATACCAGAACCGTTACTCAGGCCCAGGTAATACCATTTGATGGAGTTTCCTCCAAGAAAATAATCGTCCAGACCTTTAGAGGCTTTTCTGGAAATCCAGATTCCTATCCCGATAGTAATAAGAATGTAAATTATAATGATACTCAAATCGATGCTGTCCATACTTACTTTTTGTTTTTAATAGTTAAACCCCAATTTTCATTTGGCTTAGATCCCATAACAAAATGCAGTATCCCACCTTGTGTTATTTGTTTGTGCGAAATAGTTGTTTGGTTAAATGGCTTTCCGTTTAATGTTGCCGACTGAATGTAAAAATTGGCTGCCGAAACATTTTCGGCTTCAATTACAAATGTTTTTCCACCTTCAAGTGTAATAGTAGCTTTTTCAAAAATCGGACTTCCTATTTCATATTCTCCCGAAGCAGGGTTCATAGGATAAAATCCTAAAGAGCTGAAAATATACCAGGCCGACATTTGTCCGCAATCTTCATTTCCACTCAGTCCGTCAGGTGTAGTATTGTATTGCGTATCTAAAATATGACGTACCCAATATTGAGTTCTCCAGGGTTTTCCGGCCTTATTAAACAAATAAGCAATATGATGACTTGGTTCATTTCCATGAGCATACTGTCCTATTAATCCCGAAATATCAGCTGAAATATTATTTCCTGTAATCTCTGAACTCTCCGTGAATAATTTTTCTAAACGTTTCGTAAAAATGGCATCACTTCCGTGCAATTTTATAAAATCATCTACATTATGTGGTACAAACCAGCTGTGTTGCCAGGCGTTTCCTTCGGTATAATCAGTATGTTCTCTGTGATTGGAATGTTTAGGATCAAAAGGTTCATTCCATGATTTTCCATCTTCTGATTTTCCTCTCATGAATCCGGTTTTCGAATCAAATAAATATTGATACGCCTTAGAACGATTCAGGAAATAATTATAATCATCCTCTTTGCCCAATGCTTTAGCCATTTGTGCCACACACCAGTCGTCATAAGCATATTCTAAAGTAATGGTTACCGATTCATCCAGTAAATTATAAGGAATGTATCCAAATTGTTTATAGAAATTTAAACCTCGTTCGTTTTGAATCATCGTCGCTTTCATCGCTTCGTATGCTTTTTGGGCATTAAAACCTTTAATTCCTTTTAGATAAGCGTCCACAATTACAGGAATTGAATGATAGCCGGTCATTGTGTTAGTTTCATTTGCAGAAAGTGTCCAGACCGGCAATATTTTTCTGGTTTCGTAATAGGCCAACATGGAGTTAACAATATCGGAAACTTTATCCGGAGCCAGTAAAGTCAATAAGGGATTTTCGGCTCTAAACGTATCCCAAAGTGATAATGTGGAATAAGCTGTATAGTTTTTAGCGGTAATAATGCTGTCGTCTTCTCTTCTGTATTGACCATTTTTATCACTGTAGGTTACCGGTGCTACCTGAGCATGATACATCGCTGTATAAAAAATAGTTTTGAGAGAATCTATTGGAGTTTCAACTTCTATTTTTCCTAAAGAAGTATTCCAGCTATTTATTGCTTCTTTTTTTACACTATCAAAATCAAAGTCATCTGAATCTAAATTATCTTTTGCATTAGCAATACTCACCGATGAAACGGCAACTTTCACTAACAGCTCTTCTGTGTTTTCGGTATCAAAAAAGAACTGAGCCGAAGTTTTTTCTCCTTCAGAAGCGATTCCATCAACAGCTTTGTGATTGTTTGCTAAAAAATATTCGCTTATTGGTTTAGAAAATTTGGCAACAAAAAATACTTTTTGATTTTTAGCCCATCCTGTACTATAACGATATCCGCTTACAGTATGTTTATCTTCAATAGATACTGCTGTTTTTACAGCTTTGTCCCAATTAATTGCATAACCTAAATCCAGAATTACAGCCTGAGGTCCTCCTTTTGAAAAAGTATATTTATGATAAGCTGTACGCTGGTTTGCTGTTAACTCTGCGGTAACTTTGGAATCATTTAAAAATACCTGATAATATCCCGGACTTGCTTTTTCTTTAGCGTGACTAAATGAGGATTTATACGGAACCTCATCTCTCGATTCAGGATTAACCGTCAGATCGATTTTTTTACTAACGGGCATTAACAAAATATCCGCTAAGTCACCAATACCTGTACCGCTTAAATGCAAATGAGAAAAACCTACAATCACAGAATCAGAGTAATGGTATCCTGAACACCAGTCCCAGGCAGAAATCCCATTATCCGGACTTAACTGCACCATCCCAAAAGGAACCGTAACACCAGGATAGGTATGACCATGTCCGCCTGTACCTATAAAAGGATCAACATGATTGAAAAAAACCGGTTCTTTATGCTTATTTTTGTCTTCATTCAGTTTGCAACTGCTGGCTAAAATCAAAAACAAAACAGCTATTTTTAAATCCCTCATATCTATTAATCTTAATTTAACTTTAAATTTAGATAAATTTGATTTCCACCTGAATAATTTTAGACGGATGACACATAAACTTAGTTAAACATCAAAAAAAACTAACAAACACTACATTTTCTTATGCTCTTTAACAATAACAAACTTTACCGACTGCCATTACGATACCATGTGCTTTTCTGGTCAGTGTATTTTATATTTAACACTTTTCGCTGGGGAAGCTATTTTAACGATTATATCTATTCGTTAAAAACAAATCTGCTGGGTTTTCCTATACATATGAGTTTATGTTATCTCAATATTTTGATTTTAATGCCCAATCTGGTTTACAAAAAAAAATACCTTTTATATATAGTCTCCATTTTAGCGGCTATATTCCTTATGGTTCTTGTCAAGTTCAATCTTACTTATTTTTTGATTAACCATAATGTATGGCCGGAAGGACCAGAATACATGGACACTTTTTCGCTGAATTATTGTATTGACATGATGCTGGGCGAACTTTACGTAATCACTTTTGTTACTGCCATTAAAATAACATTTGACTTTTTAAAAGAACAAAAAAGAGTAACCGATCTGGAAAAGTCACAATTAGAAACCGAGCTACTTTTTTTAAAATCACAAATCTCACCTCATTTTTTCTTTAATACCCTCAATAACATTTATTCTTTATCTGTCGAAAAGTCAAATAAAACTCCTAAAGTCGTCATCAAACTTGCTGAATTGATGCGTTACATGCTTTATGAAACAAAAAACAAGAGACAAACGCTTGAAAACGAGATTGTATGCATCCAAAATTATCTGGATTTGGAAAGAATCCGAAATGACGAACGACTAGAAATCGACATGTCTATTTCCGGCGACATCCATGATAAAGAAATAGCCCCTGTGTTATTGCTTACTTTTATTGAAAATGCGTTTAAACACGGCGTTAATAAAAATACCGGAAAAGTAAAGATTACTATCGATTTTAAAATAAAAGACAACATACTGGATTTTAAAGTCAGTAATCCGATGCCTGAAATTACAAAACACAAAGAGAATTTTAAAATGTCTAGCGGAATAGGAATTGAAAACGTAAAAAAAAGACTTGAGCTAGGATACAATAAAAACGATTATAAGCTTTCATTTAAAAATAAAAAGAATATTTTTGTTGTAAGGCTTGTAATTAAGGTGTCTGAACCTGATTAAAGTCCCTTTTATAAGGCTTTACCCCCCTAATTATTTCGTTATAAAAAAATTATTACCAAATGAAAGTAAATTGTTTAATCATAGATGATGAGCCACTAGCTATTAATGTTATTAAAAATCACATAGAACATATTGAAAATTTTGAAGTAATAGAAACCTTCAGTAATTCGATAGAAGGTTTAAATTATTTAAAAAACAATGCTATTGATGTGGTTTTTTTAGATATAAATATGCCGGTTCTGGATGGTATTAATTTTATAAAAAGTTTAGAAAATCCTCCGCTGCTTGTAATAACAAGTGCCTATGATCAATTTGCCATTGAAACTTATGAACTGGATGTATTAGATTATCTGGTAAAACCTATTGAATTTCCAAGGCTGATGAAGGCCATTAATAAAATTAACAAAAGACTCAGTAATACAAATAAAGTTCCGCTGGAGGCAAACAAAGAAAATCCTTTTATTTTTGTCAAAATCGACAAAAAGAGAATGAAGAAAATTTTTCTCAATGAAATCTTAGTAATCGAAAGTTTAAAAGACTATCTGAAAATAAATACTTTAACCGGAAAATATATTATTCACAGTACCTTGTCTGACTTCACCGGTTTATTACCTGAAAAAGATTTTTTAAGAATACACCGTTCTTATACGATTGCTATTGATAAAATTGATGCTGTGGAAGGCAACAGCATTGAAATCGAAGGTCTAAGATATGTTATAGGAAGATCGTATATCGACGAAGTAAAACAGCGAATATTAAATGCATCTATATAATTTTAAAAACTGTAATAAATAAAAAAATGCAATCAATTAAGATTGCATTTTTCATGTAGTAACCCAACCAAAACAAAAGTTACCACCACTTATGTAGTTAAAAGAAAATTAAAAATGATAGCGCTTGAATGCTTCAATAGCAGCATATTCAGCCAAACCTAAATCATTGTATTTTTTTGCCGTAGCCCTGTTTCTGTCTTCAGCTCTTACCCAGAATTCTCTCGAATCATCTCCCTGAAACATTACACCATCTTTTTGAGACTGATGGTAAAAAATAGCATAACGCTTTTTAAGTACCTGATCCGGACTCATCGGTACAGCCATCTCAATTTCATAGGTTTCCCATTCATGCCATGCCCCTCGGTACAACCATACCCAGCAATCATCCATGTAGCTGTTACTTTTTAATCTTTTCAAAGCTTCAAACAAACTATCCAAACATACTTTGTGTGTTCCGTGCGGATCAGCTAAATCTCCGGCTGCATATATCTGATGTGGCTTTACTTTATCGATAAGATTACACATAATATCAATATCAGCATCGGTAAGATTTCCCTTTTTTACAGTTCCTGTTTCATAAAACGGAAGATCTAAAAAATGAACATTTTCATCAGGAACTCCCATGTAGCGGGTGGCGCCTAAGGATTCGCTTCTTCTGATTAATCCTTTTAATTTTCTGACTGCTACAGAGTCAATATCGTTTTTAGACTTATTTTTTAAGAAATCAATAATACTGTCTGATTCTGTTGAAGCTGAATTTAAAACGGTAGAAACTTCAGCAAATTTCAGCGCTTCATCATTAGAAACAGCAATATTTCCAGAAGTCTGATACGCAATATGCACTTCGTGCCCCTGCTCTACCAGCCTGTCAAAAGTTCCTCCCATTGAAATCACATCATCATCAGGATGCGGACTAAAAATGATAATTCTCTTTTTAGCCGGCTCTGAGCGTTCCGGACGATAGGTATCATCTGCATTCGGTTTTCCTCCGGGCCATCCGGTAATCGTATGCTGTAAGGTATTAAACATTTTAATATTCAAATGATAGGCTGTTCCTTCTTCGGCTAATAATCCGGACATTCCATTATCATTATAATCTTTATCTGTCAGCTTTAGAATAGGCTTATTAGTCAGCCCGCTTAACCACACCACGGCTTTCAGTTTCAACTCATCAGTCCAGAGACATGATTTTACTAACCAAGGTGTTTTTACCCTTGTCAGCTCTGATGAAGCTTCTGTATCCAAAACAAAAGTAGTATTGTTATGCTCTTGCAAATATGTCGCAGGTACCTGAGAAGAAATTTCTCCTTCGATAGTCTCCTTAACAATATCCGCTTTACTGATTCCCCATGCCAGAAGCACAATGCGTTTAGCATTCTTTACTGTACCAATTCCCATTGTAATGGCTTTGCGGGGCACATTATCCACACCTAAAAAAGCCGGAGCCGCATCAACACGGGTAATATGATCCAGAGTAATACTTCTTGTAGCCGAATTAACGTGTGATCCCGGCTCATTAAAACCAATATGTCCGGTTCTTCCAATTCCTAATAACTGAAAATCCAAGCCTCCGTAAGAGTTGATTTTCATATCATAATCAATGCAATACTGACGCAGCTCCTCAGCACTTACTTTTCCGTCAGGAATATTAATATTTTCGGCTTTTATATCTACATGATTAAAAAGATGTTCGTGCATAAAATAAAAATAACTCTGAATGTTATCTTTATCCATTGGGTAATACTCGTCTAAGTTAAAGGTAACCACATTTTTAAAACTCAAACCTTCTTCTTTATGCATTCTTACAAGCTCTTCATATACCTTTATTGGTGAAGATCCAGTTGCTAATCCCAAAACACATGGTTCATTTAATTCTTCTTTTCTTTGAATCAAATTAGCTATTTCCTGCGCTACTAACAAAGAGGCTTCTTTAGACGAATCAAAAATTACATTATGAATTTTCTCAAAACGCGTTTCTTCAAACCTACCCGCTTCTTTAAAATTGATATCTTCTTTAATCATTTTTATTGTTGAATTAAATTATTAAGATAAAATTACACATCTTCTGTTCCTGAAAATTAATTATTCGACTAATAACCTATGTGCGTCGGCAAAAAACACAATTAAAAACATCAAGATTATTTTTAATATTCCAGTTATTCTTCTAATACATTTATTTCATTTATTGAAACTGTTTCTCCGCTTCCTATAGCTGATAAAGCTACGAAACGTAAATATCTTGCTTTAACGCTATCAAAAGTTTTAACTTGCTCAATTGGATTATTTTTTATGTTGGAAAATTCTCCCTGAGACTGTTTAGTCCATTTTTTAATATCAGTGCTGGTAAAAAATTCATAATTGGCTATCAAATTAAGATTGTTTCCCAGTTGTTGCGGAAGGTAACTAAAGCCTTTTATGTTTTTCACGCTTCCCATATCAATTGTAATTTCTTGTGGCAATGGATGTTTTTCATTCCCAAAAGCCCAGATAGTTTCAGGATTACCGTCAATAATTCTTTCCGCTGATTGAATATCACCACTGGAAACTGCAATTATTTTCCAATTCTCTTTAGATGCGCTGTATTTTACCGTTGCAACGGCACTGCGGATTCCTTCTGCTTCCTTTCTGGCGATAGCTTTAATGGTTACTGCTTTTTCACAATTAAAAACGCCCTGATATAAGTTGCTTTTTTCCGAAGGGATACTTCCGTCGAGCGTATAATAAATCTGACTTGCTTCTTCGCTTTTTATAGTTATCGCTCCTTTACGATCTCTTTGTATAACCGGCATTTTTACAAAAGTGGGCGCATTATAAGCTTCTATGTTCGAAAGCAGCACACTGGCTTTAGCATCCAGAATATTTATTCTGATAGCAGAAGCAATTACTCTGTCCATTCTTAAAATTCGTTTATAACCAATAGTCGTTTCATTTGCGACTGTCTGCCATTTTCCATCCACTTTCGCTTCAACAGAAAATGCTTTGACCCGTTGCCCCAACTTTATATACTCCTGAAGCACAATTCTGTTAATAGCTGTAGGTTTTTTAAATTGAAATTCAACACTTGCTTTTATAACCTCATCATCAGTTGCCCAATACGTATTTTTATCGCCGTCAATCAGGTTTTTAGCACTAAACCGAGAACTGTTTGCTCTCACATTATCTGCTTTGGTTTTTGTATGGGCTAACAATTCTGTTTTAAAATCTGATTTTATAACAGCCACTAATTCTTTCAGTCTCTGAATATCATTTTGATGAATCAAACCTCTTTGATCCACAGGCAAATTGAGTAAAAGAGTCGCATTTCGGCCTATCGAATTATAATATATATCAACCAGTTCGTCCAGCGACCGTACTTTATCATCTTCAACAGCATGGTAAAACCATCCGGGTCTGATAGAAACATCAGCCTCACCGGGAACCCATTTTTCTCCATCTTCATGACCGGACATATAGTCTGTATAATGTACTTTCCCGGCTAAGTCATCTTTTTGACGTAAAAGACTCCAATTGGTTTTATTAGCATAACCTTCCTCATTTCCTATCCATCTTGCCTCAGAAGGTCCTATTCCCCAAACCAGTGTTTCAGGAGCTATTTTATATATTAACTTATAGGTTTCTTCCCAGTTGTAATATTCTAAAGTATTTATTTTTCTAATTTCATTGGCACCGCCATAATAGCCATCGCCTCCATTAGCCCCGTCAAACCACATTTCAAAAACATCTCCATAATTAGTCAGTAATTCTTTTAACTGATTTCTAAAATAAGTTACATATTCCGGTTTACCATAATCGGCACGACTTCTGTCCCAAGGAGAAAGATACAACCCCAGCTTAAGATTGTATGTTCTGCAGGCTTCCGCCAATTCTTTTACCACATCACCTTTTCCTTGTTTCCACGGAGAGTTTTTCACAGAACGTTCCGTATAAACTGAAGGCCACAAACAAAAACCATCGTGGTGTTTTGCTACTAAAATAATTCCTTTCATTCCGGCCTCTTTAACCGTACGGGCCCATTGTTGTGCATCAAGAGCGGTGGGATTAAAAAGTTGCAGAGATTCGTCTCCATATCCCCATTCTTTATTGGTAAATGTATTTAGAGAAAAATGAATAAAAGCATAAAATTCCATTTCCTGCCAGTCAATTTGTTTTTGCGTAGGCAAAGGACCAAAGGGTTTGGGTTGGTTTTTTAGTTCCTGAGAATTACTAAATTGGATACCTAAAAAAAAGCTTACTATAAAAAAAATATTTCTCATCCGGTTGCTTGTAATGATTTATAAAACAATTTAATTATAAATTTAGAGTTATTTATTATAGCTGGAATCACTATTTCGACCAACAGCTGTTGAAAAAGGAGTTTTGTCATTTTTTCATTAAAAATGGCTTAAAAACCAATTTGAAATGATATTTTTATAAATAAAAAAATGTATGAAAAATCTACTTTTATTTTCCTTCACATTATTATCAATATGCGGATGGAGTCAGACTGCCGAGAATTATTTTGATCAGGCAATGAAAAAATCAAATGCGGGAAACACACAAGGAGCGGTGATGGATTATACTAAAGCCATCAATTTAAAACCTGAGTTTAGCCAGGCTTATTTAAACAGAAGTATGGAAAAACTCAAAATAAATGACCTTGATGGAGCCTTAGCTGATGCTAATAAAACATTAGAACTGCATGATGACAATACGTATGCTTATACAACAAGAGCTAATATTTATTATAAAATGAAGAATTACAAAGCAGCTCTTCAGGATTGTAATATTTGCTATTAAAAACAACACTAGTGATTATGTTGTTTATAATTTAAGAGGATTGGTTTACGACCATCTCAAAGACAAACAAAGTGCCTGCGATGATTTTTCCAGAGCTATGGGATTAGGTAGTGAGAGTGCTGCCAAAAACTTTAAAACTTTTTGTCATTAAAACTAACAAAGCTGCTTCATAAAAATGAAGCAGCTTTTTTTCTTAAAACGGGTTTACTATTATTTTTCAGTGAGTTTCTTTAACTCAGTACCTCCGGGAATTTGCATTTTATCTGTTAAAATTGAAATATCATTTAAATTAAAAAGACCTGTTAATGACATTAAAACCGAACGATTAATCCCATTTGCATCATCATCAATAAACATTAAAAATTCTTTCAGCTGATTACCGGAACGTTTTACATCTATGGTAACTTGTTTTCCATTTTCATTTACTTTCTTTAATTCCTCTAATGCAGCCGTTTTGATATAATTATCAGCAGCATCTCTCATTTTTTGAGCTGCAGCGGTATTAGTAGTTGAATACACTTTTAAATTATCTAAATTTTGAATTAACTTCAAATATTGATGTGTTTCTTTATCAGAAGCATCTACTTTTACTTTACTCATTAACTCGAACATTTTCTTATTTACAATTACGGAAACAATTTCTTCCTGTCCGTCAAACTGATCAAAAACCGTTTGTCCGTAGAATGTTCCGGAAGCAAAGGCAGCTATTAATACAATTAGTATTTTTCTCATTTTCATATCTTTATATTAAAATTTAGGTTCCTATTTAAACTATGCATTACCATTTCTATGCCAAAAAAACAGCACAATTATAACTCTAACGTTAGATAATACGATTTATGCAAAAAATCTATTACTATTTTAACTAAAAAAGCAAATAATAAAACTAAAGATAGTATTTTTACGTTAATAGCCATAATCATTAACAAAATATGAACACTTTGTATAAACACATAATAGCACTGATTATCCCATTTTTGTTTTTGCAAAGTTGTCAGGATAATGATGATACCCTACCGGAACCAACAGCCATGGATGTCAACAATTTTATATGGAGAGGAATGAATTCCATGTACTTATGGCAATCTGAAATTCCTGATTTAGCCGACGACAGATTTACTTCTGGTGCCGAATATGAAAGTTATTTACAAAGCTTTTCTTCTCCGGAAAATTTATTTGAAAGTCTGCTGTATTTTCCTTCCAATCAAAAAAATATCGCTGATAATACTGTCGTAGACCGCTACAGCTGGATTGTTAACGACTATCTTTCACTGGAGCAACAACTACAGGGAACTTCTAAAAACAATGGAGTAGAATATGGTTTGAGTTTAGTTTCTTCAGGAAGCAATCAGGTTATTGGCTACGTACGTTATATAATTCCGGGGTCTGATGCTGCTACAAAAAACATTAAACGTGGTGAAATATTTTATGCGGTAAACGGAACCCGCCTCACACTGACCAATTATCTTAGTTTGCTAAGAAGTGCTGCACTGGATTACACCTTAAATTTTGCCGACCTTACTTATGACAACAATAACAATCCTGTAATTACTCCTAATGGAAAAAGTTTAACATTGACAAAAACGACTTTAGCTGAAAATCCTGTTTTTATCAAAAAAGTCATTAACAATGGAACTCATAAAATTGGCTACTTGATGTACAATGGTTTTTATGACAATTATGATTTAGAACTTAATGATGCTTTTGGGTATTTTAAAACCGAAGGGATAACTGATCTGGTATTGGATTTAAGGTACAATGGCGGAGGTTCTGTACTGACTGCTACCCGATTAGCCAGTATGATTACGGGACAATTTACAGGACAGATTTTTAGCGAATTGGCATACAATAACAAAAAATCTTTTCTCAACAGAAAATACACTTTTACAAGCACTATTGACAAAGCGGGTATCAATGGTTTAAATCTTAACAGAATTTATGTTTTAACGACCAGGAGTACCGCTTCGGCAAGTGAACTCATTATTAACGGTCTGGATCCCTATATCAATGTAATCCAGATAGGAGATAATACCGATGGAAAAAATGTAGCTTCGGTTACTCTTTATGATTCCCCTACTTTTTCAAGAACTAATGCAAATCCTTCTCATCGTTATGCAATGCAGCCTATTGTTGCCCGTTCGGTAAATGCAGCAGGTTTTGGTGATTATTTAGAAGGATTAGTTCCTGAATACCCCTTATTTGAAAGAATTAGTACCATGGGAATTCTTGGCGATCCAAATGAGCCTTTATTAGCTACCGCTATTAGTAAAATTACCGGAACAGCTAAAAATATTCCGCAAAAAACAACAGCTGATTTTCCTTTTATTGATGATTCTAAAACACTACGAGGACTTAATTTGATGTATTTTAGTACAGATAAACAATAATTCACAATCCATTTGAGTTTATAGCAATAAGAACCAACCATTTAAAAATAAACCAAATGAAAAAAGTCGTTTATGTATTGTTGATTGTGACACTAATGGTGTCCTCAGGATTTGAAAAAGCATCAGATACTAAAGCACAGGACAAAATTGCACATTCTATTTCTGAATTTATTTCAAACTTGGAACAATAAAATTTCTATTTTACACCAAACAAAAATCCCATCTGCTTATTTAAAAAGTAGATGGGATTTTTTTAATTGTATCAGCGGTTTTACAAAGTAATATTCAATCCTAATTTAAAGTTTCTGCCTTTGGTACTAAAACCTCTGGCTTCTACAAAGTCTTTATTCAAAATATTATCTGCTGCCGCAAAAAGGTTTAGTCTGTTTTTAATAACGGTATAACGGATATTTGCATTTACTAATTGATAATCTTTCAGTATTTCTGAGTTAACAATAGTTTCAAAATCCGGCGCTGGTCCATAAGTACTATACTCTGTATATCTGTCAGATACAAATTGATAAGTAGCACTAAAAGCTAAGCGGTCAGTTGCCTGAAAATCAATTGCCGAATTTACCTTATGCTTCGGGTTTAAAACTCTTGACTGCTTCTGCATTTCTGTAAAAGTGTAATTAGCACTCCATTTTAATTTGTTTGTCAATTGATACGAAAACATAGTTTCAAATCCTCTGGCTTTATTAATTCCTGAAATATTATAATATTCATAAGTACTCAAATCAAAACCAATAGCATCAGTTTCATCTCTCAAAAAAGCTATAGATGTGAAAGTCAGTTTTTTATTTAATAATTCTAATTCCACTCCTGCTTCCAGTGTTTTATCTTTTTCAGCAACCAAATTCTCATCACCATAAGAAGAATATAACTGATACAAACTAGGTGCTATAAAAGCGGAACTGTAAGAAGCCAATAATTTTATTGGTGTATTTGGTATAGAATACGAAGGATTTAAGTTAAAAACCCAATTATTTCCAAACATACTATGAATGGTATAACGTGCTCCGGCATTAAAATTGAATCCAAAATCAGAGTTATAAACTGCAGTTACATAAGGATCAATCATATTAAAATTAGCTAATTCAGTACGAATATCTACATAATCACTTTTATTAGACATTTCATGAAATTGAAACTGAGCTCCGGTTACCAGAAATAATTCCGGTAAAATGCTGTATTTATTAAATAAATCGGCATTCACGCTTCTTGATTTATAATACGAAAAACTACCATAATTAAAAAGAGCCCTGTCCATTACATTTGCACTCGAGTTAAGGACAATTTCACCATTGGTGTACTTGTATTTTGGAGAAAAACCAATTCTGTATTGTTCTGAAGTGGCAAAATTCTCGATATTATCAGCAAAAGAACCAGCATCAAAATCATTTTTAATTTTATCATAACTGGCAAAGAAATCCAATGCTAATTTGTTATTTGGTGTAAAACCAAACTTTACAATAGAATTTACTCTGGAAAAATGATCAGCTTCAAAGTTTTCAGTATCCAAGGCCGGTTTAGCTTCAGAAATTCCGGTAGTTTCAGTACTGTTTAAAGAGGCAAAATAATTGAACTTCTCCGATTTTCCGTTAAATGAAAATCCCTGATTGTAATCCTGAGCTGAATAATCCTTATCCTTAGCTGTAGTCTGAGTTCCTACATTCATATACACATTTCCTGCAATGGATTTTTTAGCTGCCTTTTTCAAAGTAATATTAATTACTCCGGTAGCTGCTCCAGAACCATAAAGTGTACTGGCCGCCCCTTTCATTACCTCAATACTTTCTACCTGATCGGCTGAAAGTAAACGTAAATCATAGGACAAACTGATTCCGGAAGCATCGGTAACAGGAACACCATCAATTAAAATTAAAGCCTGATGTCCTCTTCCTCCTCTGATATAAAGACCTAAATCTTTCCCATTTCGGCTCTGATTCCCATTTACTTCTACTCCCGCAACTGTACTCAAAACTGAAGCTACTGATTGTCCGGGTCTCTTTTTTAAGTCATCAGCAGTAATCTTTACAATTACTTTTCCGGATTTTTCTTTTGGTAAAGCAAATTTAGAATCAGAAATAACCACTTCTTCTAATTCATTCGTTCCGGAAAGAACAATTCCTTTTTTTTGCGCCACTGCACAGGTACTTATTAATACGAATAACGCACTAATACGAACGATTTTTTGGTTCATTTTAATAAACATTTAATAACAGCTATTTGCTGTTACATGACTAAAAATGGGAGAAAAGCATAGAATGACCCCATACCCAAACCTTTTTTCCCGAAAGTTTGATACTCGATGTATTAGGCAGGTCTCCTGGCTTGCGTCTTGTTGTTTACCTTCCCATTCCATTTTAGATTTAGGATTTTTGATTTTAGATATAACTAAAATCTGAATTCTAAAATCTATAATTAAAACAGTGGTTTTGCAGATAACAACAAGCTTGATAGCTTACAGTTGCGGGTACAGCTTAGGATTTAAACCTAATTCCCTTTTAATGCCATTTTCAAATAGAAAACAGCAACCTCAATACGGCGGCAAAGATAAAACTTAATTCAGCTAAAAATCAAATTTAAAGTACTATTTGGCTTTACTAGCATAAAGCACTAAAAATCAATTAGTTTAAAACACAAAACAAAATCACAATGTTATTTTTATCACTGCTCCAAAATCTACTTTATTAGAAAAAGCATCTTTTAAAGGTAAATTTGAAACCGTACACAAAATACTTCTGATTACTCCGGCATGAGTTACCAATACTATTTTATTGGTATTATTTTCTGAAACAACTGTCTCAAAAAAATCAGTCACTCGTTCGTGTAAAGCAACAAAAGATTCGCCGTTAGGAACAGCGACATTTACAAAATCGTTCATCCAAGGGCTATAATCGGCTTCGGGAATGGCATTCCAGTTTTTTAATTCCCAATCGCCAAAATGCATTTCCATTAGTCGGGAATCGGTAATAACTGTATCTGATAAATACTTTGCTAATTGGGTACAACGCAACAACGGACTGGAATAAACAATAACATCAGCTGGAATTTGGCTTTTTATACTTTCAAATTGATCCAAATAAGGTTCTTTCAAATCCACATCACTTTGTCCGTAGCAAATGCCTTTTTCACAAACTGTCTCCGTGTGTCGGACTAAATAAATTTCCATAATGCAATTGCTGATAAATAAAAAACTACTTCACAAACCTGCTGTGTTGCTCCCAGACAATCTCCAGTGTAACCATCAATCCATTTTTGGAAATAGCGAGCCAGAAAATATCGGAATATGAAAACAGGAATAACAACTAGCAACATTTGTGCGTAAATGAATGAAAGAGCAAAAAGTGGTAACAATCCAAAAAAGAAAGCCCCAATAACTTCTCTCCATGTAAAATTCTGAGCAATGGGTTTGCTTTTACTCGTGGCATCTTCTCTGGAATATTCATGAGTAAAAACAATGGAAATTGCCGCTAATCGGCTCAAACTATGAGCAGTGATCAAAAGAAGTAAAACTCCCAAACCCGAATCCGATATTTGAACTTTATTTGTTAACTGAACTAAACTCTGAAACTTTAATAAAAAAAGTAAAACTATACCAATAGCTCCATAAGCTCCTATGGCACTGTCTTTCATAATTAGAAGAATCTTTTCCTTAGTCCATCCGCCACCAAAACCATCACATACATCGGCAAAACCATCTTCATGAAAAGCGCCTGTAACCAGAATACTGGCAATAATTGATAAAATAACCGCTATTTCATTCGAAAAAACAAAAGCCGAAAGATAATAAACCACAAAGCTTATTCCGCCTACAATCCAGCCGATAAGCGGAAAATAACGGGAAGCTTTGTTTAAATAATCCGGATGATGATTGATGTTTTTGGGACAGGGAATTCGGGTATAAAATAGTACTGCGGTAAAAAATATATGGAGTTCTTTTTTCATTTTGTTTAAATATCAATATCATTTTGGCTAAAGCCAATAAAATTCACAACCTACAAGCCAACAGCTAAAGCTGTTGGCAATTCAAGCTAAAGCTCCTACCTTTGAATTGTCTCCAGCTTTAGCTGGAGAAACCTTGATTAAAATCATTAATGGCTTCAGCCAAACTATTTATCATTAATCTTCTTAAATCCATATTTATCAATGAATTCATCATATTCTTCTTGAAATGTTTTCTTTTTATGATGTTCTTCTTGATTTTTGATATAATCTCGAACTTTGTCAATAATCGATTCCGAAACAGAAACGGCAAAATATTCATCTTGCCATTCAAACTTTGCTTTAGTCAAACCGTTCTTATTTATCCAGAATGAAGACTCTCCTTTTATTAATTGCATTATTTTTTGAATATTTTGATCAACACCCAATGAAATAAGACAATGACAATGATCAGCATATCCATTTATAAAATCTATAAAAATCCCTTTTTGAACTGCATTTTCTCGTATATGCTGCCAAACTTTTTGACGCAATTCTATTGAATCTAAATAAGGAAATCTATTTTTAGTACTCCAAACACAATGAATATATACTTTAACAAAAGGCATAATTGTATTTTTAAATTGTTTTATTTTTTTGGCTAAAGCCAATCAAAGATTTATCTTTCTCTCTCCAATAGCTATTGGCAATTCATTAAAAAAATTCTAATTGCTTTAAATCTCGGAATATCAAATCTCCTTTTTAATTGCCTCCAGATTTATCTGGAGATTTCCAAATTTCTTTTATATTGGCTTTAGCCAAAAAAATCTATTTCTCACTCACTCCGGCACTTTCAAAACTAGCCATATCATTTAAAAAAGCCACAGCCGATTCTATTATTGGGAAAACCAAAGCACAGCCAGTTCCTTCGCCCAAACGTAAATCAAGCTGAAGTACTGCTGAGACATTCAAATATCCCAATAGTTTCTTATGAGCTTTTTCCGCCGATTGATGACTGAAAATAGCATTTTTTAGTATTTCAGGATTCTTTTTGTACGCTACCAAAAAAGCCACACTACAAATAAAACCATCCACTAAAAAAATCATATTTTGATGATAAGCCTCCAGCATTCCTCCTGCCATTTGCAAAATTTCAAATCCGCCAAAGTAGGTCAGATAACTATCTAGATCCTTTTCTCCATCGTAATTAGCAATGGCTTTTCTAAGAATGTCTATCTTGAATTGTAATTTTTCATCATTCACTCCTGTCCCTCTGCCCACACAATCTTCAATAGAAAAATTACACAACATACTCATTAAAACTGAAGCCGTAGCGGTGTTACCAATTCCCATTTCGCCAAAACCAACACAATTACTACCCTGTTTTGCAAGGTTTGTTACAATTTCAGCTCCTTTGGTAAAACACAATTCCATTTGCTTTTTACTCATCGCCGGGCCGTTTAAAAATGAATGTGTTCCTTTGTCAATCTTAGCCGAAATAAGTGCTGTATTAGATGGAAAATCATAATTCACACCAGCATCAACTATTGAAAGTGCAATATTATTTTGCTTGCAAAACACATTGATCGCCGCACCGCCTTCTAGGAAATTAGTCAACATTTGGCGGGTAACATCCTGCGGATAGGCACTTACACCATGCTGAGCAATTCCGTGATCAGCAGCAAAAACCACAATGTGAGGTTTAGTTATTTTAGGTTCCAAAGTTTGAAAAACAGTACCAATTTGCAGTGCTATTTTTTCCAAAACACCTAAAGAACCTGTCGGTTTTGTTTTTTGATCTATTTTATGTTGCAAAGCAGTTATAGAAAAAGCTGCATTAGATTTTGCAACAGCTTTTACTTCCGTTTGTTTTTTATCAATTGCTGAAAGTTCGTTTATTTCTGTTATACAAGGGGCTTCCGATTTTTGTTTCCAATGCAGCTGTTGTAACATGGGTTGGTTGTCATAATTGGTTGCAGGTTTGCCTACGCAAAAATATCCCAGCGGTTCAATATATTCTGGTAAACCCAGTATTTTTTTGAATTCGTAATAATTCAAAATCGAGACCCAGCCCATAGAATAGCCTTGTTCCGTAAGTGAAAGCCAAATATTTTGCGCCGCACAAACTGCACTAAATTTAATCGCTTCATTACTCCCCACAGTTCCAATAGTAAAATGATTCAGCACCGAACGATCGTAACAAATTACCAATCCCAACGGAGCGTCCTCAATTGCTTCGAGTTTTAAATTTTGATATTGTTCCTTTTGGGATTCATCATCGGTACTTTTTGCTGCTTTTTTATCATATTCCAAAAACAATTCTTTGATAGCTTTCTTAACTTCAGCTGACTTAATAAGATAATACCTAGTAGCTTCAGTCAAACCAACAGAAGGCGCCCAATGTCCTGCCTGCAACGCTTTTTCAATAACAGCATCAGGAACGGCATCATTGGTAAAATGACGGGTATCGCGACGGGATTTTATTATTTCGTCTAATGTTTGCATGGAATATGATATTTTTTTTCATCGTCTTAGCCCTCTCAGACTGAACTTGAAAATTATGACTTAATTCTAATTTATGCTTTCTGAATACTGCTCACTTATTCCCAAACTACAAAACAATAGTCATTATGCTCTACAGTTTTAAAAATGGGCAATGTTATTTTATCTGAAAACAAAGGACAATAAATTACCATGGTGTGAAATTCTCCATTTTCACCGCATGGATCAATACCTTTAGCTGCTAATTCGAGCGCTAATTCTTTGGTTAGAACCTTTCCCAAATAAGACTCACCCATCATGGTATTACAGGAAACAATCATCGTTTCTATCCCGCTTTCAATCATTTCATTCACTAAAATAATGCGGTCTTGTTGCCACAAAGGCAAAATAGCCTCTAAATCAGCCGCTTTACAAACTTTCTCTTCCCAATCTCTATGAGGCTGCAAATCGATATCTCCAAAAACGGCAGCATCTAACTCAAAATTGGCTTTCAACTTTTTTAAAATACCAATAAACTTTTCCTCATAATCACCCCAGGTTGCTGGAACCGTTTCTATCGGTAATTGCATTTTTTGTGCCTGCTGATGCAAAATGGATAAAGGCAAACCATGCGAACGCGAAATCTTTCCGTTTTCATTCATCATGTTCAGTAAAACTTTTGGCTTCAATCCTAGCTTTACTGCCTGCATCATCGCATAACAGCTGTCTTTTCCACCAGACCATGAGGTTACAAAATTCATAATCCTCCTTTTATCGTTACCGGAATTCCGGAAACCATTAATATTACTTTATCAGCTTTTTGAGCTAAATATTGATTCATCCAACCTTGTAATTCGGTAAATTTTCGACCAATATGTGTATCAGCATGAACACCCATTCCTATTTCATTCGAAATAATGATAATAGTTGCATTGGGTTGATTGGCAACAGATTCAAATTCGGATTTGGCCTGAATCAAACTCGATTCCACATCATTTTTTGTATCTACAAAAAAATTAGTCAACCATAAAGTTACGCAATCAATCACAGCAACATGCCCTGAAAAATCAATTTCACTCAAAAATTTTTCTTTTTCAATATTAATCCAACGTTCGTCTCTGTCTTTTTGATGGCGGTCAATACGCTTCTGGAAATCATCATCCCATTTTCGTGCTGTAGCCACATACATTGGTCGTTCTGATAATTCTTTGGCTAAATTTTCGGCATAACTACTCTTTCCGGAGCGTTCCCCTCCTGTTACAAAGTAAATCATTTTAATTGTTAATGATAAATGGTTAATTATTAATTCTAATTGTTTTTTATAATGAATGTTTCTGTTCGCATAACTCATAACTCACAACTCATAACTCATAACTTTTTTAATACGGACAATGACGGCAACCATTGCCACAACAATTCCCTCTTTTGAGATGAAACCAGGCTTTGAAAACATAATTTCCGTTTTCCAGATAGTAATCAATTCCTTCTATTAAATGAGTCGTTTTGGGTAAATCTTTGGCTTTGTTATCTAATGCATTTTCCGGTGAAACCGTAGTTATGTATTCCTCAATTTTAAGCGAACAGCTCTTTTTAAAACAATTGGGACAAAGACAATCTCCTTCTTCGGAAAAATTAAAAATGGGTGGAAAATCATTGCACCAACATTTCTTCTGTTCCGAAATATCTCCGCAATCAAAGGAAGTTCCACAACCGGAACAGCGTTTTAGCTTTATAGTATTCATGAGGTAAAGATACCATTTGTTCATTTTTTTATCCTAAAAAATAAACAGTAATTTTTACAATTTCATATACCTTTGCTTGCAAATAAATTTTGATGATGAATTCTTTTTATAATAAAATCCTGTTTCTAATACTCTTTTTAAGTTTTTCCGCTTGCAAAAAGAATGAAAAAACAACCTCTGTTTCAGCAGCAACTGAAAAAAATGAAATTGAATATTCGACGAATCTTTCTATTCATAAATACGATGGTTATTCGATAGTTAAAGTTTTAAACCCCTGGCCGGATGCCAATAAAGATTTTGTGTACATCCTGAAAGAAAAAAACACAGCCGTTCCAGACAGTTTACAAAAGTATACCCAAATCACAGTTCCTCTGAAATCCATTGTAGTGACTTCAACAACTAATATTCCGTTTTTAGAAATGCTGGGAGTTGAAAAATCCTTAGCGGGATTTCCCCATACCGATTATGTTTCTTCTGAAAAAACCCGTAAATTAATTGATGCCGGAATTGTTAAAAATGTGGGGCAAAATGAACGCTTAAACATGGAAAAGCTGATTGATTTAGCTCCTGAAGCTATTATAACTTTTGGTATCGACAACAACAATCCGATGATTGCCAATTTAGAAAAAAATGGCTTAAAAGTACTCATTCAGGCCGATTGGATGGAGCAATCGCCACTGGGAAAAGCCGAATGGATTAAACTTTATGCTGCTCTATTCGGTAAAGAAAAAGAAGGCAAAATACTGTTTGACAATATTGTAAAAAGTTATAACGATGCTTTGCGATTAGTTGCCGGTGAAAAAGCTGAAAAAACAGTTCTATACGGTTCAATGTACCAAAACCAATGGTATGTGGCCAAAGGTAACAGCTGGGTAGCTCAATTTATGAAAGATGCCAAATCCAATTATTTATGGGCGGATACAAAAGGAAGCGGAAGCTTAGGTTTATCGTTTGAAAATATATTAGAGAAAGCCAAAAATGCTGATATCTGGATAGCCACAGGCTCATTTAAAAATACAAGAGAATTAGGTGACAGCAATCCGCATTACGAGCAGTTTAATGCTTTTGCTACTAAAAACGTTTATACCTTTGAAAGCAAATTAGGAGCCACAGGAGGAACTGTTTATTACGAATTGGCTCCTAGCCGACCTGATTTGGTTTTAAAAGATTATATCAAAATTTTTCATCCTGATTTACTTCCGGACTACCATTTTACATTTGTACAAAAACTAAATTAGTCTGACTTGAAAAATCAAAAAAGAAATACTATTTTATTCTTATACCTGATAGCAGGGGTGCTTTTTTTGTTTTTTGCAAACATTAGTCTGGGATCTGTAACGATTCCGTTCAAAGAAATTTTTCAGAGTTTAACTGGCGGACAAGCCAGTAAATCTACCTGGGAATACATTATTATCAATTATCGTTTACCTAAAGCTATTACAGTAGTTTTAGTGGGAACCGGACTTTCAATAAGTGGTTTATTAATGCAAACTTTGTTTAGAAATCCATTAGCAGGACCTTATGTTTTAGGATTGAGTTCAGGGGCAAGTTTGGGAGTTGCTTTTGTGATTTTGGGGGCGGGCTTACTTCCCGTTTTTTTACAGCAGCTAGTGCTCTCGTCCTACGGAATTGTTTTAGCTTCAACCCTGGGGAGTTCCTTTGTATTATTAGCCGTTTTATTGGTTTCCGTGCGATTACGCGACACCATGAGTATTCTGATTGTAGGCTTAATGTTTGGCAGTTTAAGCACAGCCATCGTAGGAACATTAAGTTATTTTAGCACTGCCGAACAATTGCAGAAATTTACTTTCTGGTCGTTAGGAAATTTGGGAAACCTTTCCTGGACATCTATTAGCATTTTAGCTCTTTGTGTATCTGTTGGTTTATTATTGACTTTAGGCAGTATTAAATCACTGAATGCCTTGCTTCTTGGCGAAAATTATGCCCGGAGTCTGGGCATGAACTACAAGAAATCCCGATTGATTATTATTCTGGCCACCAGTATTCTGGCAGGAAGCATTACTGCTTTTGCCGGTCCAATAGCTTTTATAGGTCTGGCAGTTCCTCATATTGCCAAATTGGTTTTCCAAACCAGTAATCACAAGATTTTATTCTGGAGCAGTCTCCTTTTTGGTGCCGTTATCATGTTAATCTGTGATACTATCTCACAGGTTCCGGGTGGCGATATTACCTTACCTATTAATGCGGTGACTTCTATTTTTGGTGCGCCAATAGTGATTTGGTTGTTGCTAAGAAAACAGAAAATGGTGGGTTAATTTTCTTTTTATTCACTGATAATTTGCGAATTTGCGGTAAAAAATTAAAGTTGAACCAACACAACTCCTCACACAAAATCATTGACATATCTCTAAAAATATATAAGAAACCGAATCTATTTTGTTAGATTTTGAAAATTCAGGCTTTATAAACCGTATTCTGTTAATATTTTGTACTTTTATGAGTTTCAAAAACAGAATAAATCCTTAAATTCGCAGTCTCAATTAATTTAGAAATACATACAAGGTGAAAACTGCTTGTACAAATTTCATTTTGGACAACGTAAAAAATAAATTAGAATAAAAAGGCTTGAGCTTGCTCATTGCATTTCAACAATAAAAAACAAAAAATACATAGAAATGAAATACGACGTTATTGTTTTAGGAAGTGGTCCGGGCGGATATGTAACTGCCATCAGAGCATCACAATTAGGCTTTAAAGTAGCCGTAGTTGAAAAAGAAAATTTAGGTGGAGTTTGTTTGAACTGGGGTTGTATCCCAACAAAAGCTTTACTGAAATCCGCTCAGGTTTTTGATTATCTAAAACATGCTTCCGATTACGGATTGACAGTTTCTGAGTTTGATAAAGATTTCCCTGCTGTGGTTCAGCGTAGCCGAAATGTTGCTGAGGGAATGAGCAAAGGGGTTACTTTTCTAATGAAGAAAAATAAAATTGACGTTATTAATGGTTTTGGAAAACTAAAACCAGGTAAAAAAATTGACGTTACTGATAAAGACAATAAAGTTACTGAATACAGTGCCGATCATATTATCATTGCTACAGGTGCCCGCTCTCGTGAGTTGCCTAACTTACCTCAGGATGGTGTAAAAGTAATTGGTTACCGTCAGGCGATGACTTTGCCAACACAACCTAAAAAAATGATCATCGTAGGTTCAGGAGCTATCGGAGTGGAATTTGCTCACTTCTACAACTCAATGGGAACTGAGGTTACTATCGTTGAATTTATGCCAAATGTAGTTCCTGTAGAAGACGAAGATATCTCAAAAGAATTTGAAAAATCTTTGAAAAAATCCGGAATCACTGTAATGACAAACTCTTCTGTGGAGAAAATCGACACTAAAGGAGACGGAGTTAAAGCATTTGTAAAAACAGCTAAAGGAGAAATTGAACTTGAAGCTGACATCCTGCTTTCTGCTGTTGGAATTAAAACCAACATCGAAAACATTGGTTTAGAAGAAGTAGGAATTGCTACTGACAGAGATAAAATCTTAGTAAACGCTTACAACGCAACAAATATTCCTGGTTACTACGCTATTGGTGATGTAACTCCGGGACAGGCTTTGGCTCACGTAGCTTCTGCTGAAGGAATCAACTGTGTGGAGAAAATTGCTGGAATGCACGTTCAGCCTATCGATTACGGAAACGTACCGGGTTGTACGTATGCTACTCCTGAGATTGCTTCAGTAGGTTTAACTGAAAAAGCAGCCAGAGAAAAAGGATACGATTTAAAAATTGGAAAATTCCCTTTCATAGCTTCAGGAAAAGCAAAAGCTGCCGGAAATGCTGATGGATTTGTAAAAGTAATCTTTGATGCTAAATACGGAGAATGGTTAGGATGTCACATGATTGGTGCCGGAGTTACTGATATGATTGCTGAGGCAGTTGTAGCCCGTAAACTGGAAACTACAGGTCACGAAATCCTGAAATCAATTCACCCACACCCAACCATGAGTGAGGCAGTTATGGAAGCCGTTGCCGCTGCTTACGGTGAAGTTATTCACATCTAGTAATCAGTCAACAGTTACAGACTAAAATTATAGAATCCGATTGGTGTAAACCAGTCGGATTTTTTTTTTGGGGTATTTTTTTTGGGCGTGCCCCTGCTTCCACTCCGTTCCATCAGCGTCGGGCTGTACGCTCCCGCTTTTATAGTTTCCATAAATATAATCGGAAAAACGAAAAGTAATCATTTTTCAAACGAAAAGTATCAAAATAAACCTAAAGCCAGCACCTAACAGTACTGGCTATTTAATTACAGTTTAAACACCATTTAACCCACGTTTAAATTAAACTTAACCGCTTCACCGTTCAATAGCTGCTTAGTACCTTCGATATTGTTCTCATAAATATGAACATTGCCCAAAAATAACGTGATAGACTTCAACGGTACATTAATTTGTTTACTTATCAAATACAAGTGATATATATCACTGGGTAATCCTAATGAAGCGTCAGAACTACGCTGATATGCACTTAAGATAAGTTTTCCTTTCTCTATCTGGAACTGTATCAAACTAAGGCACGGCTGTTGGTTGCTCTCGGTGTTGTTAGAACCAAGGAACAGCACATAATTCTTTGAGTTGCGTTTCTCTTTATTGATCTTTTCAATCAATTTTGGTAACTGCTCGAAGTATGTAGGATAGCTATTCACTAAAATAGGACCGCAATAATCCCACCAGCTTACGCCTATGCCACGATAAGCCTCTGTTGAACGTTCGCCCTGCATAAATAAATTTAATTCATCCTTGAGCTTCTTTTTGGCTAATCCGTGACTTTCAAATAATTCCAATAAGTCAATTGGTTTTAGCTCTAGTTTTTCATTCAACAAATAAGTTATTGATCCTTTTTTGTTTTGCTGTACTTTTCCTTTTTGGGTAATTTTACTTAAAATTTCGTGGTATTTATTCATTTTGATTGTATTATATTTGCAACTCTCACGATAATTTAAAACATACGAAAGCCACAACATTAGAAGACCTATGTCCTCCAACGCTGTGGCTTTATGCTTAATTAAATTACCGTGAGAAGTTTTTAATTTGTTGGAGGACTATTTTTTATTCCCGCCTCCTGGGAAATACTATTCTTGTACCGGTAACACCCCATACAATGAAATAAAATAGTTCATTGCTAAGTAAGGGTTTTGAATATCAACAGATTCACTGGCACCAACACTACCTGTATTCCCAGATGTTTCAAATCCATTTAACTTAGAAGTTCCTGTTAACGTTTCTGTGTATAAACTTGCAGAAGCTAATCCTATATACATACCACCTGGTACAGATTCATCAGCTGATTCATCAGAAACTCTTAGCTCTGTTTTTAAAGTTCCTGAATCGTGCTGGTGAGATGGTAAATTCTCTTGTGATAATTGTACAGAAGAACTACCTCCAACAGCACCTAATAGTTTAGTAGCAGATTGATGCACAATCGATCTATCTCGAAGATCGGGCAACTTAAAATTAGTAGTTCCATTACCACCGTAATTGATTCCGATAACTGAAAATAATGCAGGATAATCAGCCGTTTCCAAAGTTTGTCCTTCACATTTCATGAAGCCTTTAGGAGATACATTTGTCGCTAGACAAATAATTTGAGATACAAAAAATTCCATATAATTAATTTATTTAGTTAAGTATTATAATTTTTCTATTAATGTTATATTCAGGCAATGCCATGATATAAGCTGAGTCTAAGTAAGGTTTCGTTGGGTTCTGAAATTGCCCGGTTGCATTAACTCCTACAATGCTGTCAACGAAATAAGTGTTATAGACATAACTCCCGTTAACATCTAATTTATTTAGCTCTAATTGTTTCCCCATCTCAGCGGTAAGAGCTTTAGTTGTTCCGCCAGTTGTTAAGTCATTTACAAGCATCGAGGCTAATGAAGTTTGCATCGATTTAATTGCGTTTGCCAACTCCTGTAGTGTATCAAAATCAATATCATCAGACGCTAACAGTGTATTAATAGTATTGATTTGTGTTTGAATAGTTCCACTACCGGACAAAGCCACCCACTGATTAATTGCGCCATTGTACATAACAAGGCAATTAACAGTACCACCGCCAACAACTGGTGACAAAGCTAGGGGTGACAAAGCATCATTTACATTGGCAATATCTCCGGCTACTCCGGCAGGCAAAGTGGCAACAGTATATCCAAAACTCAATTGAAACCTTGGTGCAACTATTTTAGAATTGGAAGTCCATTTACCTGATCCTGGTACTAAAGTTACTCCAGCTGAAAAATCGCCAAATAAAGGAGCTAAAAATCCCAAAGCGGCATAACCATAGCCCGAGACATAAGTATTCCCCTTTACCTGGTGTTTATAATTGGCACCAATTGAATTCTGAAAACCAACCAAAACACGTTGCTCATAAGGTTGATCATTTACACCAGCGACTAAATCCCCAACGCCATTTCTACTATACAATGATGCAAGTGTATCAACTAAACCTTTCAAGGTTTTCCCCATTTCAGCGGTTAAAGCTTTCGTAGTTCCGCCCGTGGTAAGGTCATTAACCAAAATAGTTTCAAGCCAAGTTTCAACCTCTTTGATGGCGTCAACAATTTCCTGAACTGTATCATAATTAATATCGTCAGAGTTTAAGATTAAGTTAATGGCGTCAATTTGACCTTTCAGAACCTTTCCCTGTTCCGCACTCAACAAAGCATCAGAACCGCCAGTTAATAAATCGTCAACGATATTCAAGTATTGACTTGCAATACGTGCAAGCGCGTCCAATGGTACGTAGCCGTTGACTTCTCCTTTATTGGCTTTGTCTTCTTTTCCGGAAAACAAATCTTCGTGCGCATTAGGATTGGTTAAATGATCAGTCAAAACTGCTCCTTCAGCTTTTGAGTTCAATAGACTCTCAATTTGGTCAATTGCCGTAATTGGTATTTTTTCGTCCTTAAACCAAATCCAATTGAAGAATTGGTAAAATTGAGCTTCCGTAGGTTTTAAATCGGTTTTAAACCAATTTTTAACTGTGTCTTTAAATGCCATAATTCTTTACTTTTTCCAAATTGCTAAATAGCTCACTTCCGCATTTGCACGTGACTCTGTGTTGTTACAAATCACCGTTATGCGGTCAATTTTTAGTTCATAATCACAAAACAAAGCATCGTCTCCGTTTACGTCCCCAGAAAAATAAATCTTATTAATCGAAGGAATGAACGCCTTTAAATGACTCATTGTGTATCCTTCCGGCGGGAAAACATCGACATTGTTTTTCGAAAAATCGCCATGAATACCGTTGCCCAAAGTTCTGTTTTGAGTGAGCAACTGTCCGTACTGGTAATATTCATCTTTATTTTTTTGAGCGCCCTCCTCAACAGTCAGCATTTTCGTGTAAACCAATGCAAAGGCATCCGCCAGTGCATCAAAAGAAGTTTGATCTGCTTTACCCAGTAAACCGGCTGCAATATCCTTCGTGGGAAATCCTTGTTTGAAATCTGCCCAGTTCATTTGCCCTACACCAGTTCCAAAAGTCACATAACGGATTTTTACAGCGGGATAAGTGTTAGCATTTTTGTAAACCAAATTCGTTACATCCTCTTTGATAATAACTGTAGTTTGCTGCACACCGCCACGAAATTCAAAGATTTCACCGTTAACATACACGACACCATTACTCACGGTACCCGTTCCGGTGCATCCTGAAATAATAGTTTTGTCACCTACAATATTTCCAAGCGCGTTGAATATTGTATAAGCCATTTGCATTCTGTCTAATGCGTCTTGGTTCATAGGAAAGCCATTATTCAGCGTAAAGTCCTGTTTATTCATATTGCTATAATTTTATAAAGCTTTCCCGGCAGTTTGTAGAACTCCAGAATTGCTGTTATTTCAATAATTTTATTCGTTACATCATTAGGCACAAAAACAATAAAATCCACTGTTTCACCTCCTTCGCTGTAGTCTAAATCCAGCCACATAGTGTCCAGGTAATAATCTAAGTTTTCTTCGGACTGATAAATGTAGTTTTCATTTACTTCTGGCACTTCATCTATATAAATACGCCTGAGTTCCGGGTCACATTTGTCATTCAAAGCTTTTCGCAAATAACACCTTTGTGAGTTGTAGCTCAGTTTATTTAAGTTGTCATCCCGCATCCGCAACCAGATGTAATGCAAACTAGCGATTGGTGATATCAACGCCCTGAGATAACCAAACAAAACAGGCTTTCGCAAAAACGTAGGCAGCAATAACAAAATCAATCTGTCCCAATCTACTTTATACCACATAAGTCACATTATCAAAGTTAGGAACGGTAAAATAGCCGCTCTCTGGAACAGTTTTAACCGTTATTGGCTGAGCCGGTAAATAAGACTCAGAACCTTTATCATAAATTTGCGTTTCGGCATTAATAATATTTGGAATTTTCACACCTTCGACCAGCTGTAACTTATCTACTAAATGAGCAAGAACCAACTCCCCGTTAAATGGCAGTTCCTTCATATATTGTAAAATAGCCTCCTGAACAGGGTAATTTCCGTTAAGCCTGCTCATGCCATTTTCGTCCAGTACCAAAGCATCATAAAATATTTGAAGCGTTAAAATCAATATATCCGGTTGCGTGTTAATCACCAGATACTTCACGCCACAATCGGCTATTTCTTTAATGTAAGTGTCAAATGCCGCTTTTTGGGAATCAGTGATCGGAGCTAAAACTCCGCCATTTTCTGAAGCAATTTTAATAAGCAGTTGACCAGCGTTTGGAGTTACCGCGCTGTAGGTAATAATCTTTGAAGCTTGGATTTCTTCATCAGTAAACCCAGTATTGTCGTATTTATCACTGTCTTCTATCAAATCAAAACCGTACTGAAATGCTTTAGCTTTAGTACGATACCAACTCGGACGGTGTGGCATTTTTTGCTCAATTATATCCTCAACTTCTTTTTTGTGGGTGTCGAAAAGCATTTCAAGAACCCATATTGAAAAAGAAACCACAAATACAAACAGTCGGTAAAGAGCTGTTTTACTCGTAGAATTCAACTCAACTAAATTTTCATCCGCTCCAATGCGGGTAAATATTTCCTGTTGTATCGCCTGTATTGTTCTTGCCATTTTATCCTACTATAAATGTTGAGCCTATTTGCATTGATCCAATGCCTAATTGTGGTATTATATCTTCATTATCTGAGCCATTGAAGCCCGTCGCAATCATTTGATTTTTACCCTTAAAATAATCCACAAGCTCCGTATCGATTAAGTCACTTAAAGGAAATTCAATACTTTGTCCTGGTATTAATGTTTCAGTAACGGAAAGCCCGTTTTTAAGTGCTAATTCAAAAACATTAGTAACAAAACCATTGTATTGAATAGCAACATCTAAAAGCGATTGATTATGTAATACTTGCTTTTGCATTGGCTTTTAATGTTCGGTTCTCTCGTTTCAATTCGTTAATCTCCTGTTGTTGGAGTTTAATTTTTCGGTCTTTTAACTTGTTTTCCTCCTCCAATAATGAAATCTTTCGTTGCATCATTTCGTCATACTCCTTAAACTTAGTTTCATAACGACTTTTAAGGTCGTCTAAGAGTTCTTTATAATGCCCGGACAGTTTAATATCATTATCAATGGCAGTTGTTTCGGCATTTTCTTTAGCCTGTAAAACATCTACTTTATACTTACTTTTAGTAAACAAAAAAGTAAACAATCCTGTACCGCCAATGGCACTTAACAAAAGCCCTATATTGTTAAAAATCAAATCCATTTAATTCCCTTTTAAAAACTGATTAAACCTATCTTGAACAGCCTGAAATTGAGCTGTATTATTTAATGTTGTTGTTGCTCCTGGACCCGATGGTGTTGATACAACAAAACTCATAGCTTTAATTGCTGTAATTAAATCACTCATTAACTCTTTAAGCGTTTCGTTTTCTTTTTTCAAAAGAAATCCACTTTGATCTACTTTAAACTGAACCGTTTTAATATTCAATTCCAGACTTTCAATTTCCGAATAAGCCTCAACGTAAAGCCTGTGTAAATCTTCATTAATCGGGCTAACCAGTACCGAACTTTCAATAGCCGGAAACAAATAATACTTTTGGTTATTGCCGTCAATTATTGCCGATAGTTGCACTTTAGTAAACTCTAATTCATCCGCTTTAACTGTGCAGGTTCCCTGTTCTTTATCCACCGAAAGAACCACAGCCGGAAAGGTGTCAACATCTCTTTTTTTTAATCGTCTAAATGCTTCGGTTAATTCATCCATTACAGTCTGTTACCTAATGTTACTTTTCGTCTTGCGCCTCCGGTGTCAAATGTGGTTACTACCTTTTTTATAAAATAGTTTCCTTCACGGTTGGGATGCTCATCGTCAATCAATTTAGCTTTCATTCCTCTGGTAGCGTATGGAATTAAAAAACTTACTACGTCACCGTCAAAACCATCGTATTTCAATTTTTCTAATTCAGCGTTGGCCATTGCTTCTAACTGCTTTTTGTCCGACACTACCGAGGTGGTAAATTCCCTTTGTTCCCCATCCGCATCGCCCACCTCAATACTTTCTTTTTGATTGGTAGCAGGATTCATATAATTGTATTTTATCTTAATCCTGCGTTCGGCTGCACTCCTGAATTCAAGGTTATTCTCAACCAGATTATAGTTTAGATCATAAACCACCGTTTCGCCAATATTGGTAAATTGCTGCAATCCTACATACAATTTTTCTTCATCATCAATAAAGACCGTTTGGGCTAAATCTTTTCTGAAACTTTCCAGAACTTGTGCGCCGTTGGCATTTCTAACAATCCATTTATCCAGGAGAACGTTTTGTTTTTCCATGTATCGGGAAATCAAAATCGATGTCCCTTTTATAATTTCCTGAACAATTTCTTTAATACTCGTTTTACCCCAAACCTTATTGATGTTTTTACGTCTCAATAACCAAATAGCATCTTCGCAATGAATTTCAATCGGTATTTTTGGGCTAATCTTTTTAACATACCCTTTAAATTCCACCCCTGAATATTTACCTTCATAGGCAAGGGTTATCGTTACTTTGTCACCTACTTTTATAGCCTCTTCAGTATATTTTCGCTCACCATTCTGACGGATTTTAAAACGGCTGGGTAATTTTATAACTGCCGTATCGCTCAATTCCTCAACCGACTTGGTTATTTCAACACCATGAACAGCATTAAAAACATAATCGCCTATTTCTACTTTACCGTCCAGTATGTACATTAGCTCAATAGATTGGTTTTGTTTTTATCTTTTTCGTTCAAATCAGCAAAAAAATCATCGTCGCCTAAGGCTCTAATAGTATATTTTTGCATCCCGCTTTCGCCTATCATTTCGTCCCAGTCTAAACTTTCCAATACTATTTTTCGAATTCCGAAAAGCTCAAAAAAGGCATTGTCTTCAATGTCAACAGCATCATTAATTTCAAATAGATCATTAATTAACTTTACCTGATCAGCGGGATATCTTTCGGGGTCATTTAAGTCAATGCAAACTCCTTTAATGGTTATCACTTCATCGTCTGTGGTGATGTATTCTTTTACTGATCGTTTTTTCTTCTTTCCTACCGTTGCTGTTTTAACAATGGTTTTTGACATACCAATAGAAATAATAGGCTCGTTTGGAAATAAAAATTCTTCGCCTTTGTACGACACTTTTAATGTCATAAAATATTTATAGCCTAATAACTGCTTAGCATTGATACCTAATAAATCAGGTAACTTGTAGCGAGACTGATTTTTTTTCCACCACATTGGGAAAGCAGGACCTATATAATCCAATGATGCCCGAACGAGCAATTCTTTTATATTAAATTCAGCCATTAGTTCGTTTGCATTTGGTTTACACTATTCACGGCACGTAATAATATTTCCTGTACTTTTTCGCCTAGTTTTTCAACTCCTTTTTCAGTACTTTCAACGTATATTTTAGTGTCGTCCTGAAGCTTTTGAATAGTCACATTAATGTGTGTCATTCTGGAACCTCCCGAAACGATACCGTCTGCTTTTGAGCCTTTTTCTTTGCCTTTTTTACCTTTTCCGGTATCATTCATCAAATCGGCAAAAGCTTTGGATTTATCTTGTTTTAAATAATCAGGTGTAGGGACTTTTGCAACAGTTTTTACTCCTGCCTCCTGGGCTTTCATATTCACACCGTCATTATAACCTTTAGAAAATGTTTTGGCTGCTTTCCTTCCGTCATCAAAGAGTTTCTTTGTAGAATCCACCCCCATCAAATCGCCAACGGCTTTTTTACCAATGTCAAAAGCGTTTCTAAAATCGCCTTTAAAAAATGCCAGCAATGCGCTACCCATTCCAGTAATACCCGATAAAAGTTCTTGAATTCTATTAATGACATAATCCTTTATAGCAGTTCCAAAGCCTTTTATAACTTCCCAGACTCCCATGATTGCACCACGGAATCCATCAAAGCGATTCCAACACGTCCAGACAATAGCAATTAAAGCAGCAATAGCAATTACAACCAGTCCGATTGGATTCATGTTCATTACATAGTTGAAAGCAGTTTGAGCAGCAGTAGCCAGCCATAAGCGAGCTTCAAATAAGGCAAATTGAGCCGAAAATATCCAAAATCCCGCATTAGCTATTAAAAAATTAATTCCTAACCCGGCTATTAAAGCCCCAAAGAAAAACAGTAGCGGTTTAGCCTCAATAATCCAATGGACTATATCTGCAATAGCCTGACCAAAAGGAATAATACTATTTGTTACTGTAATTCCAATATCAATTAATGGAGAAATCCAGTTTGCAAATGCCATACCTGTTCGGGAAATTACATTTTGTAAAGTTCCCATCATAGTACTCCATTTACCTCCCGCTGTTTCTGCCATTTTGTTAGACATATTGTAATAGCGGCCGCCTTCAGAAGTGGCAAGCCTGAAAGCCTCTTCAATCATATTAGCACTAATGGCACCGTCTTCCATTTTCTTTTTCAAATCACCCATTGAAATACCTGTGTTTTCAGATATTACCTGAAGTGGATTAAAGCCCTGGTTAATTAACTGCAACAAATCCTGCCCCATTAATCGACCGGTTGCCATGATCTGAGAATACACAAGGGAAAGCCCGGAAAGCTTTTGTTCGTTACCCATCGCCACATCACCCAGCATTTTCATATTGCCCATGATCTTTTCCTGAACAATACCAAAACCAAGCATCGTTTCAGAACCTTTTATAATTCCTTCATTACTGTAAGGTGTGGCATTGGCATAAGCGTTCAATTGACCGAGTAACACCTTCGCCTTATCGACGGAACCAAGCAAGACTTCAAACTTGATATTGGTTTGCTCCATTTCGACACCCATGTTAAAGAGCGCCTTTGTTCCGGCAACAACACCGAGTGAAATTCCTAAAGCTCCAACCAGTCCAATTAAACTTCTAAAACCTGCTCCCATAGTAGCACTCCAGGCACTAGAATTCTTTTCGGTAGTTTTAAATGTATTATTCAATCCATCCACCTTGTTATTAGTCATACCTACACTAGCAGCTATCTGATTTAGCGATGAGCTGGCATAGTTTTTCATTCTTATGATAAATTCGTAGGCGTTCATAACTGGTTTTGTGAGGATTCTTTTTCTTTCGTTCTGATATAATGAAGGTTTTGCACCTGCTCAGCCCAATCGACATCACTCAGTTTATGAGGATGATTGATGTGCATAAAGTATCTTAAATAGGCATCTAACAACCTGAAATTAATGTGTAATTTTTCTCCTGATTGCTGTACATAATCAAAAGAAGAGGCGTCATTGGTGTCAATGACAGCCCCGTCTAAAGCTTTTTTATGAAAGCAATTTTTTGGTTTTGCAACTTCTCAATGGCTTGGTACAACGGAAAACGAATGGCTGCGTTATTCCTGTCGTTGTAAGCTTCGTCTTTTTCGATACAAACCGCCTCGAATAATTTTTCTTGTGTTACAAACGGTTTGTTACCCGGGTTTTTCTTTTCGGCAAGTTTCAAGTCATCACGAGTAATGATTCTCACTTTGCATACTGCTTCACCAATAGTGATAATAGACTTATTACCGTCTTTAGTAATTTCAGCATCATCAAAATTGAAAAAGGATGCCATCTCTTTACGAGCTGGTAAGAAGTAGGTATCATTGGATTTAATTTCTTCATCACCACCAATAAATAAAGAAGTAAGCATTGCTTCACCAAAGGCTAAATCACCGTTCGTTTGCATAGCGGTGAAAGCTCTCTTAAAGTCTTTCATATCCGGCTCACGTAAATAAGCCGTTTTGTCTTCTACCGGTAAGGCATAAACTCCACCGTATTTTTCTTTCCATTCCTGGATTTGTTTTTCGTCTATGTTTTTCATGCTGTTTGTAGTTAAAAAAACCATCCACCTCAATAGTTGGATGGTTTTTTACATTTAAAATTTTAGATTATTGTTGTGGTTTTACATCAAGGAAGATAAATGGCAATTCAATAAGCATGTTTTTATCGCCTTGCTTCATTCCTTTTTTATATTCAGTAATCTCACAGGTTGTAAGAACATCGGTAACCGTTGCGCCACCATCTTCAGGAACGAATGACCAAATAACATCAAAGCTCAATGACAAAATATCTTTATTTGGAGCATCTTTAATCATAGATTCAACTTCCGACTGCCAAAGGGTAATTTTGCCTTCAAAATCTTTATTTCCTCTAGTGATTCCATGACCTTTTCCACCTCGACCTCTCAAGACTGCTTTATCTTGTTTAGCTGTGTATTCAACATCTTCAATGCCTTCGATTATTCGACCGCCAATAGCTATGGAAATATCATTCCAGGAATAATTTTTACTGCTATATATCATTATTGATCAAGTGTTGTGGTAAATCCAATGTTTACCGTTATGAAATCAGAATAACCCACAGGAAGCAATTGCAGTGCTACATTGATATTGTTACTTTGCAATACATTTTGATTTTCATCAATGAATGCCTTAACGCCTGAAAGTTTTCCCGCATCGACCATATTAGATTTAATTTGATTTTCAATACTACTTTGCCAGCTTTTAATAATAGCCGGGTGGATAGTTCCCGCTTCAGTGATTGGAATTTCATCGGATAACTCTTGTACCAATGTGGTATAAGCTATCAAAACTGCTTCATCCATTACTAAACCTCTGGCTAAACTATTAAAGTCGTCTGTAGCTGCTGTTAAGGTTTTATCTCCTGTAAAATAGAAACCCGACAAATTAGCGAAGCTTCGCATAAAGTTGTAATTCTTGTTATCGATAGCATCCCATGCAGTGTCCAGAGTAGAAACGGCTTCACCATTAGTAAAATATGCCGCAAAAGGTTCAATTGCACCATCTTTTACACGGCTCAATTTTCTTTGCGTTGGTGTATTTGCCAATCGACCTAAAGCCAATCCAATAGAAGCTTCTTTAGAACCGTCAGTATTTGCAAGAAGAATAGCCACTTTATTAAAGTTGGTTGTAGCATAATCCTTCAAGTCGGCAACTACACCGCTAAATTTATTACCCGAAATCAACACGCGTACCGGATAATAACTATCTGCATATTGTTGCGCTAAAGCTTGAGCCTTTACTACTGCTAAATGCACATCAGCATCCAATCCGTCGGTAATGGTTTCGGTAGTACCGGACTTTTTCAAAAGTCCTAAAACTCTAATTTTACCTTTGGCATCACTCAATAGTTTTGCGGCATAAGCGTTAGCAATATCGGCTTGATCTTCCATTGTTACAGTCGAAGCCACTAGCATAAACCACAATTCAGCTCCTTTTTTAGCTTCGGTATAAAACGCTGCAATCTGCTTATAAGCAAAGTCATTCGTTCCGCCTTCAGTAATACCCAAATTTACCGCCTCTTCCAAAGAGAAGATTTGATACGAAGTTCCTACGGTTACTTTATTAGCTCCCGCAACGGTTACACCTGTCAAAACAAAACCCGGTATCTTCTGAATTTCTGCCTGTGGCAACCCCAAACCATTGCTGGAGATGTTAAAAATTATATTTGGTAAACTCATTAGCTAAATATTTTACGGATAAATGTTATTATATACATAAGGGATAACCCAATGGACAATCCTGTTAGAAAAGCGACTATAATGTCTAATAAGTTGTAGCCGCTCTTTGTGGTTTGATTACCTACATCGCTCCGGGCGGTGGCACTAATTTGTGACCGTAATTCCTGCTTTATTTTGGCTGCTATCGCCAGACTGTCGCAGATCGCCGTGACGGTTAAATCCGTTGGCGTAATTTCAACTTTAGCCGTGGCGTTGCCGTTTTTTTGGGTAAAGACTTTAGGTCTTGAAATACTGTTTAAACCCTCTTTAAATGCCAATTCATTGACGGGAATTTTCAGGCTTGTTTCAGCCTTTGGTGTAAAGAGAACCGTATCCCGGTAGCTCTCTTTTTGCTGAATAATTGTTTCGGTCGTCGATGTGCTTTTTTGAGTTTCCTGCCGAACTGAACGGCAGGAAGTCAAAAAACAACACACAAATACTAAAACACAAATCAGCAAAAACTTAAGTCTTATATTTATTCTTTTCATTTTTTACAAGTCTTTATATTCTTTTTTAGCGTCAAAACTCGGACAGGCTTTATGCACGTTAGGGAAATCCCTGTGTCCTTGAATGATTGCTGTTGGAAATTTTTGTTTTAACTCTTTAAGCAACTTTAAAATGGCTGCCTTTTGCTGTGGTGTTCTGGTATCTTTTGGAACATTCTGAGCATCAACACCGCCTATGTAGGAGATATTAATGATCTGACTGTTGAAACCTTTAACACCGTTAGACACCTGTTCAATAGGCAACAAATTCACTACTTCGCCATCAGCTTTGATAATAAAGTGGTAGCCGGGCATTTTCCATCCTAACTGATTTTTCCAATAGCTTTGAATTGCGCTAATGCTCGCTGTTTGAGAAGTTGCGGTACAATGCACGGCTAGATACTTTATTGGTCTCATCTTACAACAACTCTTTATATCCAGTTAAAACTGCAATTAATGTTTCCGCTTTTAGATCAGCGGAAGCAAGCTTTAAGTTTTTGGCTAGTGCCTTCATGGCGTTGTAATTCTTGCTTTCCAAGCCAGATTGTAACAACTCTTTATCGGCATCGGTTAATTGATAGCTTTCAACAGTCAACTCTTCTGCATCAACTACCTTAATATTTTTACCTTTGCTGTGCGGCGTTACGGTTTTATCGTCTAAGGTTTCGGCATAATTTTTGGCAAAAACAAGGTTTTCAAAAACAAAACCGTCAGCAGTGGAGTACACTTCGTCTTTAGAATCTTTTTTCTCAAAATATTCAGTGACTTTTTTAGCTACGACGTCTGCAATAGACGCCGCAACTACGTTTTTTTTTACTTCACTCATATTAGTCCAAAATTGCCCCTAAGTATTTAGGGTTAGTTGCACGAATGTTTCCAACAAGAGCTCTTTGAGCAAAAGAGATTTCGTCAGCTTGTGAAGCCGCTGAGCGTAAAGTTTCATACATTTCTGTATCACCAAAACATCTGAAGGTTTCGTCTGAACACCAAGAGAAAGAACACACTTTGTCGCCCGCATCTTTAGTGGTACCGAAAGGCTTTTTAGCATTGGCTGAAGTGTACAAAGCATTTTTGTTATTGCGGTGCACTTTGAAACCATACAGTTCTTTAGAATTCAACACTTCTTTGTACAATTTTACATCCTCTTTTTTAAGCTTGGCCATGTGAGCAGCCGTAAAACAGATGTGTAAGTTGTCGTACATATCTAAACCGTTATAAAAGGCCTGTAAATCAATCACTGCATCAATGATACTTCCTTCGCCAATAACAATGATTTTATTGTTGGTATTGTCTGCCGCCGGTGCCCAGGCAAAAGCTGCTCTTACACCAATGTTTTTAGCTAATGCCACTTTATGACGATTAGTAACTGAAGCACGTTTGTTATAAGATAACTCAACTTCCTGAAGGTCTCTATGCCTCGTACGGTCAGTAGAGTATGTTTTTAAAACTACCTCGTTAGGAATATCATTAATTGTTGCTAACGGTAAATCCGTTTCAGAGCCCGCAAAATAATCTTCGTGAACATCTGGCTCAATACCCGCTTCCGCAAGGTGTAATTTGTTGTTTTCTACATACTCGGATTTATCCGTAGATGCAAAAACAAAACTATTGTCCGGGATTGGGTTTTCTTGAATACCTGCAATCCATACTTCTTTTTGTAAACCTGCCATATCTATTTTTTGGGATTAATTATTTACTTTCTTTGTGTCTTAAACCATTGGCGTAATCTTTAGCCAGTTTGGCGTATTGTTCCGGCTGTTCGTCTCTGATTTTTGCCAATTTCAATACATCGTATTTTTGCAAATAGTCAAATGTTTCCTCAGTAGTAGCCGCAGCACCTGTTTTTCCACCGGCCAAAATCACTTCTTTAACAGCAGCCTGATTTGTGTTTTGCGTTGCAGTAGCTTCTTTGTCTCCAATTAACTTGGATAAAATGACCGTTTGCCCATCATGATCATTTTCAAAAGCCGCCAATTGAGAAGCTTTTAAAGCCTCAGGAATTAATCCTAACTGTACTGCCTGATCTACTAATTTGCTAGCCGCTGCCAAACGAATTTCTTTGATTTCCGCTTCCAAAGCTGTAACCTTAGTTTCAGCAGTTTCTTTAGCCAATTTTATTTTTGAAATCGTATCCAGTAACACGCTTTCTGAGGTGTCAGCCTCCTTACCCAATGCAAGGGCAATAGTTTTTAATTGTGACATATCGTTTTGATTTTCTTGATTAATTTTTTGAAGTTTTAATTCACCGCCGTTTCTTGAAAGCCTGATTGCACCATCATTTCCGCCTATATCCACAATTGATATTTCAACCAGTTTACATTTAGTCACGGTTTCATATAGTTGTCCTGGTAATACTAAATCAGGATCGGTGGTGGTTGCTTTTACATCAGCAAACATGGAAGCCATACGGATATAGCCTCGATCCACTTTACCAGCTATAGCTGCGGCAAATTCGTCGTCCATATCAAATTCTATGGTCGCAACTAAATCAGTTCCCTTTTTCCAAAGTTTGAGACAACGCCCAATTACAGCAGTACCTTTTTTATCGGCATTTTTTTGAAACTCTCTTTCGTGCATAAACAGCACAACTGGGTTACGCATGTATTGTGTATAATCGATTCCATCGGTTAAAACACGGTAGTAGAATTCGTTTACATTTTCAGTATTGATTATAAAATCGTAAGTCATTTTACAATGGGGTTCGTTTGATTCGTGAGGACAAAATTGTAGTGTTTTCAAAGCAAAAAAAAATACTTCTCCAAGGCTTGTACTCAATAAATACAAGGCTTGTGCTAATTTTTCACAAGCCTTGAAACACTTTTTTTTACAGCCACTTTATATGTAGAAATTTGCTCTATGACTGACTTATTATTAGACCAAACAGGTGATTTAAAAATCACAAATGGAGACTTTGAAATAGGGTATTCCGACAATCAGCACCAGGAACATATCCTGCTGGCCAATAAGGGCGAATTCAAAGAATTTCCCGAGCTAGGCGTAGGACTTAACAGGATGTTAAGCGATGACGATTACATGCCGTTTTTGATTGACGCTAAGAAAAACCTAGAGTACGACGGAATGAAGATTAACAATGTAAAGTTTGAGGAAAACGGAAACCTGAATATCGATGGCTATTACAAATAAAACCAAAGGCAGAATGACTGCCGTAGAAAGCGACTATAAAAAAAGCCTTGGGAAAGATTTGTTTATCAAAGGCTTTTCTATGACCAACATTTCCGAAATCATTGGTGTAGGTATCAAAACACTATCAAAATGGCGAGATGAAGACAAATGGCAGGACGAAAAAGACCTGAATAGTTTAAAGCCTTCAACCATTAGAAACCTGACACTCAAAATGGCACTGGCTATGGAAAGAGGGGAACCGTTACCATACAAAGCCGATGACGTTTCAAAAACGGTAGCAGCCTTTGACCGTATTTCTGACTCGAAGAAAAAAGTAGTGTACACAATGGAAAGTATTGACGGCTTTAGTCAGTTTATGATTGTTCAAGCCGGCAACGCCATTGGTAAGAAGCGGGAAGAGCTTTTGGAACAGCTTAAAACAATCAGACCTTTTTTTGACAAATACATCTCCGAACTTTTACAAAATGACTAAAACGGAATTAAAAGCAGCAATTGAGCAATACAACCTTAACAGTAAAATGATTAAGGAGCTTACTTATGCCAGTTTAGTAAAAGAATCGTCAAGTGAACAGGAAGCACGTATTAAACACCTTTTAAAGCCGGAAAACTACGGGGAGTATTTTGACTTCTATTTTGGAATACACAGCGGTTTACCTCTTGGAGATGCGCCTACACCTCAATTTCATATCAATGATTACGTAAAAGTTTACAACAATCCATTCATAAGACAATTAAGAAAAAAGTTTCGAGGTGCGGGTAAATCGATTCAATGTAATGTTGGAAATATCACGCATCTTAAGCAAAATGACAAACTGTTTTTTGCGGTACTAATTGGAATGAATGAGGGACTTGCAAAAATTTTGCTTAGTGACCTTCAGGCGCATTTAAAACACAATGAGCGATTTATCAAAGATTTTGGTACCCAATTTAGTTACGGCGACTGGACAGATGGAGATTTTCAGACAACAGATGGGAAAAACTTTAAAGCATTAGGTTTAAATCAGCCTTTTAGGGGATTGCGTTTTGGTTCTAATCGTATTGATTTTGCATCCGTGGATGACTGTGAAGACCGTGACAGAGCCAAAAACCCTGATATGATTAGAAAGTATGGTGAAAAGCTAACCGGAGATTTAGCAAAGGCATTCCATCGTAAACGAGGTAGATTGATAGTAAATAATAACTATATCGTTCAGGATGGAATACTTGACTTTTTGTCAAATCAATGGAAAGACAACCCTAATTTTCACGATAGTGTTACCAATCTTACCACCGTAAATATTGACAAGAACAATTACAATACCCTTAAGTGGGAACCAAGCTGGCCGGAACGTGATACTAAAGAAGAAATTATAAACATCATCTTATCCGATGATTATTACACGAGTCAAAGAGAAGATTACAATAACCCAATTGAGGAAGGTAAACTGTTTAAAGCTGATGTAATCATTCACAGGCTTGTACATCATTTGGAAGTTTTTGACGGTTTTGTAGTGCATTGGGATTTAAGTTATACCGCTACAGGTGACTACAAAGCAGGAATTTTGTTAGGAATTAAAGGAATTTCATTAACCGTACTTGAGGTATTTTGTCAACGTTGTGAGATTCCGAGTGCTATGGAAGTGCATTTTCAATGGATTGAAAAATACCTTTTTAAATATGGTATCGCTCCAATATCATTTTATGACGCGTCTATTTCACAAGAATCGGTTTACTCTCCAATTATACTTCAGGCTGCCGAAGACAATAATTGTGCTTATATCCCTATAGCCACGCACCAGCAAGGAGATAAACACAACCGAATTGCTGCGGGACTAACAAACATCTTTCATAGAAAAATATTAACGTGGGACGAAAGCCTGAAAACACGTTCAAAAAAGGATTATGATGCCGCTATGAATCAATTAAAGTCTTTTGAAAAAGGGGTAATTACCGATGACTTCCCGGACACTTTAGACAGAGGCTGTGCATTGTCTCAAATTTATTTTGGTTATAGTAAAAATGAGGGAAGCCATAAGCCAACAATTGGTAAACGCAAAAAAAATCGCAGAGTATGACACCACGAAAAGAACTATTTATAAAAGTAAAAGAAGCCCTGGCACAATTGCCGGAACTGGAACTGGTGGACTTACAGCGCAAACAGTTTAGCAATCCTAAAGAAAATTGTCCAAGCTATTTTACCGCTGCTTTAATCGAAATCAAAGCCATTAAATGGGAAACGATGGTAGAGCAAAAACAGGAAGGAAAAGCAACCGTTGATGTGACTTTATATACCAAAGATGGTTGGATGGATCAGTTTAACGGAACCAGTGACCCGGAAAGCGGTTTAATTGAAATTGACATTATTGATAACATTACCGAACAGCTTCAGGGACTAAAAGGAGATTATTTCAAAGCCTTGGATTTAACGGATGAGGAAAGCATCGACGAAACCAGCGAAATGATGAGTTACAGACTTTCGTTTTCGACCGTGATTTACCGAAAAGTCAACCCGAAATATAGCCCTAAAAAACTAAGTATTACCGAAACAACTCTATAAATATGTTTTTAGAAAAAGTCGAATTAAAAACCGTAGGACTGGACGAAATTATCAATAGAATCATTAATAGTGATGATTCTATTGTAACCGAAATAATTAAAGAAAGTATAGACGTAATGAGCGGTTATCTATTCCAGTATTATGATACGGAAGCCATTTTTAACGCTACTGAAGGAGACCGTAATCTTACCATAGTCAAACATCTTAAAGGACTGGTTTTATTTGAGATTTACAACCGTAGAACTAAGCAAATTAACGAGGTGGCGAAACTTCGATATGACGAAGCTATGTTGTGGCTTGAAAAAGTTTCTACCGGAAAAATAAAACCCAATTTACCACCAAAATTGGTTGACAGCGATGGTGATGGAACGCCAGACAGTGAAGTGCCGTTTATGAAGCTCGGTAGTCGCAAAAATTACCAAAATGGCTGGTAATCTAAAAGATTTGCAAAAGCTTCTCTGGAAAGCATCCAACGAAATACCGGACAAGGCTTTGCGGATTATAGGTGTTGAGGGAAAAAAGTTTATTGAAAAGAATTTTAGAGACCAGGGCTTTACCGACACCACCACTAAAAAATGGGAATCCAGAAGAACCCAAGACAACAGCGGAAAAGACATAACCCGCTACAGAACCAACCGGGTAGGACGTTCAGGAAGCCTTAACCGTTATGGAAGCCGAAACGCCGACCGTGCCATATTAGTAGGTTTTAACACAGGAGGTGACAAACTAAAAAACTCTTTTAAGTACAGCGTGAGCCAAGGCAGCCAACGAGTTGTATTTAGAACTTACAAAGGGTATGCAGCACGCCACAACGAAGGACTGGACGGAATGCCAAAACGCCAATTTATAGGGAAATCGGCTTATTTAAATCGTCAAATATTTGACAAACTAAAAAGAGTATTAGACCAAACTTTAAAGTAAAGATGAGTTCAAAAAATAAAAATATCGCCTACGCTCAAAAGCGCGTGAATAAAGTAAGTCTTTCCGGCAATGCCATTGGCAAAAAGATTGATATGTCTAAAGTGGATGCTAACGACATTACCAAAATAACTAATTTGATGGTCGATGTTATTCGCCGTCAACGCAGGTTATGGCGCAAGGAAATTAACGACTGGCAAGCGGCGCGTTATGCCTATTATCAATCGGACATTCCCCGTTTTTTTCCGATGCAAGAAGTCTATGACGACATTATGCTTGACGGACATTTAACGGCGGTAACTGAAGACAGAACCCTAAGAACCATTAACGAAGATTACATTTTTTCGATAGATGGAATAAAGGACGATAAATTAACCGCTTTTATCGAAGACCAGGAATGGTTTGACTATACCTTAGAAGAAGCTCATAAAACGACTTATAAAGGCGAAGCTTTACTTTGGGTAAAAGAATTCGAAAAAGGACAAATCAAAGAAGTCGAGGTAATTGACCGTGGCTTATTAGTACCAGGACAAAAGATATTGCTGTATGACATTAACGGTAATAAGGGGCTTGACGTGTCTGAGGTAAATGATATTTTGTTGTATGCCAAATTTTACAGCAACATAGGCATATTAGAAAAAGCCGCCGTTTATACTATTTTAAAACGCCATTCGTGGGGTTCATGGGACGAGTTTGAAGAATTGTTTGGCGTGCCTATCCGTATTGCTAAAGTAGCCAGTCAAAGCGAAACCGTAAAAAATGAAGTTGCCGGATGGTTGGAAGAAATGGGAAGCGCACCTTATGGAGTTTTCCCAATAGGTACGGAAATTGACATTAAGGAAAATAGCAAAGCCGATGCTTTCCAAGTTTTCTACATGAAAATCCAAGCCCTGGACAAAGAGCTTTCTAAATTGATTTTACATCAAACCATGACCACCGAAAACGGGGCAAGTAAAGCGCAAGGAACAGTACACGAAAATACCTTAGAAGAGGTTATTAAATCGGATAAAAAGAAAATGCTTTCTTTCCTTAATAAACGATTGGTTCCGGCTATGCGTAAACTAGGTTACGCTATTCCGGAAAATGCCAAAATAACCATTGAAAAAACCAAAGACCCTGGGAAACAAATCAAAATTGACAGCCAGTTAATGAGTAACGGTTATATTTTGAAGCAACAATATGTTGAGGAAGTTTATGGGGTGGAAATTGAGCGTATGCCATCAGAACAAACGTCACCTGAAAAGCCTACAAATGCAAAAAAGCCTTAAGCCTGCTTAAACTGTACTATCGTTCCAATTGTTGTGATGACGATCATTCGCACATCCAATTAAACAAGCAGGAAGACGATACTTTAAGCGGGCTTATTGAAAACTATATTAGGCAGCTATTTGACGACAGGAATGTTTCTGAAGAAAACAAACAGGCACTTTGGGACTACTACAATACAGAGTTAGGCAAAGCTCTTGATTTAGGATATAATGAGCAATCCGAGTTTTATGATGCTGATTTGGCCGCCTCATTAAAAAATGATATTGCGCAATTTTCGGCATTCAAAGAAACGAGTTTCAGATCACAATTAGAAGCTGCTCTAACTGAAGATGACAAAGTAGTACCGTGGTCAGAGTTCAAAAACAAAGCAGCTGCTTTAAATGTTGATTATAACCAACGCTGGTTAAAAACGGAATACCATCATACGGTGGCTACAGCCAACAGTGTAGAAAAATGGAAAGGTTTTGAAGCCGATGCCGATCTATACCCGAACCTGAAATACAATGCGGTTAACGATGCCAGAACCCGAGAAAAACACCGGGCATTGGACGGTTTGATTTTGCCTATCAATCACCCGTTTTGGAAAACCCATAATGTACCGCTAGACTGGGGTTGTCGTTGTAGTTTGGAGCAAACAGACGAAGAGCCAAGCACGGTAATCCCTAAACTGGACATTAAAGGAGCATTCCAAAACAATGCAGCTTTGAGCGGAAAAGTGTTTGGCGAAATGCCTTATGAAAATGGATTGTCTAAAACGGAAAAGAAGAATGCTAAAAAACTATCCGAACAATTTATTGCTGATGACAGGTACAAAAAAGACGTTGAATTATTACAACAAGATGATCGTTGGAGAAAAGCTTATGAAGATGTAAAAGCAACTAATTTAGTTTCAAAACATCCAAACATGAGTTTGGAGGAATTAACAACCATACAACATTATACCAATATGGGGTATTGGGACTTAAACGAGGCATTGTACACAAAACGAGTGTTTCCTTTAGAAGAGGCAAACGAACGAATGTTAAACCGAGCGTTATCTAAACTTCCTAAAACTGATAAAACTAAAGTTTTTAGAGGCATGCCGTTCAACGAAGAAATTTATAAAAAATATGCTGATAATGTTGGAAAAACAATAATTAATGAAGGTTTTACTAGTACAACTCTAAATGAAGAAATTGCTAAGGCTTTTGGGCAAGATGAACCGACAATGCTATTTTTGATTGATCATAAAAACGGTAAAGAATTAAAAGACATTTCTTTCTTTTCCGAAACGTTTGAAAACGATGAAGAGTTTGAGGTTTTATTTCAGTCTAAAACAAAATTTAAGGTAAAAGAAATCGTTTCAAAAGGAGATACCTTTGAAATTTACTTAGAAGAAGTGGATTGAGGAACTGTTGGTACGACCGATCTTGATTTTTGAGCAAAACGACGACTTCTTTCTTTCATTTTTGCTTTTTCCTCATCGGTCATTTTGTCCCAGCGTTCCTGCGCTTCTTCTCTTAATTTATCGAATTGTTTTACAAATTCACTTTTAGACATGATATTAAGAGTTTTAACAAAGATACAACTATTTTAAATAGAATTTAAAAAGTGTTTAAAATAATGAAATTTGGGAGTTTGGGGTTGATGGAGTTTCGCCATAGATGCCCTCATATTTTATGATTGCTTCAACAGTGCGACTAGCCAGAAACATTTTTCCGGCCACTTCGTCAATAACCGCATCAATACGCCACTTCTTGTTCTTTTCCTGAAGTTCATAGAACAGTTTGCGTACCTGCTTATTTCTTTGGTCAAATCGTTCCTTACGTGTCATAAAACAAAAATATAAAACTTTTCAACATAAAAAAAGCCCAGTTTTTAGCTGGGCTTTTTCACGTGGTATTAGGATTATTGCATTGGGAATTATTGTTTTTGAACTTGTTCCAGAAGCCAAACAGCATCGTTGTGTAGTTTTGGATCATTAGGTATTTTGTAGTAACCGTATTCCGGTTTATTTGCTAAAACAGTTGCAGTCAACTTATTCAAATTAAATGCTTCATTTTTAAATACTGATAAATCTATCGATTGATTATATACAAAAAAGTGACTGGTTTGATTTGGATTCGCCCATTTGTTTACATATTCCTCAACATCTTTTTGAGTCGCTCCGTCTTCATACTGAGCCACCCAGTACCAGGCACCGTTTAACTCAAAAGCGGCAACCTCGTTCACTTTTGATTTGCTACAGGAGAATAAAGTTAAAGTTATTAATAGTAATAATAGTTTTTTCATGGTTTTGATTTTAATTGATCTATTTGTTTTTTTATCTCGGCGCAAAGCTCGTATTCTTCGTTTTGCTCAGCTATAAGTAAGTCGCTCTCTAGTTTGGCAAGATTAACAGGTTCATTATAATCTATCGATACAATGCCTTTCATTTCTCTGCCGCCTATAAATACTTTAACTCCTCTCCATTTATTTTCGTGTTGGTTACTCATAACTTCGTTTTTATTTCAAATGTAGTAAAAATTCTAATTATTTTTTGTCTTCAAATTGAATTACGTGAATAGCGGGTTTAAAATAATCAGGGTTAATGTGATAATCTTTAAAAAATAAAACCACTTCATCTGTATAATGAGGTCTGATTTCAAAATCATATAGCTTCCTTCTTTCTATTTCGGCTGAAGGATGGTAGCTGATATAATCAACCAATGGGTAATTTATTAATACTATCTTTAACCAATTAGGAATGCATATCATAAGCTCACATGCCCGGCAGCCCATATATTCAAAATGATGCCTTGATTCCCTTATAAAGTTGTGAATAGCGTCAAGCTCTTCCAGTGTTATTTTTTTTTTCATAGTTCTAATATTTTAAATCCGTCCAGTGAATTATTTTACCTTTAAAATCTTCATTGAAGTAAGCAAAGAAATCTTCTATAGTGTCGAACCCATCGTTTTGGGCTAATGTTAACCATTTATCATTTGGTAATATTTTATCGTCAATATAAATGCTAGGTTCATTATAGCAGTATGGCGCATCAGTAATATAAAAAACATGAATTTTTTGCGTACTCACCACAGGAATTCGAGGAGCAAACCGGAATATATCCTTTTGGCGGCAATTGATAAAGAAGTCAATCATTGTCCCTTTTTTCCAACGGTCTTTTTCATCTTTACGGATGGTGTGGAGTTTGGGGTTATGAGTACCAACTATATAATTTTTAGGAAGAGCTTCACGAGCTAATTCTAAAAATTCACCCATTTTAATCTGGATACCTTTTTGAAATATAGTTTCCCAAATCTTCTCCACAAAATAAGTGGGCTTTCCGTTGAGTTGTGTGCTAAAGGGTAGTATCATTTTACTTATATTTATTAATTATACCCAACATTTGAATTTCGTTTTTTTGTATCTCTACGAAGCTATTAACCACTTCACAAACTGCTTTAGCCTGTTTGATATAATTTGGATCATCTTTGACTTTTTGCAACGTCTCTAACAAAGTTTCTTTGATGGCTTTGTTCTCAGCAGTGGGTTCAAAAACAATTAGCTTCTTTTGCGGTACCAGAACCTGAGCTGCTGTTAGTGGTTTGTTTGTGGGTTCAAATAAATTGTCTAAAAATTCGGGAATTTCATGGTTTAGAAAATTCATTGGGTGAGGCGCAAAAACAACTGTATTAGTACTGTTTACCTCTTTGTATTTGTCGATAGTGATGTTTTTGCCTTTGTAGTAAAATGTTTTACCTATGATGGCATCTAGCTTATTGATTGTTTCTGTTGTCATTGTTTTTAATGGTTTTGTTGATTTTATTTTTAAGTGTAATTATTTCCTTGAGCTCCTGTGGCAACTGGCTGTATTTTCGTTTGTTTCGAATGGCAAGCTCAGCGTTAGAAATTTGTTCTAAAAATTCAATGGTGGGTATTTCGGGACAACCTTCTTTTCGTACAATGTTGAATCCTGGAGGAACTTCGCCATAATGTTGTTTCCAAAGCCAACGGGAATAATGCACATAGCCGTTTTCTGTTTTTATATGCGCCATTTGATAGCCATTGGTATTCCAAAACAGAATAGTTCCTATTGGGTTACTTCCTGTAATTTCCCAACGTTTTTTATTAGCAACCGCCAAACGACCACTTATTTTATTTCGCAAATGGACTTCCTGTAAGGCTGTTTTACTACGTTTTAATCCCAAATAGCGCCGCTTTTTCTCAATGTGCTTTTTTGTCCAGGGTTTATTTTTAGGCCATTCGTTTTCGAAGATTTCCGCAAGCTCCACATCACCTATATTTTGATAGTTCTCTTTCAAAAAAAGTACTTGTGTAGGTGTCCAATATTCCATTTCTATACGTTTTAAACCAAGGCTGTAAGCTTTAGTACGTACAATGGTTTTCTTGCAATTTAAAGCAGCTGCTAACTCATCATTAGTCATTTTATGAAAGTTGTCTTTGATAAACTGAACATCCTGATCAGAAAAAACAACTTTTCCGTATTTGCCTATTGTTGCCATTTTATTTAATTAGAATTTGGAAACCTTTGAATTTTTATTGTTTTTACTGAGCTTACTATTTCCTTAACGATTGACCGCCATTTATGCGGGAGGTCGGTTTGGGAGTTCCATTGTTCCAGCCCGAGGTGGCGGGCTTGGATTATGGCGTCTTCAATCTTGAGGCGGTTCACGCGCTTGATTACCATTTGTTGGGCGTGTGGCTCGAAGCTTTGATAAGCTTTGGAGTTTTCTATTAGTTCTTTCATAATTTTATTTATTGATCCCACCATCCAGCTTTTATATAAACTTCGAGGTACGGGAATGCTGTTCCTTCTTTGTTTTTTAGCCTAATGAATTCAGGTGTTTTTTGGAATATTTTAATGAGTTGCTCTTTAGTCAATTTTTGCCAACGTTCGAGTGCGATTTTCTTTTTTGACAGTGGATTGTATGGATATACCTTTTTATGAAATCTTTCAAAGGATAAATCAGGCTCTCCAACTTCTACCAGAATTTTTGTGTTTTTCTTACCCCAGTTTTTAATCTGATCTTCTTTCCAGGGGAATTTACCTTTGATAAATAAAAACTCTTCATGCTCTTTAGATAAATCGCCTTTCATTACATCGTAGTACACTAAAACACCGTTTAAATTGTATTTAAATTGCCATACATCGCCACGCTCAATTGTTACTGTATAGGTTCGGGTGATTTGTTCCATTTAAGCAAGTTTTTGATTTAGATCATTAATTGTTTTTTGGATTTGTTGTCTAATGTAAGTGTCTTGAATTCCTTCTAATTGTTGAATAAGTAGTAATTCCAACATATCGGCTTCGTGATACTTTAGTGTTACTTTTATTTTCTTTTTGGCATCAAAAAGATTCATTTTAGCTTTAATATGAATCGCTTTTCCATCGAGTTTAGCAGCAACATCTAAGGCAATTGATAAAGTCGATTTATGTCGCCTGGTGTGTGCTTTAGTATTGTAAACCGCCTCAATTGTTGCAGCTATAATTAAAGCTGTTTCGGGGGCTAATCTTAAGTCTATTTTCATTTTAATTTTTCTCCTAGATTTTTTAAGTACTCAATTTTCTTAATACATAATTCATAGGTGTCAATGTCATAAACTCCTTTTGGTACTCTAAAAAAGAATTGATTCCGTTGTTGGTCTTCAAAAATTTCAACACCTTGATGAGTTCCTACTGGTTTACGTAGTTTCCATTGCGTTTCAAACCAACTCCCCATTCCAACGGTTTTTTCCAAAACTCGTTCCCTAATTAGTTTGAGAACTAAGACTTTCCCGACTTTGGTTTTATGAAAATTCGTTAGATAGCAAATGTGTCCATCGCTTAGGATATTTTCTTTCTTTAATTTTTTAAGAAGTTCTTCTTTACTTGTTATTGCTCTCATTGTTCCATTTGTTTAATTTGAAATTCTATTTGTTCGCGAAGTACGTCGTCTTCGGTTTTAAGTCTGGCTTGAAACAATATTGAGTATTCAACACCCATAAACCAAGGTTCTTGTCGTGAATAAAAAACATAATGACGGCGACTGAAATCCTGTGGTAAAATCAAATCGTTTTCCTTACAATACTCAATGATTAATCGTTCTATTTCACTATTAAACAAATGCCGCGGGACGATTCTCCCAAATTGAAATTGACCAAATTCGCTCATGTTAACATTCTGTTTTAGGTGGTTCTAAAGGTTCGCCACAATCAGAGCAAACCAGTTGGGTAGTTTCGCAAGTAACACAGCTGTGTATTACTTTAATTTCGGCTATGTCGTGCGGACATACTTCGGTAATACTAAACCCCTCCATTTTGCCAGTGAATTAATCCGCAGTTGCTGCAAAACAGTTTTCCGTTTTTTTCTTTTACCGGCATTTCTGTTTCACACTCAAAACAGTAGGCCTCTAGCGGTTTTTCGGGCTTGCTTTTTACTTTATTTTTCTTCTTTTTCTTCTTTTTCTTTGGAGGATCGGGCGGGAATAAACCGGCACAAAAGACCAAAAAACAAATGCTGGTTACAGCTGCAGTGATAAGAATTTTTATTGTTTCCATTATTTATACCTTTTTACTACCATTGATTTAAAACACTCGATAATTTTTGAAACTTCTTTCGGTTCCATTTCTTTTAAAGGCTTATTAACCGGTGATTTATCACTTTTTAAAAAGTCAGATAATCTATTAAGGTCTGCCACTTCGCCCCATTTTTCACTTTTAACCGTCCATTGTAAGGTTCGGAGCTGTGAGAGCAAGGTTAGGTGTTGTTTGTTTTTTTTATCGAATAAACCCCAATTTTTGGAGTTGTTTGTTGTCTGTTTTGGGTTATCGGTTTTGGGTTTTAAGTAGTCATCTATTGCAGAACCTTGTCCTTCGAATAGATAGGGTGATTTAGTTGCTGTCATCTTTGATAAGTTCTAATTGTTCGCACCATACACCACAGATAATAATCCCCTTATCAGACTCTATGTCTAAACCAATACCGCTGTCTCTTGTTTTATTCAGTATTGTTACAATCTCATTCTGATTAATTTCATCACCGCCAATGTTTCTTTGCTTAACCAATACTTTGGCTTTTTTACCGTTGAAATAGTCTTTTCCTTTGTTTTTTAAAAATGTTGATGTCATCTTGTTGTTGTTTTATTGTTAGCTCCTGAGGCGGGATTCGAACCCGCATAAACTCAAACCTTTCCGCTGCCGCTACTTTACGAGTATTTTCACGCGCTACCGCTACCGGGTTCATATTGCCCGCTTACCAATTAAGCCACTCAGGAAAACCGTTTTCAGGGTTTGTTATCTTTTTTGCATTATTCCGTAAATACCATCATGCACATAATTTTCGTTAAAATCCTTAAGGGCTTCAACTATGCTCTCAGCGTCTATTATTGTAGAATAATAACCGTAATCGGTATGCTCGTAAAAAACTATAAATTCTTTGTCCATAATTATTTTGTTTTATAGGTTGCTTTGGTGTGTTTTTTGAATCTTGGGTTGTTGATTACTGTTTTCTCGTAGTTTTTAAAGGCGCTCATTTGGGTGGGTGTTAAATCAACCATACAAGACCAGTTTCCAAATTTGTCCTTGTAAACTAGTAAGCCGTCGACTGAGTACCGCTCGTGGTCTGTTATTGGTTTTATTTCTATTTCTACGCTCATTTTGTCGCTGTTGTATTGATTTTGTAATCTTGAATTTGAGCCATTGGAAGTACTCAATGATTTGTTTTCTGTTAAGTACTACCAGCAAGATTGCCAGTAGTACTGTGGTGGTGCTAGGCGGTTGCATCCTCGGGAAGCTATTCGTTATAAAAATCAAACTTATAGCCTTGTGAGAAATCAACTGATGATATGGCTAACGGGATTGGTATTCTGGTACCGTCTTCAGCTATTAGTGTGGCATCGACAAACCAAACAGAGCGACGTGGCTTGTAAGCGGCTGCAATGATCTCAACACCGTCGGTAAATTCTTCATTGTCGAACTCCTTAGTCAGTTTTTGGAGTTCTAACACTCGAGATCCTTTCAAATTGCCTTTGGCGTCTTTTTTTAGCAGACTGAAAACAACGTTAACCAAAGCCGCGGTTTCGGTATCTTTTGATAGGGAGCTGATAAAGTTGTTTACCTTGGCAATTCCCTCATTGACTGTGTCGTCCCAACCGTCATTGATACGGTAACCGATGGTAATTTCGCCACCGTCAAATCTAAAGGTGTGGCTCTGCTGTTTTGCCTTAACGCCATACAAGTCGGCTTTCATTTTTAAAATGTTTTCAAAGTATTGGAATACTTCGGTTTTGGCGTTAGATAAAACTTCGGAAGCAATCGACAGTTTAAAAATCGCTTTAGCGGCTGCCTCTTCTGATAAATCTTTATAAGCGGCTCTGTCTTCGTCCTTCTTCTCGTTTTGCGCGGCTAAGGCTGCTTTTAATTGCTCTGGTGTGAATTTTTTTAATTCCTCGGGGATAAGTGTTTCTGTATTCATTATTCTTTTGTTTTTTCAGTTTTTACTTCATTCTCAGTTTTCTCGGTTTTTTCCTCCTGTTCAAAGAGTTCTATCAAATTGTGAGTTTTTGCCATTTTTATAGCCATGTCAAACAATTGCAAGGCTTGTTTATCATGCACAAACAAGTGGGTTAACTGGTTCAATAGGTCTTTTCCTGAACCTTCTATTTCGCATTTAATTAATTCTTCTGTAATGTCGATTTTAACTTTTACTGTACTCATTATTTTTGTTGTTTATGTTACTTATTTAATTTCTTGAAAGGTTCCCCAACGTGTGGTTTCTATTCGTTCTAAAGTGAATTTTACTTTTGCCTCAATGTGCGCCGGTAATTCGTAGGTTCTTACGTCCTCGGGGCAGTTTTCGCCGTAGTAGCGGGATAACTGACTGAATAATGCCGCTCGTTCCTGATTGATCAGGATTCTTTCCCCAACCCGAAAAACATAAATCCTACCTTCTTTTTGCATATCTGAGCAGTACCACAATACGGTGTGGAGGTCTTGGAGTCGTTGGCTTATTTGTTCTATATTCATGGGCGTGGATAAAATTGATGTTCTCTAAGGTCGAAGGTGTCGCGTTCGTAGGTTCGAGGGATATTTTCCTCTTTGAGCTTTCGTAGGTCAGTTTCTATAATCGTTCGGTTCTCGTGGTTGGGGTTGTCACGTAGCCACTGTTCTAATTCGGCTATTTTGTTGGTGATTTGTTGTGGTGTCATTGGTTAATTTAGATTTATGATTGGTGACTCGATATGTATTCCGTTTACTTTGGTATATTGTGGCTTCACTTCTCTTTTTTGTGCTTGATCTAAAAGAGCTTTTGGAAATTTTGACATCATTTTATTGATACAATCACAGTACAGCCTGTCTCTGTCTTTACCCTTAATTTCTACGTAACGGGCGGCGAGTATTCGAAACTCGTTTTCTTCTTTGGCTAATTCGAATAAAAACCATTTGTTAACGGATGAACTTGCTAAAACGTTTTGAAAATCACGGGTTCGAATAGTTACATTTTCTACCCAATGTATCCAGAACAGAAGTAAAAAATCTTCTTTAGTTTCTGTGGACTGTAAACAATCCATTAAATACTCTACTGTGTTTTCCTGTGTTGGTTTTGTTGTTTTCATGATGTTGTTACTTTATACTATTTCTTTCCAATATTTAGCGGCTTTTTGCGCCCAAATAACGAATGGCTCACCACCACCGTTTAACCGTCCGTCAGGGAATAACTTAAATCCCTCAACCCATAATTTCAAATCAACGTCAAACATGATATCGTCTGCTAATGCTCCTTTTGGACTTTTACCTTTAGCTTGTGATATCCAAATGATTCCTTTTCCTTTTTTTAACATCAACTCTTTAAGCTGATAATATTGAGCCTTCGTGATCCTGGTATATTGAACCGAATCGATAAACAAAAAATCGGGTGACTTTGGCTTATTCATTCGGATTAATAACTCATCAAATGGCTCACGATCTAAAAGGATAAAAGAGTTTTCTAAGTCTTCCATGTGATTCCTAATTAATGCGTCTCGTATTGTTGCCGAGAGTCCCTGTTCTAAGGAATCATAAGCCACTTTTCCAAAATTGGTTAAATACTTAGCGAGCTTTATAGCTGCTTCGGTTTTACCGTTGGTTGTGTTTCCATAGATGATAGCAGAAAAGGCTTTGTCTGGTTGTCCGAGAGAGGCTTTCCACTCACCCGTAAAATCTAGCGGGTTGAATTTTTTTGAAAGAACGTTGGATACTGAATAGGCTCTATTTATCTTTTTCGACATATTTATCTCTTAATCGGCTTATAGTTGATTGATGTACTCCGTAAATTTGGGCTATGCTTTTAAGCGATTTTCCCGTCTCAATCATTTGCAATATTTCGTCAACATCTGTCGCATTAAGTTTTTGTTTAAAATTGCCTACTCCATTGGATGCTCCTTCTTTCCATTCCAAATTCGAATAATGATTGTTTGACAGCTGATTAATTTTACTGGCTCGTTGGGAGGTGGTTTCACTCAATCCATTCCAAGCCTCGCAAACCAAACGAATAACTGAATGCGCCCGATTTCCAAAATTGACTTTGAGTGTAGGGTTTTGACGATTTACATCATTTACAAATTGCTTTAGCAACAGCCCGTTTAAATAAATTTCAGAACCGTCTTCGTTTATCTTAAGTCCTACGACTATTGGATGGTACCTAAACTGTAATTCTTTCATTGTTGGCTCTTTTGTGACTGTTTACTAATCTTTTGATGCGTCGTCCGTCTCCTTTAGAATCTCTGTATATGGTTCTGATTACCTCCTCGTTGGTTACACCGTTTGTTGAACAGATTTTCAAAGTATCGGCGTAGTTATTTGGTTCTAATTCAAAAAATTTACCGCCCACTCTGGATAAAACCTCGCGATAGCCCATTTTGTCCAGGACAACTCCTTTAGCTATTTTTCTTTCTAAGAAATGAGTTGCTGAAATCACCATTCCGCAATCATCTTCAAGTTCGTTGAAAAGAGAAATAAACAGATAGATTACTTTATCGTTGAGTTTGTCAAATTCATTGAAAATAAATAGGATATTTTCTTTTGATTTCACTTCTAAAACTATCTTCCCCATTAGTTTGGTAACTGTCATACCCGCCGAATCCTTACCCATTTTTGCTAATACTTCGCTTAAAAAACTGCGTTCATCCATATAGTTGGTACAAAAAATGTTAATGACATTTCGGTTATTTTCTTCATAAACTTTGGCTGATGCTGTTTTCCCATGCCCGGAAGGTCCTACAATACCATATACCTCTCTAAATCGTTGTGCTTCGTCATAAATTCTTCTTAGTTCCGCAGCGTTACGTGTCTCTGAACAGTACACCCACTCTTTGTCATTGGTACCTAAATAAGAAGCTACTTTACGCCACATTTCATCTGCAATGTTTTCCCAATTATGGTTTCGCATTTGCGAAAGCGTGGCAGCTGATACGCTTTTCATTTCGGCAGCTACTTTGTTTTGAGAGCCTTTTTGAAGGATTAACATTTCTAAATCTTCTACAATTTTTATTTTTTGTTGTTGTGTCATTTTATAGATTTTAAATACTTTTAAATGGTTTTAAATACTTTTTTAAACAGTTTTTAAATGGTTTTAAAATTTGGAATAAAAAGAGGTTCGGTCGGTTTCCATTTGCTCTTCTTTGGGTAAGTGCCCCTGAAACTTAACCATGAGTTCCTGCTCTTCAATTAAGCTCTCACGTGTAATTCCGGTTCGCTGGATTAATCTTTCGTAGGCTTCCTGATCTCGTTTTAGTTCGGCATCTCTTACGGCAATATCTTGATCGAGTAACGCTCTTGAATTTCCTTTCATTAGAACCGGAATAGACTCGTGCATTCGTTTGGATTGGGCATAAGCAACAAATTTCTTTTCTCCTGATGGTGTCAGTTCATACAAGCCTACAAATTCATCCAATCGCTCAGGATCATAGCGAACAATCAAACTTTCGCCAACATATTTTCTTCTAAATTCAAGGTCGATGTTGTTGGTTTCGTCATACACCTCATAGATGTAATCTTTACCTTCAACCGTCAGTGGCATTCCGTGAGCGTAGTATTTTTTGGTTTTAGTTTCGTCAATCCAAAACATTGACAATTGATCCATGATGCTAATTTCTTCACGATGCTCGGTTTCCTCGTTATAGCGTTCGTTTCGGCTATAATCCCAGTCTTCTTGTTTTCCGGCATTCCATTTGTTAACTAATGCTGTGAAAATTGCATTGAACTGATCTACTGTCGGAAGTGCTTCTTTGTACTCTACAATAAAATCGGTGTTCGGTTTGTTAGTAGCTGTTCTTACCTTGATGCTTTGCTTGTCAGAGAACCACATTTTAGAGATAACCTGTTGTTGCAAGCGGTTAAATATTTGTTCTGCCGGACTTGATTTTCTGTTCACTTTGTGGCTGTAATGGTGTCCTTTTACGGGTAGTTTATCGTAAAGGTTTTGCATCTTGCCTGAGGTGTGTCCTGACTGCTTATCATAAGTGAACAAATACGGGCGACAACCTGCCTCGTTAACGGCCATTTTGATAGCTCTAAAATGCGATGCGTGGTTTTCAGAGTATGCAATGTCCCACCCAATGATTTTTTCGCTGTGAACGTCAAAAACAACGTTTATTTTCAACTCAGCAGCCATTTTTTGTTTGTTATTGGCAAAGTGTACCAAATCCAGTTTGGTACCATCGATAGCCCACCAAGCATTAGGAAACCATTCTTTACGATTTCGGGTCACTGTATGTCCAAAGTGCTTCATGTAATTTTCTTTTCCATCGCGAGCCAGCATCCAAATGCGTTTTTGCTCTGTTTTGTCTAACCAAGCGGAAATGGCACGCTCACTTAAGGTTTTCCAGCCTCTGGTCTCTCTTACTGATTCGTAAATTTTTAATACTTCAGATGTCGTGTATTTAACAGGCAGGCAATATTGAGATAAAATAAAGTCAGCCACTTCATCTACAATTTTGGAAGGGTTTGAGTTCATCCATTTACCAGACACAATTGAACTGTAGCCTTCATCTTGATACTTTTGCAAAGCTCTTTTGAACGAAACCACGTTTTTATAACGGGTGTGGAGCCATGTCTCAGGCAGGTTCCCGATTGCTTCTAACATTCTATCCCACATTTGTTTTTTGCCACCAAAACGTTTTTGAACCACTACATTAGTAGCGATATGCATAACGGCATTGAACATTATGGCTTGATGCGTGTATTCGGATTGCTTTTCCTCTGGAAGGTGTGAGCCGTTTTCTAAAATGTAATCTCTGAAATAATGTTCAGCATCATGATCCCATTCCATATAATCACCAAAGACAATATTTTTGACTGATGCGTAAGGATCAATTCCTTTTTCACGAATTTTTTTCTTAAACCGGTCAGGAATAGATTCGTAGGCTACTAATGCTTTACGACCGTTACCGCCGATTGTTACTCGTTTAATTTGACCTCGTTGAACAAGATTATTAAAATTAACCTGTGAGACAATTTGATTATCCCAAAGCCACGTACTAGCAACGCAAAGTGTATTTTGTTGATATTCAAACATAATTTTATTGTTTGGTTTTGTTCCCGCCGTGGTGTCGAAACCACGCTAAGCCGTGGCGGGATTTTTACTATTTTTACAATCTCACTTATAAATAATAGTAATATGAAATTTCCTAATTCCTTTGATGAGTTTAAAGACTCTAACTATCAAATGCTTGCTGCTTCTTTTGATTTTGTAAAGCATCTGGTTACCACCGCCTCCGCCGTTCTTGCCATATTGATTTCTTTATCTCAGAAACCATATCACAGCATCCTGATCCTATGTTCACTCGTCTTATTATTGGTGTGTATCCTGTGCGGCACAATTGCTTCATACATTGTATTATTTTCTTTTCGCAAGACTTGCATGGATATTGTGGAAAATATAGACGAACAGGTAAGTAAGGGGGCAGAAGCATACAAGCCCTTCTACCCCGGATATAACATCGGAGCCAAAATCTTAGAAGTCGTTTGCGTATTGTCATTTATTGTAGCGATGTTGTTGTTAGTACTATTTGCTTTTACAAATCTTTGATTGCGTTATTGATTTCTTTCTCCATTAGCTTGTAATCCTCACAAATTTTAGTAGAGGTTTCACTAGTTCTATCGCCTCTAAGTGACTGGCCTATGAATTGGGTGGATAAACCATACTTTTCTTTTAGTTTTTTGATAATTGCAGGATTGTAGGTTGCGTAGTCCTTTTTTTGCTTATTTTTGCTCATTGCTTAATTTGTTTCAAATTGTTAAGCAAATATAAATCAAATTATTTGACATTGACAAATTATTTTACATTTTAATTTATACAATCCTATGAATTTTAGCAAAAACCTCACATATCTAAGAAAACAAAAAGGGTGTAAATTGGATGAAATAGCTTCAAAAACAGGCTTTTCAAGGTCTCAATGGAACAATTACGAGCTAGGAACATCTTATCCTAAATTTTTGGATTTAATTAAAATATCTAAATATTTTGACATTTCTGAAACTGATTTAATACATCACGATTTAGAATTAATGCCTATTAATAAGATTATAGGTGAACAAAAAATTACAAATCAGTTAAATGAAGAAACCGAAGTGTACAATATCAATTATAAAGATTTAGCAGAAGCCCGAAAGGAAACTATTGACTGTTTAAAAAAAGAGATCAATCACCTAGAAGAAAAAATAGCCTCACTTACCAATAAAAGAAAGGCAGGATAAACCTGCTATGTGGATTGTCAGATAGTTTTTAGACAAAAATCAACAACAAACCAAGTTAAATAATTAATTTACAATGTTTTACGTTGTGTTTTAGCGGTTTTTAACCGCTTTTTTTATGGTATTATCCCCCCTGTTATATACTTTTTTTAAGTGTCTAAATCACTTTTTAAAGTTTTAACTCTTTGTTAATACTCCTTTTTTTATGCCTTTTTGAATACCCAACTGAATACCCAACTGAATACCCAAAACAAAAAATACAATTGTTTTACTAAATAGCTGAATCACTCATTAACGAGCATAAAAAAACCGTTTAAATAGTGTTTTAAACGGTTGGTATATTATAGAAAAACGTTATTTTTAAGGCTCTAACGGTAGTTTTTAAGGGTTTTATAGGTTTTAGTGGTAATAAGAGTATTTAAAGCGTTTAAAAAGGTTCTTTAAATGGTACTTAAATGGTAGTAAAAATACATTTCGTTTTGAGTTGCTTTGTCGGTCTTTTTTATGTTAAGCCTTGATTTTATTGACTTTTTCGGGCTTTTTTATATTATGTATTTTAATACTTTTGGTTATACCCCCTATATAAAGAAGGAAAACTATAAAGAGCTCCACTCCCATCCCTCACGCAAACGCTGATACAAGGAAAATTCTTTTTTAAACAGATTGTTTTGTAAGAATATTTAAATATATTTGAAAATAATAAAAGCGAAACAAACCTTCGCTAATCTACCCGATTTTGGGTGTATATACGAAGGTTTATTTCGCCTATATACTAGTTGGCGTCAATGCATAGAAATAATAACCGAAAATGATCTTTTATATTTTAATAGCAACTACTATCCATATAATATTCTTCTTTAAAAGAGAATTTCTTTTTGATAGAAAGAATAACATTCGTTTATTAATAGCGAGTTTTATATTGGCTCTCATATCCTTTTTGTTAAAACAAAGTAGTATAGAGGTTGATGATATTGAATTGCTTCAAATACCATTTTTCGCCCTATTGGATTTTAAAATTCTGCTATTTCTCTATAAAGAAATGTACGGTTCGAATCCTCAAGACACATTTTGGTCTAACGATTTGAAATTATTAAAAGATGGCTTTTTTAATGCAATCTTTATAGCAACGGGAGGAATTTTTCCTGTCCTTGTAGTAGAATGGATCAATTAATTTGCACAGCCGCCAACAGCCTGTAACCTCAATCGCTGGTTTTCGGTAGCCAGAAAATATCATTTCACGATTTAATTTTTATCTTCGGCAACAAGAAATTCGTCTCGCTTAGATCGCGACTGCGGCTACAGGCGGAACGTCAGGCTGTGAAAAAACCTCTTCAAATTTAGAAAGTATTCGGAGGGCTACCAAAGAAAAATCTCAAATATGAGATTCTCAATAGACAGATTCAGACTGACATTGTGTGCAATGATAAATCACTTTACCGGAAAGTAGAATCTATGAAAAAACTTTTACTAATTTTTATATTCTTGCAACTTGCAAGTTGTCAATACAAACCTGACAGCAAAGCCTCACACCTTTCGCAAAAATCCTACTTATATCTAAAAAAAACGGCAAGTTAAAATTAATAACTTGCCGTTTGTTTTTTATGATGCCAATGGCATTTTATAAAGCAATTCTATCAGGGGTTCGTGAATATCCGAATTTTTATGTTTGTAAAGTTCAATTTTCAAACTGGATACAATAGTATTTCTCTTTTTTTCGTCCAGATTTTTCAATCTGCTTCTAAGAACGTCAACTGTTGGATATTTAAAAAGGGTCGATTTAAGTCTATTGATAATGTAATTTGAATCCATGGCTTTTATAATTAAATATTAATACTAATTGTTATTATTTACAATTGCCAAATTAGAGACGAAGCCATAAAATCCTGTTACATGATTATCGCATTAATTTATATAATTTTATAGACAGCTGTTGGATTTTGCTTTCCATAAAGCAGTTTAAAAATGAATCAGTTGGATTTACCACCTCCACATCAATACGAAAAATCGTATTTATAAATGATTTTATTTTTATATTTGATACTTTTCAAAACAGATTTTGTTATCTGTAATTGAAAGATTATCAATCGATAAGCAATTCATTAAAATCAATTCACAAGCGATCATGAAAAAATCATCCAATAAAACTGGTATAAATATACCAACACTCCTTCTTCAGCTTTTACTGCTGTTTCCACTATCTTTTTGGGCACAGGAAAATAAGTGGGTTGTTTCGAATGCATCTTTTGCAGAAAAAATTTATCTGCAATTGGATCGAAAAGTATATACTAACGGGGATACAGTCTGGTTTAAATGCATTGTTTCAAATGCTTCCGAACATATTCCTTCCTCTTTGAGCGGTGTGTTGTATGCAGAGTTAATCGGTGCTGATGAAGTGATACTGCAAAAAAAATTAATCAAAATAGAAAACGGAATTGGTCAGGGGAATTTTGATTTAGATAAAAAAATACAAAAAGGCAATTACCTAATCAGAGCGTATACGCAATGGAATCAGAATTTTGATGATGCTTTTTTCTTTGAAGAATACATTCAGGTATTTCCAACAGAAAATCAAAATACGGCTGCAATTCAAAACATCAGACTAATCAAAGAAGAGACAGCCAGCGATCATCTGGAAGTAATTTTTAATCCGCAGCTTATTGATTCCCTGCAAAAAAACAAATTAAACGTATATATCAGTGTTGATGATAAAAAAGACAGTTTGCTTATTAAAAAAGGAAAAAATGAGCAGTATATTCTGGACTATCCTATTGAAAAAGAAAGCCAGTTCGCAACTTTAAAAATAGAAACTGAAAACCAGAAAACGGCTTCCAAAACATTTGTTTTAAACCAGGAATATACAGACCTGCAGTTTTTCCCGGAAAGCGGAGAACTGGTTCACGGACTGAATAATAAAGTGGGTTTTAAAGCCACAGCAGCTACCGGAAAAGGAAAAACAATTGAAGGAGATATCATTGATGAACAGGAAAACCACATCACAACGTTTAAAAGCAACAGCCTCGGAATGGGAAGTTTCTTTATTACTAACGCAGATAGTTCTAAAAAATATTATGCCCGATTAAAACCTTCTCTGAACGACAAATCTTTATATCCTCTACCTGATGTGGCTGCCAGCGGAACTATTTTATCCGTTTACAAACAAGGTAATAAAGTGGTGCTTAAAGCCCTATCCAACTACATGAAAAACGACAGTATTTTTGTTCGGATTTCATTTAGAGGAATTGATTTGTATGAAAAAAAGATTCGCCTTAATCAGGGATTTTACCAGTCCTTAATCTCTACTACTGAAATTCCCGAAGGGATTATTGCATTTAGTATTTTAAACAATTCCAAAAAACCAATTGCAGAAAGACTTTATTTTAATGAAAAACCGGAAAGCCGGATAAAAATCAATCTTACTACTGACAAACAAAATTACAACAAACGGGAACGGACTAATCTTACTATTCAAACTACTCATAATAACGGAGAAGCTGTACATGCTAACACTTCTGTACTGGTCGTCAATAAAGAAGAATTAGGAAAGATGCAAAACCTGCGTCAAAATATCCTATCGTATTTTTTAATAGACTCAGAATTAAAAGGAAACATCGAAAATCCCGGTTATTACTTTAAGAATGACAGTAGCATGCATGAAGATTTAGAGGTTTTAATGCTTACCCAGGGATGGAGTAAATACAATTATTCGAAACCTAATAAATCTTCTCTAAGCATCAATCCTGAAAAATCGCTTACCGTATCAGGGAGAGTCAATAATCTTTTTTCAGCAAAAAAAGGAAAAAAAGATGTCGAATTAACCATGATGACTTCCGGTAGGGATAAATCATTTTACAAACAAAAAACAGACAGTCTGGGGAAATTTAAATTTGATTTAAATGACGAATACGGAAAAGAAATAGAAGTCCTTATCCAGACTGCCAATAAATCAGATAAAAAAATAAGCAATTCGGTTGTCTTAGACCAAAAAAAATCACCTGCAATTACCTTTGAACCTACTCAGGCTATTGAACAACCCGACAGCATTGTAGTGAAATTCATTGAAAAAAGTAAAAAACAAAAAGAAATCGATGAAAAATTCAATTTACAGTTTGGCGGTATTCTTTTAGATCAGGTAAAAGTGAATGCTAAAATGACGCCAAATAAACAAAAAGTAACAGAGAAATACGGCAAACCAAAAACCATAATCAAAGGAAAAGAAATTCTTTCCAAAGAAAAAAAATGGTCCTACGGATTATACAGTGTGCTGTTATTTAATTATCCCGATAAAGTAAGAATAGAAATAATGCCGGATCAAAATTTATATGCCACAGTGAACAACGAAGCTACCCTTGTTCTTGTTGACGGTATTGTTATCCCTCATTATGATTATATGCATATTCCTAACATCTCACCGAGTGAAGTAAGTAGTTTTGAAATTATCGAAAATGCCAAAGGTTTTACCACATTGTATTGTGAGGTATTTAATGACCTTCCCAACTGTGCTTTTCTAGCTCCTCCCTGGGGAAATGTCATAGCGATTTATACCCATGCCGGAATAGGTCTTGGAGGTGCGCAAAAATCAAAAGGTTTAACCCAGACCACTGTTCCTGTTTTTGCTGCAGCCAAAGAATTTTATGCTCCAAAATATGACAACATTCAGCCGGATGATTGGCAGCATACTGACATTCGTACACTGATACACTGGCAGCCCGTACTAAAAACAGATGCATCAGGCAAAGCATTTGCTTCTTTTTACAATACAGATAACAAAGATGAAATGATGGTCATCGTAGAAGCCATTTCCGACAAAGGAGAAATTGGTTATCAGGAACTTAATTATGAAATAAACGACACTATCAATAAATGAAATATAAAGAAGAACTGATAAGCATTATAGAAAAAGATATATTTATCATGGAAATACTTGCCATTGTTAAAGCATTAGAATTAAATGATTGCCGGGTAGGTTTCTGAACAAACAAAACATCAAAAATGAATTTACAGCAACTTCTTATACTGTTTTTCTGCATTTCGATAAACGCTCAAAATACTGAAAATAAAGAATTTGACATTATCAATGAGTCCAGACAATGGAAATTAGAGTTTCAGGATAGCGGAACTAAAAACTGGCAAGCGAAATGGTTTCTGGACGGACTTCAGGCTTCTGTCAAAAATACCAAAGCCGGAATGCTGTTTAATGCCGGAGTAAAAGCAGCATCCGATTCGGATCATGCTGTTCTTTGGACAAAGGATTCTTTTAAAGGCAACATCAAAATAGAATACAACTTTACCAGAAAAGATTCGGCAACTAAATGGGCTGTTATTTTGTACCTTCAGGCAACCGGAACCGGCAAAACACCTTTTGTGAAAGATATTTCAAAGTGGAATCATTTAAGAGAAATTCCTGCTATGAAAATCTATTTCAACAACATGAAAGCATTACATATCAGCTATGCTTCTTTTGACAATAAAAATACTGATAAAAACAAAGATTACATCAGAGTGCGCCAATATCCTGTGGAGAAAGGACAAAACTTCAACACTACCACAGAAATCCCGAATCCTTTTTTTGAAACCGGACTTTTTAAAACGGATGAAACTTATACAATTACGGTTATCAAAACCAACGAAAAACTCTTCTTTAATGTAGTAGCAAAAAACACTTCAAAACTTTTCAGTTGGGATCTTAAAAATCAGCCTTCGCTTCATGAAGGTCGAATTGGTTTAAGACAAATGGCGAGCCGTTCAGCACTTTATAAAGATTTTTCTGTTTACACAAATAAGTGAGAAAATTACACTTTATAACTAAAAAAACTTAGATTTGTAATTCACTATTAACTAACCATCTTTAATATGAATCACAAAACTACTCAATGCTTTCTGGCATTGTTACTTTTATTTAGCGCAAGTACTTTTGCTCAAAAATTCGAAAAATTCTTTCCTTCCAAAGATTTAACAACTGTTGGAGTGTATTATTATCCCGAACATTGGGATCCTGCGCAATGGGAACGCGATTTTCAAAACATGGAAAAAATGGGATTTGAATTCACGCATTTTGGCGAATTTGCCTGGGCACAACTCGAACCCGAAGAAGGAAAATACGATTTTAAATGGCTTGACAAATCTTTAGAATTAGCTAAAAAATACCATCTTAAAGTAATTCTGTGTACATCTACCGCTACGCCTCCGGTGTGGCTGGTTCGCAAACATCCGGATGTTTTGGCAACTAATGAAGACGGCACGAAGATGGATCACGGCACAAGACAACACGCTACTTTTTCAAGCAATTATTACCATTCGTATTCGATGAAAATGATTGCCGAATTAGCCAAAAGATATGGAAATGACAAAAATGTTATCGGCTGGCAATTGGATAATGAGCCACGTCGTGCTCTGGATTATGGAAAAGATGCACCACAACGATTCCGCGACTGGTTAAAAGAAAAATATAAAAATATCGAAACGCTTAATGAAACCTGGGGAAATAGTTTCTGGAGCGGTACTTACAGTACTTTTGACGAAATTAATCTTCCGTTGCATTCGTTATGGGGAATGAATTTACACGCCCAACTGGATCATTACCGTTTTGGTGATCATGAAACAGCATCATTTTTAGATGAACAGGCTAAAGTGATTCGTCAGTATGTCAATCCAAATCAATGGATTACTTCTAACTATATTCCAATGTACGATGTGGGTTATGTAGGCGCAAGTAAAGAATTGGACTTTGTTTCTTACACCCGCTATATGGTTTACGGAGGCGATTTAGGCATTGGTCCAAAAGGGTATCGTGTGGGTGAATATTCCCGAATTGCGATGGCTAACGATTTTTTCCGTCCCATGAAAGGCGCTTATGGCGTAATGGAATTACAACCCGGTCAGGTAAATTGGGGAAGCATTAATCCGCAACCTTTACCGGGAGCCATGCGACTTTGGTTGTGGCATGTTTTTGCCGGAGGAAGTAAGTTTACTTGTACCTATCGCTATCGCGCGCCATTGTACGGTTACGAACAATTTCATTACGGAATTGTTGGTCCTGATGGCGTTACTCCAACAACTGGCGGACTAGAATTCAGCCAATTTATCAAAGACATCAATATTTTACGTAAAAAATACAATCCTAAAGCCCAACTGCCAAAGGAATATGTACAACGCAAAACAGGAATCTTATTCAATGCCGATAATGTAATGGGAATTGAGCTGAACAAACAAACCAATCAATGGAACACGGAGAATCATTTCTTAAAGTATTACAAAGCGATGAAATCCTTTGGCGCTCCGGTAGATTTTGTTCGAGATACGACTGATTTTTCTAAATACCCCGTTTTAATTGTTCCTGCTTACCAAATGATCGATCAACAAATGATTGATAAACTGGCGGCTTACGCACAAAACGGAGGAAACTTAATATTGAGTTGTCGTACTGGAATTCAAAACCGAAAAGGACATCTTTGGGAAGCCAAATTCTACAAACCAATGTGGCAATTAATTGGTTCCGAAATTGAATCTTATGATTTATTAATGCCACAATCTCCCGATAAAATTAAATTCAACAATCGGGATTTTGAATGGGTTTCTTGGGGCGATTTGTTAAAACCAAACAAAGGAACTGAAATCTGGGGTACTTTTCAGGGGGATTTCTATGCAGGAACTCCTGCGGTAACTTCGCGTAAATTAGGCAACGGAACGGTAACTTATATTGGTGTGGATTCTAAAAAAGGAGATTTGGAAAAACAAGTCTTGACTAAATTATACCAACAACAAAATATTGCGATTGAAAATTATCCGGAAGGAATTATGGTTGAATACCGTGATGGTTTTGGGATTGCCGTAAACTATTCGGATAAAGTGTATGAAATGAAATTGCCTGCCAATGCTGAAATTATCATTGGAACAAAATCCATGAAAACGGCTGATGTGTTGGTATGGAAAAATTAGGCCACGGATGACACTGATTTTAACGGATAGTCACTGATTTTTAAATCAATACCTATTTTAAAGTATGAATTGGGTCGGGCTTTAGCCCGATTTATAAAATAAATTTCCAAAAGTCTTTAGCAAAAATCTAAATTAAGATTGGGCTAAGGCTTTTTTTTATTAATCCTAAAATCACAATTTAATTAAGTAAAAAAATCGTCACTTCGAGTGAATTTTCAGAAAATGCGAATCGCTTTTTCTGAAAATTTGTATCGAGAAGCCTTATTTTACGCTACTAAGCTCAAAAAAGACTTAACTAATTAAAAATGTAGTTTGTAAGATTTAATTTCTATATTTGAAAAACGAATAAACGCTGAAGTTTATCAGACATTTCCACCCAAAACTGAATCGCTTTGTGTACTTTTATGACACATATACAAGTTAGCGATAATTTTCAGAAACTGAAGCTATGAAAGAGATGAAAAACTTAATAATTTTTCTTTTGTTTTTTAATTTTTTGTCATTATTTGGGCAAAATGATTCAATTAATTTTAATGAAATTAGAAAAAAAATCAATGTAATGACAATAAAAAACAAAGACCTATTTAAAGATGAATTAAAAAAAAGAAGTGGCTTTACTTTCAAAATATATGAGAACTACTTTATAAGATTGGGTATTCACAACAAATATTTAATTGAAGGAAAATATGAACTTAAAGAAATAATAATAACCAAATCTTTTCCAAGTAATGTTGAATTAAAAATAAATATTGTTAATGTTACTCCCGAATATTCCGAAGGGAAAATACAATTTGACGCAACAGTTAGTCCAATAGATGCAAGACCTTATGAATATATGTGTTTCTTTTTGCCAAATTCTCATAACGATATCTTTCTTAAAATAATTAAAGAACATGAGATTAATCATATTAGAACAAATGAGTTAATAAAAAATAAGACTGGTGAATTAAACAGTTTTTATTCTGAGATTTTGGCAGATGTTTTATGGCTCAATGAAGTAGATTCCAAAGATTTGATAACTTTAAAACAAAATGATGTCAATACCTTATTGGAAAGCAATAATTTACCTAATTACTATAGGAAATATTTAAAAATCATTCAAAGCATTATATTTAAAGACAACTACAAGTTTATAGCTAAAGATATTCTTGAAAAAGCTATAAAAAACGAGTTTGAATATGAATCAATCGAAGAAATTGAAAAGGAAATTTTTAAATTAACCCGATAGGCGGATTTATAATCCATTTCCACAAAGATGAGCAACTTTGTTGAGTTACTTGATGAGATTCCTCATTCTTCGGAATGACAAGTTTACGGTAAAAGTCCTAGTGTGGTAAAGTCTCCTAACTTCGAAGAACAGAAACTAGTTTTAGCTTTTACCCGCAGCTATTTCATTCCAAAATCAAAAAAGCTTCACCAATATGACTAATAACATCCGAAGCAATAAACGATTGAAATCTGGTTTTGGGTACAGCAATATCAGCTGTTAATCCGTGTAAAAAAACACCTAAAATCGCAGCCTGAACTGATTCATAACCCTGTGCCAAAAAACTCGTAATGATTCCGGTCAATACATCTCCACTGCCGGCTGTTGCCAGAGCTGGATTTCCGGTTGTATTTTTATAAATGGTTTCGCCATCAACAATATGCGTTGGTGCGCCTTTCATCACTAAAATCACATGGTACTGCAATGAAAAAGAAATGGTTTTTTCGAATTTCTCTTCTTCTGAATTCCATTTTCCTATCAGGCGTTCTAATTCTTTGGGATGTGGTGTCAATATGGTTTTCGGTTGCAAAAGCAAAAACCATGTTTTATTTGCAGATAAAATATTCAGTCCGTCAGCATCAATAACCAGAGGAGTTTCGTTTGTTTTCAGAAATTTCAAAAAAGCTTTTTGAGTCAGTTCATCCTGTCCTATTCCTGGGCCAATTCCAATAGCATTGGGTTGAAAATTAAAATTGATGTTAGATATGCATTTTTTCTTTACATCCGTCAAAACCATCACTTCGGGAATAAATGTTTGAACTATTTCATAACCACATTTTGGAACAAAAGCAGTCACTAATCCGCAACCTGTTTTCAAAGCGGCTTTGGAAGACAAACAGACAGCACCAATTTTACCGTAACTTCCCCCAATAATCAAAGCATGTCCCTGAATCCCTTTGTGGGTATCCACAGCTATCTTTTGATAATGTTTTAAAATTTCCCTTTTATCAATTGAAACAGAAGTGATCATATCATTTTCATTAGAATATTTTCCTCTAATTTAGTTTTATTTCACCGAATAGAAAACGTGTTCTCTTTATTTTTATAAAAAAACAATGGCTTTATTCACAGTAAACTTTGACTCTCACACCTTTGTTACTCAAAATAAAAGCAATAAATTAGCGCCATCAAAATTTACAAAAAATCATAATGAAAAATACTGCGCTAACGCACATACACGAAGCTTTGGGAGCAAAAATGCTGCCGTTTGCAGGATACAATATGCCTATCACCTATGAAGGAATAAATGCTGAACACGAAACCGTGCGAACGGCTGTTGGTGTTTTTGATGTGTCGCACATGGGGGAGTTTTTACTTTCGGGACCTAATGCTTTAGCGTTGATTCAAAAAGTAACTTCAAATGATGCTGCAACATTAACCGACGGAAGAGTGCAATATTCTTGCTTGCCTAATAACGATGGCGGAATTGTAGATGATTTATTGGTTTACAAAATCAAAGACGAAAAGTATTTGTTAGTCGTTAATGCATCAAATATTGATAAAGACTGGGATTGGATTTCAGCTCACAATGATTTAGGAGTTGACATGAAAAACATTTCTGATGATTATTCCTTATTGGCTATTCAGGGACCTAAAGCAGCAGAAGCTTTGCAATCACTGACATCAGTAGATTTAGCAGCTATAAAATACTATCATTTTGAAGTGGGTGATTTTGCCGGAATCGAAAATGTAATTATTTCGGCTACAGGATATACCGGTGCCGGAGGTTTTGAAATTTATTGTAAAAATGAAGAAGTAGAACAAATCTGGAACAAAGTTTTTGAAGCCGGAGCTCCTTTTGGAATTCAACCTATTGGTTTAGCCGCCCGTGATACTTTGCGCCTCGAAATGGGATTCTGTTTGTATGGAAATGACATCAACGATACTACTTCGCCAATAGAAGCCGGATTAGGCTGGATTACTAAATTCAACAAAGAGTTTACCAATTCAGCGAACTTAAAAGCACAAAAAGAAGCCGGAGTAACTAAAAAATTAGTTGGTTTTGAAATGCAGGAACGCGCCATTCCAAGACACGATTACGAAATTGTTGATACCAATGGAAATCCCATCGGAATTGTAACTTCCGGAACTATGGCCCCTTCTTTGAACAAAGGAATCGGAATGGGATATGTTACAACAGAAAATGCTGCGGTTGATTCAGAAATCTTTATTCGAATCAGAAAAAAAGATGTCCCTGCTAAAGTGGTAAAAATGCCATTTTATAAAAACTAAAAACTTTAAAAAAAACAAAATAATTGTAATTTTGCATCGTCAAAAAATAATCAGAAATGGGAAGAGCATTCGAATTTAGAAAAGGAAGAAAAATGAAACGTTGGGCTGCAATGGCAAAAACGTTTACAAGAATAGGTAAAGATATTGTAATGGCCGTAAAAGAAGGCGGACCTAATCCTGAAGCCAATTCCAGATTGAGAGCCGTTATTCAAAATGCTAAAGCGGCGAACATGCCTAAGGATAACGTGGAACGCGCTATTAAAAATGCAACAAACAAAGATACTGCCAACTATAAAGAAATTTTATTTGAAGGATATGCACCTCACGGAATCGCTATCCTTATTGAGACGGCTTCTGACAATAACAACAGAACTGTAGCCAATATTCGTAGTTATTTCAACAAATGTAACGGTACGATGGGAACACAAGGTTCGGTAGAATTTATGTTTGATCACACTTGTAATTTCCGAATTCCGAAAGAAGGTCTGGATGCCGAAGAATTAGAATTAGAATTCATTGATTTTGGTGCCGAAGAAGTGTTTGAAGACGAAGACGGTATCTTAATCTACGCTCCATTCAACAGCTTTGGAACCATTCAGAAAGAGCTGGAAAACAGAAACATCGAAATACTTTCTTCCGGTTTTGAAAGAATTCCACAAATCACTAAAAAACTGAATCCGGAGCAAATTGCCGATGTGGAAAAACTTATCGAGAAAATTGAAGAGGATGATGACGTGATGAACGTTTATCATACCATGGAAGAAAATGAAGAAGCCTAATCTTCAATAAAATTATATTAACAAAGAAAGAGTTTAGCATCATGTTAAGCTCTTTTTTTATGGCGTTCCCTTGTTGCAGCACTTTTTCGTAAAACAGCCTATTTTTATCCGCAACAAGGCCGGGCTGTACGCTGTATCTTTTGTTCGGGCACTATAAGTTTAAACCTCAGAATCACTGCTCTCACAAAAGGATGCCGCTTCCATCCCTAACGCAGTCCGGAATAAACAAAACTATTTAGTTTGCTTCCACGTCTTGTAAAAAATAGGTGTTTCATAAGATAACATACAAATCCATCCCACTAAACACGCCAGAGCAATTCCTTTAATCCCAAAATAAGGAGCTAGAAAATAAGCGGCAATAACTCTGCCCGCCATTTGAGTAAAAGTAGCATTCAAAGTGACTTTCATCTTCCCTAAGCCTCTAAAATAACCCTGAATCAAATTCGTAATTCCCGGTAACAGATAGACTAAAATCATTATTTTTAAATACTGCTCACCGGCATTAACCACTTCTGATTCTTCTTTCCCCATAAATAATGAAATTAACGCTCTCGAAAAGAATAACACAATAAGAGAAACCAGTACCGTATAAATCACTTCCATTTTCAATCCTGTTAAAAAGCCTTTACGAATGCGTACAAAATTTCCTTTACCATTATTCTGAGCTATAAATCCTGTAGTTCCATGAGCAATATTCTGCTGAACAATCATCACAAAATCATCGATTCGGCTTACCGCGTTAAAAGCAGCTATAGCAACCACACCCAAAGGATTAATAGCGCCCTGAATGAGAAATTTACCTAAATGCAACGTAATTTGCTGCATTGCTGTAACCGAACTGTAACTAAAAATAATTCGGAATAAACCGCGGTCAAATACAAACTCTTTACTGCTAAATCTTAAAACAGGAATATAAAACCGAACATACAAAATACACAACAAAGCAGCTACGGCTTCGGCAACAACGGTTGCCCAGGCTGCACCATGAATTCCTTTCTCCCAGACCACAACAAACAGAATATCTAAAACAATATTAAGCAATGCAGAAGCAATTAAAAAATAAAGAGATGCTTTAGAGTTTCCCATACTTCTCAAAGTAGAAGCATAAATATGATAGATAAAAGTAAAAACAAGACCCGCAAAGATAATCTGAAGATAAGAAGTAGCATCATCCAGAATCGCTAATGGCGTATTCAAAAATGAAAGTATAGTTCGGGAAAAGAAAAAACCCAAAATTATTAGCACTATAGTAAACAAACATCCGGAAATTACAGAAGTGGAAATAACACGTTTTAGTTTATCAAAATTTTGTTCTCCAAAATACTGCCCCATCAACACTGACATTCCCAGACAAATCCCGATAATCAAAAAAAGCAAAACATTCATCACCGGACTGGCAGCACCAAGTGCGGCTAAGGCATCAGCGCCAATAAAACGTCCAACAATCACAGAATCAGCTGCATTGTATGTTAAAACAAAAAAATTGCCTATTATTAATGGTAAGGTAAAATGAATAATTTGCGGAACAATAGGTCCACGAGTCATATCCACTAGTTTTTGTTTTCCCATGATAAGATAATATTTTTACAAAAATAGCATAAAACAAAAAATCCCGTTTCTATCGAAACAGGGTTTATAGAATCTGAAACAAGTTCAGGTTAAAGAAAGGCGACGAA
>NZ_JBPYCT010000006.1:0-224363 GCF_051846875.1 Flavobacterium sp. ARAG 55.4 | reverse complement strand
AAAGAATATCCGTTTCAGGGCGGTGGCTGTTACTTGCTTATGGGACGTGTAGAAGTGGATTATCATTTTCCCACCATTACAGTAACCAAAATGGCTAAAATGCCTTTCATCCCCGATCCGCGGTATTCGAATACCAAAGACAGTCAATATAAAGTACACGAAAATATACGGGAAGATGTGAGTATGACCCATCGTGCTCCCTATCCTCAGGAACATGAGATCAATTTACCCAGATTTAAAATGACAAATAGTAATCCATAAAAGTGAAATGAAATTAGCAATCATTTGATAATTTTGTAATCTGGTGACTGCAATGAAAAAACTCGAATATGCCATAGTAGATATCGAAACCACAGGCGGAAATGCCAGTGGAAGTCGTATTACTGAAATTGCTATTATCATTCATGACGGATCTTTCAGAAATCAAAAAAGGACAGAAAGAAACGCATTGAATATGGTTTGTTTTTTCTCAACTCAAAGGTTTGGGCTTGAGCAAGACCTCTGCCCTTTATGGAATTAGCGATTTAAACGAAGAACAACGCTATCTCTCTCATCCTGTACTGGAAAAACATCTGATTGAAATTCTTCCATGCAGAGGGCTGAAAAACAAAAATTCAAAACATCATAAAATGATTCTGAATCTGAGGAAAAAAAATCTGTATAAAGTACACTCTCATATGAAAAAGAACAAATTGTAACTTATTAATCTCAACCATATCATCAGCTCTTTTTATTTAAAAGGGCTGAAAAATTTTACCCCGCAATTGCTCTTCCGGTAGTCGTGCAATTGCGGGGCGAAAAACATATTTCTACATACTACTAATTAAAAAACTATTTAACACATCGAAAACCAATATGGTTTGCAGATGACTTTATTTCTCCATGGCCGCGAGATCCTACTAAATATCTGGTACAATAGTCATCGGTACATAAGAATGAGCCTCCCCTGTGAACCTTTACTAATGCATTAGGTTCGGCAGGATCATGACTCGATTTTGGTCCTTGCGGATTTCTGGCTACTGCATTACTTTCAGCTAAAACCTGGTAATAATCCTCGCTATACCAATCATTAATTAATTCCCACACATTACCAGCCATATCATACAATCCATAACCATTAGGTTTGTACTGAGCCACAGGTGCCAATCCTACAAAACCGTCCTCTGCTGTATCTCCTTTGTCTACCGGAAATTCCCCCTGATAGATATTGGCCTGAAATTTCCCTTCTGGTTTGAAAACATTCCCCCAGGTATACGATGTTCCTGTTAATCCTCCTCGGGCTGCAAATTCCCATTCTGCTTCTGTAGGCAATCGTTTACCCGCCCATTTAGCATAGGCAACCGCATCTTCATAGGCAATCTGTACTACCGGATAATTATCCTTTCCAATGATGTTACTATCTGGACCTGAAGGATGCCTCCAATTAGCCCCTCCTACATATTGCCACCAGGCCAAATAATTATTTAAATCCACTTTATCAGGAGTAGGCGTAAAAACTGCCGAACCTGCAATTAATTGTTCTAAAGGAACGCCTGGTAATTCTTCCGGAAGTGGTTTTTTTTCGGCTACAGTTACATAACCCGTAGCTTTAACAAATGCTGAAAATTCTTTATTCGTTACCTCGGTTTTATCCATCCAAAATCCGTCTACATAAACCCGATGAATGGGTCTGGCATCATTGGTCACTCCTTTAATACTGCACAAACTCTCATCATCAAAGTTACTTCCCATAGAGAATTCGCCTCCGGGAATCCAAACCATGCCTTCCGGTGTTTCTTTAGGCTTATTGTTTTTATTTTCAATGGTTAATTCAAACTTTGGTTCTGAATTTCCATTAGCTGTATCTTCAATAACTGAGCTCCTGTCTTTGTCTTTTGAACTACCAAAATTCATTAAGACATACAAAAATCCAATTAACGGTATTAGCATAAAAAATACGACTCTTATTATTTTTTTCTCTCTGCTATTCATATTTTTTTTTATTTTTAAAACTCTTTTTTTCCAAATTCACTATCAATAAACTTCGATTTATTCTTAGTTTTAGTAAAGGTATACGATAAATTCAGAATGACCATATCCACTTCATACACATAATTTGTTGTGGTATAAAAGGCATTTGGCAAATAGGTGGTGATTCGTTGTTCGTTGGAGTTTAACAAGCCCATATCTATATTTTGCCATTGTAGTGTGGCTACCAATTGATTGTCGAAAAAAGTTTTTCTAAAACTTAAATTGGGTGAGTAAAATCGGGAATCTTCTCCTTGTGCGGTTATACGCTGTGAGAGATAATTTAAAGTAAACTGTAACGATGCGGTTTTAGAAAAATCGTAGGTACTGTTGGCATTGATTGAAAATTGGGTTGCATTTGAGTCCACTGGACGACCATCAAAACGACCCGCTATCTGCTGATTATAAACATTTCCTCCAATAAAATTATTCCATTTATTGCTGATTTTAAAATTAGCTCCTACTTCTAATCCTAATACTCTTCCCCTGCCTACATTGGTATATATTCTGTCCAAAATAGTATCGTTTAAAACTCCCATTTTATCATACGATCGGGTATTGACACGGTTTATTAGATTCTGAACATTTCTGAAATAAGCAGTAGCAAAAACAGAATTCCCAGTATTAAAATTTTTACTGATTCCTAATTCTACTAAATCCGTAAACTCTGGTCGTAAATTTTTATCTCCCTGTTCAAATGTTTCAGAATGCTCTCTTTCCTTAAATGGATTCATTTGATATGTTGGTGCACGGTCCACACGTTTACTATATCCTAATTTCAATTTTAAGTTATTATCCATCGTATATTGAGCCGAAGCCGAAGGAAATAACTTCACATAATCGTACGATAAATTTTCGGCTGCTTGATCATAACCTTTTAAATAAAAATCACGATTCATGGATTCCAAACGAAGTCCGGCCGCATATTCCCATTTGCTGGAAGAACCATTCAGTTGTGCATAACCTGAATGTATGATACGGTCTAAGTTAACTACAGAGGTAAACTCAGGTACAATTTCAAAATCAGCTGTGGTGAGATTACGTCTTTCGTAAATGAAATTACCGTTGTTTTTTAAGCCTCTGTATTGATATCCTACTTCAATTTTACCAAAGCTAAATGGTTTAAAGCTATAATCTAATTGGGCTCTTGTTCCATACAAAGGATTGTCATTGGTATTATACTCATCCTGATAAACCTGAGATTTATCCAAACTTAAATTTAGGTTAGTTGTTGGACCTCCCAATAAAGTATATTCATATAAAAAAGTAGAAGTCAATTTTGATTGGTTTTTAAACACATGTGTGTAATCAAAACTTCCTAATGCAAAATCACCATCTCTTGTTCTTAAATTTTCATTCAAATAATTAAATGTACGAAGTTCACTATCGTCACTTAAAGAAGTGGTTCTGTTTTGATAAACAATATTAGCGGTTCGGTCATTTTTTCGTTTTCCTCCATAAAAAGCTAAGGCAAAAGTATTACTATTATTAGGTGTAAAATCAACTGTAAATCGACCGTTGTAATCTAATAAATCCGTGCTACGCTCACCATCAGACGGAAATTGGGTTTTATATTTTTCAACATCGTTGATTGTAAACACATCTCCTTCTCTTCGACCGGTTATATCACTTCGTGAATAACTCCCTCCTAAAGCGATATCCCATTTGTTCTTCTTTATCGAATAAGTCCCATCGATTCCGTAACGCTGTGCAGGATCTTGATTGTTATAATCTTCTATCGAAGGAAAACCTCCTTTTATATTTAACTGTGCATAATTACCGTTTGTAGCCCCTTTTTTGGTAATAATATTTAAAATCCCAGCTTTTCCATCAGGATCATATTTGGCTGAGGGTGCTGTAACGATTTCAACACGTTCAATAGCATTAGCTGGCAATTGTCCTAAAATTGTTGAAACACTTCCCTGAGTAGGTTTACCATTCAATAAAACTTTAAAACCTGTAGTACCCCTGACGCTTATTTCACCTTGACCATCAATGGAAACTGAAGGTAGGTTTTTTAAAACATCCGTTGCTGAACCTCCTCTACTATTCTGAAAGGCTTTAACATCATAAACCTGACGGTCAATTTTAGTTGTTACCGTTTTATTCCCATTTTGAATCACCACATCACTTAATTGGTTTTCTGCTGATACCAATACTATTGTTCCTAAATTAACAAGCTGATTTCTATACTTTACATGAATAGTATTGATGGTTTTCTGTTTGAAACCAATAAATGATACTTCTAAATAATAGCTTCCGTTTTTTATGTTTTTAATTATGAATTTCCCCGATGCATCTGTAACAACACCTGTAATTAATGTTTTATCTTTTGCTGAAAACAAACTCGCCGTTGCGTATTCTAATGGATAATCTCCATCCACTACTTTAGCTGTGATCTGACTAAAAATTTCAACTGTTGCAAAGAAGCTAAGGATTATAAATAATGTTTTTATTTTCATTTTATTATTTCTAAGAAGTATTTTCTTACTTCATAGTAATTTACTACGGTTTATAAACTAGTAAAAGAAGCAATCTTAAATTGAACTTCTATAATTAAAACTTAGTACCTTTTATTTTGATATAGTTCCATTCAATCTCCAACTCGCCCAAACTCAACCTTTTCACTTCTTCATCTCAACTCTGACATAATGAAAGGTGAAACTTTTAAACCTAACACTAAATTTAGCTTAATCAACAAAAAAATCTTATCCGCATTAGTTCTTCAATATTACGATAACTGAGTGTAAAACTAGGTATGAAATATACAGCCTTAAGAATTATAGATTTTGTATAGCCAACACCGTTCGTATTTAATTTCTGAATGGGTTTAAAATTCTATAAATAAGGTTTTTAATTGATACAAAAGAGTCTCTGAAAATTTATTTAAAATAATAGTTAGAATGAAAGATACATCCTACGAAACTCCGTTTCCAAACGCAACAAAGATAATTCCTGCCACCATGCAAGCCAATCCAAAGTAAAGGAAGTTTCTAGCTTTAGCAGAAGCGTTAATCCATTCTTTGGTAACAATTCCACTCATGATGGCTGTTACCACACAGGAAGTATTAAAGATGGCATAACCTACAGTATTACCACTATTTCCTAGTTTGAAGGCTGCAAAAGCAAACAAAGCGGAAGCAGCATAATGAAAAACGGCCATTACTAAAATTAAGAAAAAGTTTTTACTGAAAGATGGTGTTGAAAAATCTCCCCAGGCCTTTTTTGCAGATAATTGCCATACAAAATAAGCCGTCATTACTAAGCCTCCGCTGATGAAAATTGGAAACATTACCGCTACTGCAGTAATCCAATCTGCATTTCCTTGTGCTTGACATGCATTATGTAAATAGGGACGTCCCACTGCATTGGCATAACTAAAACCAGTAGCTAATAAACCTCCGATTACAGCAATTAAAATACCTGTTGTCATTGAAGCTTTATCAGTGTTTTTATCTGCTATTTTCTCAACTTTTTCTCTAATATAACCAGCTTTACCATTGGCAAAAATACCAACCAATACAACAACTAATCCGGTCAAAATTAAAGTCAATTGATCTGTTGGTGGAAATCCTTCGACAATAAAAGGCAATAATGAACCTACAAGAATTACTGTACCAATGAATAAAGAAAATCCTAATGATAAACCTATGTAATTAATCGCCTTACTCCACATCATTACCCCAATTCCCCATAAGAAACTCGCTAATCCCATTTTGATTAAAATATCTGTTGGCATTTCGCTGAAAATTGTTGAAAATCCATCAATAAGTGTTATGGATGCAATAATAGGCACAACAAACATGGTCAATAAAAAGAACAAACTCCAAGTGTTTTCGTATTTGAAATCTTTGGTGAATTTTTCTGGTAGTGCATAAAGCCCTAGCATCAAGCCCGCAAATATGGCTAATAATATTCCTTCGATCATAATTTTGTGTTATTTGGTTGTTAAATAGTAAATATAGATTTTGAATTAAAAAGTTAATTTGTAAATGGTTTCGCTTTCGAATGTGTCTCCAGCATTTGTAATACATCTTGGAGCTTCTGTCATGTTGATACCGTTTGGATAGCGATGGGTTTCACAGCAGAAGGCACGAAATTTACCATATTGCTCTCCTGTTTCTCTTACAATGGTGTCCGAGGTATATTTCCCTGTGTAGAATAACATTCCGGGTTCCGAGCTACTGATTTCTAGTTTGCGTCCATTTTCATTACAATTGATTTCGGCTACTTTTTCTAGTTCGAAATTATTTTTATCGAAAATATAATAGTGTTCGAAACCATCATGCATTTTGTTATGAATTTCTTTGATAAGTTGTGGTTTTCTTAAATCATCAACTTGTCCATCTAAATTAATTATCTCGCCTGTAGCTGCCCCCGTTTCATCCATTGCCAGTTTTTTGCTAGCTTTAATTTGAACTGAATGGTTCTCGATAGAATCGGCAAATCCAGAAAGGTTGAAATAGGTGTGATTTGTTAGAGAAAGGGGAGTGTCAGCATCTGAATTGGCTTGGTATTTAATACTTAATTCGTTAGCATTGTTTAAACTAAACCAAACTTGAACGACCACATTACCAGGGAAACCTTCCTCAAGGTGATTGCTTAACAATGACATTTTTACAACTGCCGCTTCATTACTACCGATTGCTTCAGCTTCCCATATTTTTTTATCGAAGCCTATGTTTCCTCCATGTAGATTGTTGTTTCCACAATTGGCAGCCAGTTTATATTCTTTACCATTGAGGTTGAATTTAGCATCTTTAATTTGGGAAGAATAACGCCCCACGATGGAACCAAAATAAGGCGCATTGGATGTGTAATTTTCAGAAAAGTAGTTGTCGAATTTTTCAAATCCACAAACTAGTTCCTCTCTTTTACCATCTCCAGTAGGGATGGTTATAGAAGTAATTGTAGCCCCATAATTCATGATTTTGACGGTCATCCCGTTATCATTGGTTAAGGTAAATAGTTCAATGGCTTTGTTATTATAAGTAGCAAAATCGCTCTGGGTTGTGTGCATAGTGGTCTTTTTTTGGTGTTAAAAGTTTTATTTTTGTTCGAAAGGAGCTAATTTGTTCCAATCAAAAATCACTCCTGTACCAGGATAATCAGGTGCCACTGCTCTATGATTTTCAACTACTAACGGACGAGTGGTGTACTCATCAATAGGGAAACTATGAACCTCTAACCAACCTGAGTTAGGCTGAGCCGAAACCAAACTTACGTGTAATTCCTGCATTCCGTGTGAACAAGCTGGAATATTATGTTTGTCTGCTAATCTCGCTGCAGCTAACCATCCTGTAATTCCTCCACAATTAGAAGCATCAGGCTGAATGAATGATAATTTTGCTTGGTCGAAAGCATATTCAAATTCGTGAATTGTGTGTAAGTTTTCTCCCATAGCTAATGGGAATCCTGTTTTGTCGACGATTTCTCCATATCCTTTATAATCATCTGGAATGATAGGCTCTTCAAACCAAGTGATGTCGTATTGTTTGAAACCTTCAATGGCACGAATCGCTTTTTCTTTTGACATCGAATAATTAGCATCAACCATAAAAGTTACCTCTGGTCCCACAAACTCACGTACGGCTTTGATTCGCTCTAAATCTTCTTCAAGATTTTCACGACCAATTTTGATTTTTACTGCTTTAAATCCCGCATCCATATAGCCTTGCATGTTTCGCAATAATTTTTCGATAGGGAATTGCAAATCGATTCCACCGCAATAGGCTTTACAAGTATTGCCTTGTCCGCCGGCCATTTTCCATAACGGTAAACCTGCTTTTTTGCATTTAATATCCCAAAGTGCAATATCAATGGTCGAAATAGCAAAAGAAGCAATTCCTCCACGACCTACATAATGAATGTGCCATTCCATGAAATCATATATTCCATCAATGTCAGTACCGTCTTTCCCTACTAAAACCGATGCAAAATCATGTTCTACCATTGCTTTGATCGCGTGACCACCTTTACCACCTGTATAGGTGTAACCTGTTCCTTCGGAACCATCTTCTAGAGTAATTGTAGTTGTAACTAATTCAAAATGAGAATGGTCTCCGTGTTTGGCATCATTTAGAATTTCAGGTAATGGAACTTTAAATAATTGCACTTTTACGTTTTTAATTGCAGTATTCATGTTTGTCTTTTAATATTTGAGCGTCATTCATGGGTATGTTAGCTATACCGTTAGGATTTTTAGCTACCATAAAATGATATTTGATTGTAATACAAAAGTGGTGCAGCGAAAGTATTTGATCGCTGTACCACATTTGTTATTTATGCTTTATGTCTGATATAGAAAGTTTTCTTTTCTAAATATTGTTCAAAACCATATTTTCCGTCTTCACCGCCAGAACCAGATAATTTATAACCATTATGGAAACCTTGATGTTGCTCACCATGACCACGGTTTACGTAAATTTCTCCGTATTCCAATTCGTCATTACATTTCATGATGGTGTTCATGTCGTTGGTAAAAACCATTGCGGCTAAACCATATTCACAATCATTGGCATAACCAATAACTTCTTCAAAAGTTTTGAATTTAAGTACTGGTAAGATTGGTCCAAAAGACTCTTCGTGAACGATAGTCATATCTTGCGTTACATCAGTCAAAATAGTAGGTTCAAACCAATATCCTTTTTCAAATCCAGGGCCTGTAGGTTTGTTTCCACCAGTAGCAACTGTAGCGCCTTCTTTGATACTTACAGCAACCAAATGTTCCATTGCTTTCAACTCAGCTGCATTTACTTTTGGCCCCATATCGGTATCTTCCAGCATTGGGTCACCTACTTTTAAGGCTTTTACTTTAGGAATGAATTTTTCCATGAAAACATCATAAATATCTTCGTGTAAATACATACGTTCGTTACAAGTACACACTTGACCACAGTTGTCAAAACGAGAATGTAAAGCGGCATCTACCGCTGCATCAATATCTGCATCAGCAAAAACAATAAAAGGTGCTTTTCCACCTAACTCTAATTGCACGTGTGTTAAGTTTTCGGCTGCGTTACGAGCAATATCTTGTCCCACAGGCGTAGAACCAGTCATCGTAACCATTTTAGTAATAGGACTTTTTACCAAAGCATTCCCCATGGCTCTACCAGGACCTGTTAGGATGTTGATAACTCCAGCAGGAATCCCTACTTTATTAGCAATATTTCCTAATTCTAAAGTTGATAAAGGCGTTTCAGAAGTTGGTTTGATTACAATACTATTTCCTGCAATCAAAGCTGGGCCTAATTTACGAGCTGCTAATGCAAAAGGAAAGTTCCAAGCTGTGATTGCTACAATAACTCCACGAGGTACTTTTTGAATCCAAATTTGTTCATTTTTATTATCAGATGGGATGATATCTCCTTCAATTCTACGAGCACCTTCGCAAGCATATTCTATAAATGAAGAAGCTACTGCTACTTCAAAACGGGCTACTTTTAATAGTTTTCCTTGTTCTTTTACGATTAATTGCGCTAAATATTCAGAGTTTGCTTTAATTTCATTTGAAAATTTATATAGTAACTCCGCTCTTTCTCTAGCGGTTTTTTTCTTCCATTCTTTTTGTGCTTTGTCAGCAAATGCCAACGTTTCAAGTGCTTCTTCAGCAGTACCATTTTGTACTCTTGCCACTACTTCTTCAGTTGAAGGACTTAAAACATCAATTGTTTCACCAGAAGTAGAAGTTCTCCACTCACCGTTTATAAATAATTGGTATTCTTTAATTTCTGCCATGATATGTGTATTTTTTATTTATAAAATTATCTTCCCATCCAACCACCATCTACAAGCATGGTTGTACCGTGCATATAAGACGCCGCCTCAGAACATAAGAAAACCGTAGGTCCAGCAAAATCTTCAGGTTTTCCCCAACGTCCCGCAGGAATACGTCCTAAAATGGAAGCCGAACGAACAGGGTCGTTACGCAATGCTTCTGTATTATCTGTATCTATGTATCCTGGTGCAATTGCGTTAACATTTACTCCTTTACTTGCCCATTCGTTAGCAAAAGCCATTGTTAATTGACCAATCGCTCCTTTACTTGCTGCATAACCAGGAACCGTAATTCCACCTTGGAAAGTTAATAATGAGGCTGTGAAAACGATTTTACCGCTTCCTCTAGCAACCATTTCTTTACCAATTTCTCTAGTTAGAATGAATTGTGCATTTTGATTCACTTCTACTACTTTGTCCCACATTTCGTCTGGATGTTCCGCTGCTGGAGCTCTTAAAATAGTACCCGCATTATTGACCAAAATATCGATTTGTGGAAAATCAGCTTTTACAGCTTCAATAAATGCATACAATGATTTTCTATCACTGAAATCACAAGTATATCCTTTGAATTTTCTTCCCAATGCTGTTACTTCTTTTTCAACAGCACTACCTTGAGTTTCTAATGAAGCACTTACCCCAATAATATCAGCTCCTGCTTGTGCCAGACCGATAGCCATGGCTTTTCCAATTCCTCTTTTGCATCCTGTTACTAATGCAATTTTTCCTTTTAAACTAAATGTATCTAAAACGCTCATGTTTTTTTTAAGTTATTAGCCATTAGTTATTAGCCATTAGCTTGTTATGAAATTCTTTTTTATTTGAAGTATCTAGTGATTACAATTGACAATCCATTAAAACCTTTAATCCTTCTGGATTTTTGTCGATATTTTCAAAAACTTGTTGAATATTTGACAATGGTTGAATATCTGTAATCATTTGCTCAAAAGGCAATTCATTTGCAGTAATCAATTCAATTGATTTTTCATAATCTTCTTTTTCGTATACACGTGCGCCAATCAGACTTAATTCTTTCCAGAAAAATTTGAATAAATCTACCGGTTTTTTCTCGCCGTGAATAGCAACCATTAATATTCTACCACGAATACCCGCTACTTCACACATAATATCCAAAGCGGGTTGAACACCAGCTACTTCAAAAACAACATCTGCTCTACGATTCTCTGTTTTGCTTTTTACATATTCTACTAAATCCACTTCAATTGGACTTACTGCATCAAAACCAAGCTCTTTTGCTTTAGCAATACGATTAGGGTTTACTTCAGAAATGATTACCTGAGCACCTACTTCTTTAGCTACCATCGCTACTAATAATCCAATAGGACCACCACCTAAAACAACAGCCGTTTCTCCTTTTACCAATCCACTTCTGCGTACATCATGAGTAGCAACTGATAATGGTTCAATTAAAGCAGCTAATTTTAAATCGGTGTTTTCTTTTAATTTGTGCAAGGTAAAAGCTGGAACATTCCAATATTCTTGCATAGCACCTGGACTATCAATCCCAATGAATTTTAGTTCTTCGCAAATATGATTAAACCCTTTATCAGAAGCTTTAGCTTTTCTATCATCCAATGGACGAACAACTACTTTGTCTCCAACAGCATATCCCGTAACTCCTTCGCCAACGGCATCAACAACACCTGACATTTCGTGACCGATGGTTTCAGGAATACTCACGCGCTTATCCATCATTCCGTGATAGATATGCACATCGGTTCCGCATACTCCCACATAGGCTACTTTTATTCTAACTTCTCCAACAGCAGGTTGTTCAATCTCTTTTTCAATAACGGTAAAGGTTTTATTTCCTTCGTAAATGGTTGCTTTCATTTTACACTTATTTGTTTCAAATATTAAACTTGTTTCTTATTTGAAACAAATATAAAAAAAAGTATTAATAAACTTTAAATATAAGCTATTTTTTTTCATAAAAGAAACCAGTTTCACTTATGAATCTAATTATAAAAAAAAGTGCTATGAATTTCATAGCACTTTTCTGTAATATTGATAAACAGTGACTTATCTTTCGATATATCCTAATTTGGTTGATATTTCCAAAGCATATTTGGTTACAATTTTTCCTTTTTTTTCAAATTCTTCATGAGGAAGGCGTCCGTGAGGAGCAGTAATCCAAAGGGAGGCAACAGGAGTACCTTGCTCATTAAAAATAGGGGCACCGATACAATGAATTCCTTGAATATCTTCCCCGTTATCAATAGCATATCCTAGTTCACGAACGGTTTTCAGTTGGGCTTTGAAATCCTTTTTGGACGTGATTGTATTTTTAGTGAATTTTTCAAATTTAACAGAGTTCAAAATCGTGTCCACTTCCTCCTCTGGTAGGAACGCTAAAATAGATTTTCCTCCAACGGAACTATGCAAATGAAAACGAGTACCTAATTCCACAAACAGCTTAACTGGATAAGAAGAAGAAACTTGTTCTAGAATCGTCCCTGTATTTCCTAAGACAACACCTAACATTACAGACTCTTTAAGTTCATCGCGCAAGGCTCTCATGATATCAATTGATAATTCAACGATACTTTGTTCATTCATGGATGAGATTCCCAAGGTTAACATCTTTCTTGATAGAGTAATTTTTTTAGTTGTTTCGTTCTTTTGAAGATAGTTTTTGAAAATTAAAGTATTGGTAATACGAAAGGCGCTAGACTTGGTTACGTCCAAAGTCTGAAGTATTTCAGACAAAGTAAGCCCTTTAGGGTGCATTGCTAATAATTCAATAATTTGTAATCCTCTTTCAAGGTTAGGGACGTTATAATTTGATTTTAAATCTTCTTTTTCTTGAGTCATGTGATTGTATACTAAGTAATGTGCAAAAATAGTTTTATTTATTTGACTTTCTAAAAAAAAATACTTTTAGTGTATGTATATCTATTTGAGTGTCTTATATTTTTTCATCGGATTTATAAACTTTTATTTGGACCACTCTCATGGTTGGTCTTGCATCGACAGATACGGATGGATCAATAATTAATCTATACCTTGTGATTGTCTCCCGGATTGGCATATGGCTGAAATAATTAGATACATATCCTTGGCGAGTCTTTTTGTTTAGTATAATTATTACGGTCAGTTTGAATAGCTGTAGAGTTGGAGTAGTTCTTACTAAAACCCCGTCAACATAGTATTGTAATTTAATAGGATCTAGTCACAATACTTCATAATTATGATAGTCGTTTACCTATTGTGTTCTCTCGCTATCAGCATAATTTGTTTCCAGACCAGATGGCTGGTAATCCTGAAAAGGTGCTCTTATATAGCGGATTTGTCACTGAAAGAATTTAAAAAGCTCGAAATGTAAATTATCTAAAAACTCCCCTTTCGAATTTACTCTAAAAAGCAAATTCAAAAGAGGAGTTTTCTCTTAGTTATAATTGTGGATTAATATTTCTATTTATGCATGTTTTCCGCTTTTTCTTCTTTACCACTTTTGGACTTTTCTCCTACTGCTACGTGTGTCGTTTTTCTTTCAGAGGAAAAACGCATAATGCTTTGGTAATTCCAGTTGTTGTAGATATGAGTCAATCCCCATCTCAAAATTTCAGTTGGTTCTTTTTCGTTATCCGCAGTTCTGTTTAATCCAATGGCGTGCGGAGCATCTTTTATAGATGCCATGATATTGAAGTTAATTCCATCAGGAGACCATTGAATAGTGTTTTTTTCAGGACCATCAGTGGTGATTAATGAAGCAATTCCGCCGTTGTATGGCCAAACACAAATTTCGTGACCACTATTACTAATTGGGTTATAAGGTGATTTTACATAAGGTCCAAGTGGGTTGTCGGCAATAGCCACACCATGACGAATTTGACGCCCCCCAAAAGTCATTTCTTCACCCATTTGCTCTCCTTTGTAGTATAGGTAAAATTTTCCTTTGTATGGTAAAATACAAGGATCATGAGTTTTATGACTGTCAAAGTCACCTTTTTTCTCAACCAAGAAGCGGTTGTCTTCTTTTCCTTTCCAAATTCCATTTTGAGCAGGAGCTAATATTGGTGCGTCTAATTTTGTCCATGGTCCATCAGGTGAGTTTGACCATGCCATTCCTACTTTTTCCTGTACACGTACGTTGTAAATTCCTTCTACGGTTTGATAGCATAAATAGTATTTACCATCCCATTTCATGATTTCAACAGTAAAAACAGAACGATCGTCATAAGATCCTTTTTTACCTCTAGGAATTGCAATACCTTCTTCTTTCCAGTCCCATCCATCTTTAGAAGTTGCGTACCAAATGTCGCAACGATCCCATGGGAATACTTTTTCATTGACCATATCGCCACCAAATCCTTGTGTTGGACCAGTACTCTTAGTATACCAAACATAGTATTTTCCGTTTTCTTGAATAATAGCACTAGGATCTCTTCTAACAACACCTTCTTCGTAAGCTAGATCTCCTTTAAGGGGCTTTAGATCTCCAAATTCAATAAACCATTCGTTTCCTAAATCTTTAGGCCATTTTAAGGCTCTTTTTGAGGCAGCACTTAAATGATTTACATCCATAATACCTAACTTATCTTTAAGTTCGATAGCATCTTTTTTTAGCTGTTTTTCTTCCTCAATTTTGCATTTTGTTGACTGTGCAGTTGTCAAGATTGGCATTGCTAGCGTTAATAATCCAAAAACGCTTTTTGTAAATGTATTCATAGCTTAAGTTTGATTAATAATACAATATTAATTAATTTTTATCAGTTAATTTAATTTTATTAGTGAAATTAGTTTTATATATGGAATTAAATTGATCATTTTTGAAGACAACATTTTGAATTTGAACCGTACCAGTCACTGGAACACCTTTTTTTGATTGTACGATTAGTAAGCATCTCCCTTTAGAAGTGGTTAGAGTTTTCGATTGAAAATCTTGTACATTATCAACAGCGCCATTGTCTACACCTAACAACTTGATGTTGCCATCAATTGCAAATGTGATTTTTGGATTGATAGTCTTAATTGGATTGTTGTTTTTATCCACTACTTGAGCAACTATATGAGCCACATCATATCCATCAGAAGCTAGACTTGTTCGATCTGCTGTTAATTGAATGCTAAAAGGTTCAGAAGGTGTAACCCTTTCAGATGTAATTGTCGTACCTGATTTAGTTCCTTTTGCTACTAATTTTCCTGCTTCAAAAGGTACTGCCCATTTGTAAATACGGTCTTCAAAATCACTTAGTTTCTTTTTGCCTAACGAACGATCATTCAAAAATAATTCGACTTCCTCACAATTAGAGTATATTTCTACAATTGTTTTTTGTCCTTCATTGTATTCCCAATGTTCATTTACATCATGCCAAAACCATAGGGCTGTTTCCCATCCATCTTTCTTCTTTTCTACTGGTTCTCCTGTTTTTTCATCGATTTTGTAGATGGACTTATCAGTTGTTTGTGTGGCAATATATAATTCAGGAGCATTATTCCATAAGGATTTCATCATATGGTAGGATGGTTTTTCAAAACCTGCATAATCCAGCAGACCACTTTCTGTTCCTTTCTTAGGCCACTTTTTATTTGCCTCTCCCATATAATCTATACCTGTCCATAAAAATGTTCCTGAAATAAAAGGACGCTCCATAATGGCTTTCCATTCGTGCCATTGGGCTACATTCTCGGTTCCCATAATAGGTAAGTTGGGATAGTTTTTATGCCCATAATCATAAATAACTCTACGATAACTATATCCAATAATATCAAGAGCATCTGCATAACCTGATTCATAACTTGAGGAGGGAAGTATACAATTTGCAATTACATACCTGGTTGTATCCATTTCCTTAGTCCATTTAGCTAATTTATTTGCTGTTTGACCTATATCGTATTTTTCTCTTGGTAAAGTTCTAAGTTTTTCTTTAATTTTTTCGATAGAATTAGGAGGAAGTGACCAAAAATAGTTCCCACTCCAATCCATATTGTTAAAGAAACCCGTTGCCTGAGCATTTCTATCATAAGTCCACTCAATTTCATTACCAATACTCCATTGGATGATGCTTGGGTGATTTCTATGAGCCAACATAGTATTCTTTAAATCGCGCTCTGCCCATTCTTGAAAATGTTCCCCGTACCCACGAGTAATAGCATCAACTGATTTTTCCTTCATATTTAATCTTTTGTCTTTTGGGTTGTCCCATTCGTCAAAAAACTCATCTTGAACCATGAAACCCATTTCGTCACAAAGTGAAATAAATTCATCTGAACCTGGATTGTGCGAAATTCTAATAGCATTGACTCCAGCCTCCTTTAATTTTTCAAAACGTCTTCTCCAAACTCCTTTAGGTACGGCTGAACCTACTAGTCCTGCATCATGGTGCAAACATACGCCTTTGATTTTCATGTTTTTGCCATTGAGGTAAAAACCAGTATTAGCATCAAACTTAATGGTTCTTATGCCAAAAGTAGTGCTGTTTTCATCAATGACTTTCCCATTTTGTTTGATGGTCGTTACAGCAGTGTATAAATTTGGATTATCGATATCCCATAATCTAGGATTATTTACCACTGATTCAATGATGAATTTTTCTTCTTTATGAGCATTTACTTTTCCTGTGATGGATTTTTCAGCAACTTTCACACCTTTATTATCTAAGAAAACAGTATTCAGTTCAAAGTTTTCCAACTTGTCAAAGTTGTTTTTGACTTTGATTTCTAAATGAATGTTGCTTTTTTGACTGTCCACTTTTGGAGTCGTAATATAAGTACCCCAAATTGGGATATGTAAATTGTATTTCGTGATTAAATTTACATTTCTATAAATTCCTGAACCCGTGTACCAGCGACTATCAGCATACCTTGTTCGGTCAACCTTTACTTTCACTTCATTTGTGCCATTACTTTTTAAGTAAGCATTTAAGTCGTAATAAAAAGGGGAATACCCATAAGGATGTGTCCCTAATTTTTTATCATTGAGCCAAACTTCACTATTGTTATAAATCCCATCAAAGAGGAGATAAGTCGTATGGTTTTTACTTGGCTTTAAATTAAAGTTTTTCTTGTACCAACCCATTCCTCCTGGTAAATACCCCGTTGCTCCTTCGCCTTTAATTGAATCAAAAGAAGCTTCAACACTCCAATCATGTGGTAAATTGACTTTTTCCCAATTGGAGTTTTGACTCTTTTCTAGCTTAAAATTCCAATTAAAATTAAAATCGGTATTTTTTTGCGGGATGTTTTGAGCATTTGAACTTAATAAGACTAAATTCAAAACACTCAATCCAATTATTTTTTTGACGGATAAGGATTTCGTTTTATGTTCCACGTTTTTATAATTTTGTATATATAGCTCTTTATTTTTTCATACTTTAAAAAACTAAAAAGGACTGATTATTTTTTTAATATCATTTTTAATAGATAATCGCCTCTTCTTCTAGTTTTATATTTTCTTAAATTTGAATTCTTGTTGTCACTACTAAGTAATGTTCCAATTATAATTTTACTGATGAAGGAATAAATTATCAATATCTAATTTTTACCTAACAAAAGTTATTGATTCTTAATAATATTCACTTTAAAAATCCATAATTGTTATCTAAGCAAATATCTTATTATTATAAGATACCATAATTATTTACAACTAGACAAGAACTGAACAAATGTATTTTTTAATCATTTGTATTGTTTTTTTAACTAGACATTAACTACTTTAGACTCACTATTACTAAATACCTCCAAAGTTGAGTCTAAATTTTAAAGTATTTTTACCAAAACTAACTACCCAAACAACCAACCAAAAATGAACAGAATTACTTTTCTTAAAACCTTTAAAAAAAAATATCACATAAAAGTGTGTTCCAATTCGAAAAAGGAAATTTGTTTTGCTAATCTTTTGTTTTTATATTTTGCTTTATTTCCCGTTTGTTCTTATTCTCAATACGATTTTAAAACTAATCCATATTTAGAAAAAGCAGAACAATTAAAATACATCAATCCTGATAGCTCGATATCCTATTACAAAAAAAGCATTGCGATCTATGAAAAAGAAAAAGACACCGTTAATATCATTAACAATATAATGGCGTTATCTTTTTTATATGCACATATTGTAGATTACGGTAGATCCTATGATGGTTATTGGAAAGCATTATTATTAGCCGATAAATCAAAAGACGATGTATCAAAAGCTAGAATTTACCAAGCTTTAGGCTGGCTTTATAGCTATTATGATAGAAACGAAGAGGCTTTGCAGTATTTTAATCATTCATTAGAAATAACCAAACGCAATATTGATAAGCATGAAATCAGAAATTACGAATATTTATCGCAAGATTATTTCTCAATTTTAAACCTATATCGCGTTAATCATAATTACACAAAAGCAAAAATCTACTTAGATAGTTGTTATATTGCACATAAACAAATCAATAGCGGCAAAAAAAGTTACTATATTGAAGCAGAAGCTGCTTACCTCGACGCAGTGGACAAAAAGTATGATTTATCATTAACTAAATTGAAAGAGGTTAATGATTATTTTGAAATAAGTGACCCCTCCTATTTAGTTATTATTGACTACCTAATTGGGGATGTATATAGAATGAAAGGTGATCTTGCTAACAGTATTATATATTTTGAAAAATCACTTACTTTTTCAAAAAAATACAAAAGCCATTCCAATTATCGATTGATGACTCATGAGGTATTAGCTAAAATCTACGCTGCTACTGGAAATTACAAAAATGCGTATTTACATTCTAATCAAGCCATGATATTTAACGCACAAGTTTTTGGAAAGAATAGTAAAAACAGTCAACATCTTTTTGAAATTAATGATAAATACCACATTCAAAAAGAGAAAGAAAAAGAAATCATTCGACTCCAACGTATCAAAGAACTGGAACATGAAGAAAGTATTGCTAATTTAAAAACCATATTGTATTCTTTGATTGTTATTTCTTTATTATTATACGGTAGATTGTTAATCAAAAATATAAGAAGAAAGCATCAGGCCGAAAAACAAGCTTTGGCTGAAAAGCAAGAAATGGAACTTCAAAAAAGTAAAGAAATCTTAGAGCTAAAAAACAAGGAACTTACATCTTCGGCATTACAATTAATTGAAAAAGATGAATTTATAGAACGATTAAAGGTCAATTTGACCGAAAACAAAGAGAATGTTGATGTGCGAACTATCAATAAGATGCTGAAAACCATCCAAGGCACCCCTAGCAGTAACTGGAAAGAATTTGAAGCTCGATTTACAGCGGTTAACCAAAGCTTTTACAGCAACCTAAAAGAAAAATATCCCGATTTAGGACAGACAGATTTAAAAATTTGCGCACTAATTAAACTTAATTTCTCAAGTAAAGATATGGCATCACTACTTGGAATTTCTTTTGAAAGTGTACATACCTCTCGTTACCGACTACGCAAAAAATTTAAATTGGATAGGAATGATAATTTGAATGATTTTATTGCAGGAATTTGATTGAGTTAGAGTTATTATAAGTTTAAAAAACATCAGTTTGTAATTTCAGACTGATGTTTTTTTTTGCAGTTACCTTATTATTTTTGTTTATAACCCTCCCGTTTTTTTGTTATTTAAATGTGAAGTTAATTTTGTTTTAATTCATTTATAGAACTAATCATTCATTTTGGATTCTTCAGTTAGTCGTTGTGTACACTTTTATGGACTTACCAAATAAATAAAAGGAATTTAGCAATAAAAAACCACTTCTGTCTAGTTTTAATCTAGTCGATATTTTATAGTCCTGAATGCTAAATACATAATTTAGCCTTGTTAAAAAAACGTTATAAATAAAAAAATATACCATATAATGAATTTTTAACAATAAACTAAAATCAAATTATTTAACTAATTAAAAATTATTTATGAAAAAAAAGAATGGATTTTGGAAAAAGACATTACCTATAATGTTTTTTCTTTTAAGTTTTTGTGCAGTGAACGCACAGAAAAAAGTTTCGGGTCAAGTCAAAGACGATTCGGGATTTCCTTTGCCTGGAGTTACGGTATCAGTGATAGGTACTCAAAATGGTGCAGTTACAGATATAGATGGTAAATATTCCATCATAGCAAATGAAACAGATGAATTAAGTTTTTCTTATTTAGGATTCAAAACCCAAAAAAAGAAAGTAGGTTCAGCAGCTCAAATTATTATAACATTAGTAACAGATGCAAAATTACTTAATGAGGTTGTAGTAAATGTTGGATATGGAAAACAAAAAGTAAAAGAAGTAACTGGAGCTGTTGCTCAAGTTAAATCTGACATAATTGATCGCGCTCCAGTTTCTGACATTAGTGAGTCTATTCAAGGTAGAGTTGCAGGTGTAAATGTTCAAGCTGCAAGTGGGCGACCAGGAGAAGCAGCAAATATTCAAATCAGAGGTGTAGGTTCATTATTAGGAAAATTAGAACCTTTATATGTAGTGGATGGAGTACCTTATGAATCCAATCCCAACATTGCCCCCGATCAAGTAGAGACCATGGATATTCTGAAAGATGGAGCTTCAGCTGCTATTTACGGTGTAAGAGCTTCCAACGGCGTAATTTTGATTACTACTAAAAGAGGTAAGAAAGGTAATTTCTCAGTAGATTTATCCACTTACACAGGAATACAAAATATATATTCAGGAACTCCGTTGATGAATACACAACAGCAATTGTTTGCTGATTTCACAGTGCAACCAGTATTAAATGGTGGAAATCTTCCTGGTTATTTTATTATTACCCCTGAATTATTGGACTATGACACCAATTTTGTGAAAGATGTTCAGAACAATAATGCTATTATTAGAAATTACAATTTAGGAATTTCTGGAGGAACAAATGACTTGTCATTAAATTTTAATACAAGCTATTATAATCAAGATGGTGTTTTAATTAATTCAGGATTCGATCGACTGAGCTCAAGACTGAATGCTCAATTTACTAAAGGAAAATTTAAAGCATTTGCAACTATTGGATTAACTGATGAAAATCGTCAACAAGAACCATGGGGATTGTATGAATACAGTATTGGTCAAAAACCATGGCAACTCCCTTTAGGTGATTTGAATATAAGTGGAGATAATAACGTAAATATTCCTGTTGATAATGTGATTTATTTTGGATATTTAGCTAAACAACTGCAAAACACTGATGACAGAAAAGTTTCGTCCTCTAATATTGCCTTAAATTTAGAGTATGAATTTATTAAAGGACTTTCTTATAAAATAAATTTAAGTAAAAACAAATACGATTACAGACGAAAATTCTTTATGCCTTCCTACTTAATTTATGGTTTAGATGGACAACTGAACGCTACAGCATCCACACTCCAAGCACAACTGCAAGAGGATTATACGTTTAGCGAAAGAAATGTAATTGAAAATATGTTGAACTATAATGTTAAGTTTGGAAAACATAACGTTACAGCTACTGCAGTATCTTCTTATGAAGAATTTGAATCCAAGCAATTTTCTATTGGTGCAATTGGTTTCCCTACTAATGACACACAAGAAATTGGACAAGGAGAATCGGCTAAATCCCCTTCAAGCTTTGTAAATAAATATACTTTATCAGGGTTATTGGGAAGAATTCAATATAACTATGACGAACGCTACTTATTTTCTGCCAGTATTCGTAGGGACGGTTCTTCTAAATTCTTAAATAATCGCTATGCGAGCTTCCCATCAGTATCTGCAGGTTGGAACATTTCTGAAGAAAGTTTCTTTAAAAATTCTGCACTTAGAAACTCTGTGAATAGTTTGAAATTAAGAGCTAGTTATGCACAATTGGGTAATCAAGATGTTCCACCATATTCTGCAGCTACCCAATTAGAAACAGGAGTAAATTATTTGTATGGTACAAGTGAAATTTTAACCTCTGGATTGATTCAAAGAAGGTATTCAAATCCTGATTTAAAATGGGAAACAAGTACATCAAAAAATATAGGTATTGATTTAGCGATGTTCAATAACAAATTAACTTTGAATGCTGATATATACAGCAATGATAAAAAAGATATGTTATTGCCTTTCCAGACACCACCTTCAGGAGGAACAACACAACCAAATGCCGAAGGAACTTACAATCCTATTTATGTGAATGCAGGTAAAATGACAAATAAAGGTATTGAAATAGCACTGGCATATCGTAATCAATTGAAAAATGGTTTGAAATATGATGTTTCTGGAACATTTACTAAAAACATAAATGAAGTAGTTGATTTAAATGGTATTGACAGAGGTTTTCCTAATGGACGCCCAACACTTTCATTAGGTGATGCAGTTGATCAAACTACCTTTTTTGCGGTTGGACATCCAGCAGGAGCTTTCTTTTTATTACAAAATCAAGGTGTAATCAAGACAGATGACGAATTAACAGAATACAGAAAGATAAATCCAAATGCTCAAAAAGGAGATATACGTTATTTAGATGTTGATGGAAACAAAAAAATAGATGAAAATGATCGAGTGTATTCAGGATCAGGACAACCAAAATTTGAGGCTGGATTGAATATTGATTTAAAATATAAAAACTTTGATTTATCAGTTCAGTCCTACTTGTCATATGGTGCTAAATTATTTAATGGCGCACGTTTTTTTGCTTATGCGCTAGGGAGACATTTAGATCAGTATAATCAATGGTCACCTCAAAATCCGACATCAGATGTTCCAAGTTTTAAAAACAGTAGTCTTAGCGAAAGTGTTAGAGCAAGATCTGATTACTGGTTGGAAGATGGTTCTTATCTGAGAATTCGAAATATCACTTTAGGGTACTCATTACCTACGAAACTTCTTGATAAATATGGTGTAAGAAAAATTAGACTTTATGTAACAGGATTTAATCCTTTCACATTTACTAAGTACACAGGATACGACCCAGAAGTTGGTGGTAATGGAATAAGTACTAGAGGTGTAGACAGTGGTAATTATCCAGTCGCTAGAAGATTTGTTCTAGGAGCTCAAGTTAAATTTTAAGAACTAAAAAATATAAACTATGATACAATATAAAATAAAACCCAAAGCAGTGTCCATTGCATTTATGACTTGCGCTATCTTATTTCTTTCAAGTTGTGACGAGAAAGACTTTCTAACAGTTGATAACCCAAATGCAGTTACCGAGGCTACTTTTTGGAAAACACCCACACAGTTTAATAGTGCTTTAACAACAGTTTATGCTGCTATGCAGTTTCAAGCCATTAGTGGTGGTGGTTTGCCTGAAGAAGAAGTGCGTGCTGATATAGCAGATACCTATTCATTTTTTAGACCTCTTGCATACAGGCAGTTGACTTACACTGATAACTCTCCTCAAGTAGTAGGAAAGTGGAATCAATTGTACATTGGGATATTCAGAGCTAATCAAGTAATCAATCAAATAAATAAAGTTGACGGTTCTGCATTTGCTCCAAAAGAGAAAGAAACCATTTTAGCACAAGCCCGTTTTTTAAGAGCATTTTTTTACTTCAAATTAGCCTATACTTATGGTAAGGCAGTTATCCGTACAGAAGTCTCCACAACTGATTTTAATAAAAAATTGAGTTCTATTGATGAAATTAATACTGAAGTTATCATTCCAGATTTAATCTATGCCAAAGCAAATCTACCTACAAGTTGGTCTGCGAATGACATAGGAAGAGTGACGTGGGGTAGCGCAACTTCTTTATTAGGAAAGGTATATTTATACGATAAAAAATGGCCAGAAGCAGCAGCGGAATTCAAAGAAGTTATTGACTCCAAAATATATTCGTTAACGCCAAACATTCTGGATAATTTTACAGATCAAAATGAGTTTAATTCAGAATCTATTTTAGAAGTGGCCTATAGTTCAACAGCTAATCCAGGAGCTAATGGAAGCAATGTCGATGATACACCTTATGCTTCAGGAGCAGAAGCGAATGATGTTGCTGCTCAATATGCTTCCATCGGTGGTTTTGGTGGATATAATACTGTAGTGAGTAATTATTACCTCCATGAATTATTCCTAAGTGACGAGGTTGATGCAACAAACCCAATTAATGGTTCAAACGTACATTCCAGACGTCTTACTGCTTCTATCTGTCCTAAAGACTTTGAAGGAACTTATTTTGGAGTAACAAACACGAGTCAACAAGTACATGCCTATAGAGGACTAGGTTTGACTGCTTTAGTTAAAAAATACACTAACTGGTACCAAGGAACGGCTGAAATTCCCTTGAATAGAAGTGGTATTAACTTTAGACATATTCGTTTAGCTGATGTTTATTTGATGTATGCCGAAGCTGTTTTAAATGCCTCTTCAGATGTTGACGAAGCGATAAAGCACATTGATCTTGTTAGAGAGAGAGCAGGTGTTAAAACAATAAGACAATATCTTATAGCTAATAACAATACTTTCCCTCAATTACATGTTAGCAAACTAAGATATACTACTCAACCCATGGTAGCTCCAACAAAAGAGAACATAATGACACATATTCAAATGGTAGAGAGACCATTAGAATTATGTTTTGAAGGACATCGTTGGAATGATTTAGTTCGTTGGGGAATTGTAAATGATGTATTTACAACTTTAGGTTCTAACTTAAATTGGGAAAAAGATAATTTTGCTTCAATTGTAGGCAAAGCTCCACTTACTATTGAAGGTTCACTTAATTTATTGGCTTTAGCTGCGATTAGCAATTATAATTCTTCTATTCATGATTATTTCCCTATACCTGCACCTGAATTACAAACCAATACAGGATTGTAGATAAACTTAATTTAACTTGAAAAATATGAAAACAAATTTTAAAATAATAGTAGCAATTTGTATAGCCGTCTTTGGTTTACACTCTTGTAATGACATATATGATGCTATAAATTTAAACGAGGCAAATAGCAGGGTTATTGCTACCTCACAAATGGATTTCGGAAACACCATTAGAGTTGGTACAAGTATAACACTAGGAGATCTTTCTTCTGGTGTTGAATCTAGATTATGGACTTTTCCTGAAGGTGTTGCCGATATTGTAGGCTCTGATAATGATATGACTGCAACAACAGCAAATGTAAAAGCAATTTTCAATGTTGCTGGAGAGCATAATGTAAAATTAAATCAAATATTTAAAGAAGATGCTTATGATTTACAACAAATAAATAAGTTAGGTAAAGTTTTGGATACTACGATAGTTGTAACGGTTCTTCCTGAAATTGAAATTGATGTAAAAGCCTATTATGTAAATCCTGATGGAACTGATGGGACAGCACTAGTAATTGCTAATGGTGCTAAAAATGAGATTATCGCTGGTAGAACAATACGATATAAAATCACCACAGTTGGTGAGCCTCAAAAGTTTCTTTGGACAATGGAAGGTGGCGATCCTGTAACGTCAACTGTGGATACTCAAGTATTAGATGTAAAATATAAAAAATTAGGAACTTATGGTTTTAGCATTAATGCAAATACACCAAGACCAGCAGGAAGTGCAACAGTAACATTTACTGATTTTGTAAAAGTTATTCCATCTACAGATCCAGTAACTCTTGATGCTGCACAGGTAGTAAATGGAAAAATCGCACTAAATTTTAGCAGAGAAATGGAACCAACTACTTTAAATACATCTCAATTTTCGGTAGGTCTTACTAATAAAGGGGTAACATTACCCGCAAATATCAAATCAATATCTATTAATCCAACCGAAGGTAATATCGTTCTTGTGGAGTTAAACGGACAAATATTATATAATGATGATAAAGTAACTATTTCATATACTAAAGGTACTTTAGCTACTACTGATGCTGTTGCGGTGAGTTCTTTTAGTGATACACCTGTTAGTTTTGTTGGAACAAACCTCCTTAAAACTACTTCCACTTACGATTCAGGTTTTGAAAATTCAACTGCTGCAAACTGGGGGTATTTATCTTGGGGATCGCCATGGGATAAATATACATTACAAATTTCTGGTGGTAAAGCACATTCTGGAAGCAAAAGCGCTTACATCGAGATGCAGCCTAATGGAGGTATGATAATGGGACATAAAGATAATTCTGGAGCATTAGTGAATTTCAATCTGGTTGCGGGAAAAACTTATGAAGTAGGTTCATGGGTATATGTTGTGAGTCTAGGGAATAATCCACCAACATCTGCGCCTGATTTGAGATTTTATATCAATCCAAATACAGATTGGTCAGTGGGTCCTAATCCCGCTTTTAGTTCAACTTTTGTAGTAGGAAAATGGATATATAGCTCTACTTTAATGAAAATTACCACAACAGCTAATTATAATTTTATGATTAGAGGTGATAATCAAAATAACCCTAGTGCATTAAAATTTTATTTAGATGACATTACTGTTACTGAAGCGAAACTTCGACCATAACTGTTTTATTTTGAATTAGTTTGAAAAGGCGGTTACATTGCAAAATGTACCGTCTTTTTTTGTGCTTTTTTTTATAAAAATAGATCCTAAATAGCTATTTGAAATTGAGTTGAAAAAAAATATTTTTTAAATATGTAAACACATCGTGCTATTGTTTATTGTAAAAAGTGATATATTGTTTAACTACATGGATAAAAATAATATCCATAATTCATAATTAGAATATTTGATAGGAACATTTAAAAAATTCTACAATTGTGGTTACTAAATACAAGTTGGCTCGATCGGGTCAATAAGGTGGAATCTATTCAATCCAAATTACGTAGTAGAAATACATTCAACTTTATTCTAGTCAAAATCAGGTGCTTACTCAATTTTTAATCATTGAAAAAGTTTACTATTCCTTCTTCAAAAAATTTCCGTGAGCACCTGAATTAATTGAAAAATTTCGTTTCCCTACGAAGTCAGTTGCATAATTTGTGTTCAAAATAGACAGTTTTGTATAAAAAAAGACCATTTCAAAGTAAACTCAATGAAATGGTCTGATTATATCTCGTCAAATTTTATTTAGAAGACGATTTTTTTGAATAAATGAATAGCGATTCATTACTTAGCCTTATTTAATAATTTTTGGTTTTCTTCAGCAATTCTGGCTTTTTGCTTGGGATTCAAACCTTGTTTAAAATTATCTTCTGGTTTGGTATAAATATGTGTTCTCTTCATGTCGGGATCATCTAAATCCTGACTTAAATCACAATCAAAACGCACTAACATAGCATGATTTGTAGCCCAACCGTTTACGGTAGTCAAATGGCTAATACCCCAGGTAATTCCTCTACCATCTTTGGTATCAGTGAAAGCGTCTGGAATAAAAGGTCCTGCTGCATCTGGCATTAACTCAGTAATGGAAGCGATATCAAAATTAACCCCATCCTTAGCGTATTGAATTGTATTGTGTTCGTTTCCATCACGTATGGTAAAGGCAGCAATACCTTCCTTGAAAGGGAACATCGTAGTTTCATGCCCTGAAGCCAAAACAGGATTCAATGGATTTTTGGTAAAAGGACCAAATGGATTATCGGCTGTAGCCAAACCTTGCATACGAACTAAATTTGGTTTTCCGTCAAAATCTGATTTGTAATATAAATATATTTTTCCTTTATATACCAATGGATAAGGATCGTGAATCGAATATTGATCCCAAGCATCTTTAGGACCGTTAGGAATCACAATTTGGTTTGTCGCTGTCCACGGACCATCAGGTGAATCCGCATAAGACATTAAAACAGGACAATCATCACCGCGCGTACCACTGGCTTCGCTAAACCCTTGATAATACATATAATATTTGCCTTTCCATTTCAAAATATCTGCAGTCGCCACGGAACGATGTCCCAAATTAGGTTTGGGTGGACGCGGAATCGCAACTCCTTGTTCTTCCCAAGTAAACCCATCTTTACTGGTAGCGTACCAAATCTCGGCTAGATCCCAATCGGCTGACGGAATGGTTTCTGTCGCTAATTTGGCCCCTTTTGGTGGTGTTGGTGTTTGTCTGTGCGTGTACCAAACATAATATTTTCCGTTTTCGAAAAGTACTTTTGAAGGGTCACGACGCGAAATAGTACCATCATGATTACTGTAATCCAAACCTTTTAGTTCAGTATATTTAAACTGGGTGTAAAGCTCATTATCTTCAGGTCTAGGAGCCATATAATTATCGTAATTACGTTGCATCGCTTTACTCAAAGGCATTTTTGGTTTCTCATCTGGCAACTTAAAAGGGAAGCTTTGTTGCGTTGTTTTACAAGAACTAACAATGAGTCCTAAAGAGGCCAGTGCGTATATAATTGTTTTTTTTTGTAACATGAATTTTTATTCTTTAATTAAATTTACTGATTTATTAGTTTACCAATTTCCAAGATCTCACCCAGTTATAAGTTGTTGTTCTGTCTTCTTTTGAACCGTTCATCCCTCCATCTTCAGGTGCTTTATTCCAATCGTAAGTTTCAACTACCATTCTCAAATACATTTCGATATCATAATCAGCAGGTGGTTTTACCTTATTAATGAATTTACCATCTAAAAAGAACAATACTTCGTCTTTTGATTTCCACCAAACACCGTAAACATGATAGTCATCATACACTTTCCCGCCAACATCAGCGCTCGATTTATTAGAACCTTTAGCATAATCACATCCTTCTGGAATGTTTCGGCTGTGTGTGTTCGAATTCATTTTTTGGTCAAAATTTTTCATCCATTCCGCCGTGTTTACAATCTGACCCACACACTCTTGAATATCTAATTCAGTAGTTCTTTTATCGCAACCTTGTAATTCTTTAGGTTCATTAATTAACCAAAAAGTAGAAGACATAAAAGTTTTGTTTGCTTTCATTTCGCATTCGTAATACCCATACTTCATTGCGTTTCTTGAACCTACATATCCTCCGCCATGGGTAAAAGTTTTATTTTGTTTGACAATGGGTTCAGGCAATAATCGGGTAGTTATTTTCAAGCTACCATCTGATACTGTGATATTTTCAGCTTGGAATAATCCCGGGGCACGACCAATCCATCCTTGACCAGAAATTTGCCATTTGGATTCGTCTACTTTGTTTCCATTAAATTCATCCGACATGTTTTTAACTAACTCCCATTTTTGATTGGCTGCTTTTGGATCTTGTCCCTTAAGAAAATGAGGCCCTTTCTGCGCACTAATTGCGTTTGCTGTTAATAACACCATTAATGGTGTCAGTTGTTTGATTTTTTTGATTAATCTGTTCATGCTATTAAAATAGTGTTTAAAATTGATTATTTATTAAAATTATTTTGAATTTAGATATTCCAATCTTCGGAGAACTGTATTGTTTTCTCGGACTTTTTTATCCATTTTATCGATATTTACATCAAAATGTTGTTTCTGGTAGAAATCCTGCATCAATACTATGCTGTTTAGAATTAACAAAGCTTCGGTATCCCTTTTAGATTCATACAATGCCTCACATATTTGTTTTGTAGTATTTTGATGTCCCACAATAGATAAGAATTCGGCCGCTCTTACTTTATTAATAATTACTGTATCGGTATTCATGACAGTTCTTACATTAATAGTCAAGGATTTTGCTTTTTCTCCAAAAGAAGTAGCCGTAATTAGCCCCCAATAACGTTCCCATTGGTCATCCGACTTCAGACACTTGATGATTTTTGGCGCTGCTTTATCAAAATCCAACAAAGACAAATTGGCAATACTGATGTACTTCTTAATGTCTTTTTTATGTTTTTGTCCAAATTCTATCGGATTTTGAATGGCGTTATCCAACAAATAAAATTCAGGATAAAAAGACAAATCAGGTTGTTCTAGCATCCAAGAATTCAAGTCTTTTCGCAAACTCAATAATTGCGTTTTGTACGCAGGATTGTTTGCTAAGTTGGTCGTTTCAAAAGGATCTTTACTCACATCATACAAAGCTTCGGGAGCTTTTGGTTCAAAAAATTGAGATTGAATTTTGTTTAATTTTCCTTGTTTGTATAAATCAAACCATTCTTGATAAGCCAATTGTTTGTATCGGTATTCATTCATCAAACCATCAACATTGAAAGGTTCAAAGTTGCGAACATATTTTAAATTACCTTTTCGAAGACTTCTCACCATATCATACTTTTCGTCAAATCGATCAGCATAACCAAAAGTTTCATTTCTTTTCTTTAATTTTTTTACCGAAATATTTTTCCCTAAAAAAGGTTTTCCGTCCATGGTTTTCGGAACTTTAACCCCTGCTAAGTTCACGACCGTAGCACCAAAATCAACAAAACTCACAAAAGAATTGGTTCGAGAACCTGGTTTAAAAACCGTTACGTCTTGGTATTTCTTTGGAACATACACCACTAGCGGAATGTGTAACCCTGTTTCTGTCAAATAGCCTTTACTATCTGGCAAAACTCCACCGTGATCACCATAATAAAATATAATAGTATTATCCAGTTGTCCGTCTTTTTTCAGTTGGTCTAAAACTTGGCCAACTTCCTTATCCATCGCTTTAATTTTATCGCGATAATAAGTGTTTGTATATCTGAACAAATCCGTTTGAGGATGGTTTGGTTGTACAAAAACAGTGCTCGGATCCATCGAGGTTTTAGTGTTCTTCATGGTCTCTTTCGAAAAATGAATTCTGCTTTCGTGCGTTGTTTCGATGTTAAAAACAAAGAAAAAAGGTTGGCCTTCTTTTCTGTTCTTCCAAGTTGCTTTTTTAGAAGAATCATCCCAAACATCATTGGATTTGTAAATATTGTAATCCTCTTTGGCATTATTAGCAGTATAATACCCCGCTTTTCTTAAATAGGCAGGAAACATTTCTTGGATATTTGTCAAAGTTACTTTCCCCTCAGCCCTATGATAATGGGTTGCCAACTTTGGACCATAACTGGAGGTAATTAAGGTGGAACGAGCAGCACTACAAACGGCAGCGTTAGAAAAAGCGCGGTCAAAAACAATTCCGTCTTTGGCCAAATTTTCGATATTAGGTGTTGCTATTCCATGTTCATCAAACAATTTCATATAATGCTTCGAGTTGTCTTCTGATACAATCCACACAATATTAGGCTGCTGCGCATAAGAAGCAACAGTTGTAATCAGATTAACTAAGAATAATTTTATTAGTTTATTATTCACGATTAAATTATTATTTTACACTTTTTCTATTTACAAAAATATTCTTTGCTGATCCATTTAAAACATCATCAAAAACGACCGGTTTACGAGCATCCTTGTTTATTATATTGATATGAACATTATCAATAGCCAAACCATCAATATGACGTGCAAAAATTCCTGAAGCTGGTAAAGTTCCTACTTTACTGAACTCAGGCCACCAATTTCCCAGAGTTTCCAGAGTAAATTCTTTAATGTCTTTTTTCTTTGCATCTTCTTTTGTTCCTCCTCCCGCAATCGTCATTTGAATGTTTTTTAACTGAATATCACTGATATAGTGCTTGGGCATTCCTGTGATAAAAATGGCAGTATTTTTATCCAAATCCCTATTATCCACAATGATATTTTCAAAAAGAAAACCGTGCATGGCTTTCATCGGAATCATTTCAATTGGGGCATCAACTCCTGCCCGCTGTTGGCAGAAAGTCATAAAAATGGGTCTAGGAACATTTTTCATCACTATATTTGAAAAAATCATGTTCTTCATTTCACCACCTTCGTTCATTTGAATTTTCAAACCTGAATCTAGAATATCATGAAAAGTACAGTTGCTTACCGTCACCGATTCAAAATCTCCTCTTGAGGCTAATCCAAAACGCATGGCAGCCCATTTGCTGGTAAAAACACAGTTGGTGATTGTAATGTCTTTACACGGTTTATCAGCTCTGGAGGTTTGCAGGCAAATTGAATCATCACTGGTGTCAAATGAAGAATTGGAGACTTTTACATTGGTACAACCATCAAAATCCAGTCCGTCTCCGTTATGATTTACTCTGCTGATGATTTTGATTCCGTCAACCACAATTTCATTGCAATACAACCAAGCCGAAGTCCATGCTGCCGGATTTATAAGGGTTACATCTCTTAAATGAATATCATTGCAATTTAAAAAACGTAACATCATAGGACGACCACCTTTCTCTTTGGTAAAATTTTCAGGATGACCGTTGGCATCAATTGTACCTTTACCTTCTATAGAAAAAGATCTAGCATTATGTGCAAATATCAGACAACGATCCATGTGCGGTTCGTTTTTATAGGTGTTTTTGTGTGTATCAGTTGTATAATCTGAATAATTAGGACTACCTAACAAAATCGAACCATTTTCAAGATAGAGGGTTACAAAATCTTTTAAATAGATGGTGCCTATAAGTACTCTTTTTCCCGATGGAATAATGATTTTACCTCCTCCTTCCTTTGAACACAAATCAATGGCTTTTTGGACCGCTTGCGTATCTTTAGTAATTCCGTCACCCTTTGCTCCATAGTCTAAAACATTATAGTTTTTGGCTTGAATAGAGAAAGAGAAACTAAGTAAGAAAAGTTGCAATACTTTTTTCATGTTTCGTTTGATAATCTATTGGTTCTAATAAATTCTTTTATACATGTTTTAGGTCAATTATCATATGGCCTCGATGGTTCAGCATTACAGCTTAGTCTCAAAAAATCAATGCCCCGCTTTTGGAAACAAATCATTGGTATAGCGCAACACTTCGGCTTTACCTTCTCCTCTGGCGTTCTTTATTTCCACTTTCCATTGTTTTTTTAATGATGCCAAAACAGTACTGTATTTTTTATCGTTTACCAAATTATGTAGCTCGTGAGGGTCATTTTTTAAATTATATAATTCTTCATAAACCGGTTTTTCTCCATTTAAAGAAGATTCGATGTAGTCACGGTAAACAGCGATTTCAGGGTCATGCATTTTATACAACATATCGTTTACACTCATGCCTATTTCTTTGGCATACTTAATTTCTTTGGTAGCCGAAAAATTATCGTTTTTGTAATAGCGAATGTATTTCCAATCTTTTTCCTGAACAGCTTCGCAACGTGGATTACCAAAATGGGTTGACCATAGATTTTCGGTGTACAAATAGTCTCTTGGCTCCTCTTTGCCCCCTTTAATCAAATTTGAGATGTCTTTACCTTGAAATTCCTTTGGAGCCGCAATACCCGCCATAGCTAACATTGTGGGAGCGATATCGATGGTTTGTACCAAGGCATCACTCTTTAAACCTCTTGCTTTTTTTGGCGCTTTAGGGTCTAATACGATAAAGGGAACATGAGTTGTTTTTTCGTAACAAAGAGCTTTTCCTCCCAGTCCTTGTTCTCCTCCAAACAATCCGTGGTCTGAAGTGAAAATAATAACGGTATTCTTATCGATTTTTAAGTCTTTTAATTTTTTTCTAAGATTACCAATCATGCGGTCAATTCCGGTCATGGCTTGCATTTCGCGAATGAGTCTTTCTTTGATTCCGGCAGGAGTATCAACATAATTGTATCCCACTTGTCTGTCCTCTGCATGTAATAAATCGGCTGGTAATTTTGGCATTTTTATATCAGCTTTGGCGATATAATTTGGAGGTAAAGGAATTTCGACATTACGATATAACATTCTGTAAATTTCATCATCAGTTGGCTTCATTTTCATTGTTTCTGTACTCGCACCATGGGGTAGATTGAAATTAACCGATAATACAAAAGGCTTATATGTAGGGCGAGTTTCCAAAAACTTAATAGCCCCTTTTAATTTTCTTTCGTTAGAGTCTAAAAAGTCTATTACCCCTTCGTTGATGATCTCAGGTTGGGTAAAAGCGATGGCATCATTAAAAATAGCATGTCTGTCTTTTGGATAAAAACTCAAATGTCCGTGTCCTGCATACCAGTAATCAAAACTTTTTTCCATCAGGCCACTATCATAACCACCTTTTCCTACCGGTGCATGATTCTTTCCTATCCACCCGCTGTAGTAACCGTTTCTGCGCATTATCATCGGATATGATTGTTCCCAAGCTTTATCTGAAACACTGGTTCCCGAATTAAAATTAACACCATGTTTACGCTCAAATTGCCCTAATAATATAGAAACCCTACTTGGCGTACAAATGGCACTAGTCACATGAGCATTAGTAAACAAAATCCCTTCTTTAGCCATCTTATCGATATTTGGAGTTTGCACAATGGTATTCCCAGTACAACCTAATAACTCATAGGATTGGTCATCGGTTAAGATGAAAATTATGTTTGGTCGCTGTTGAGCTCTAATGGATAAAAAATATTGTAAAATAAAAACAAGAACAATTCCTTTCTTTAGCATTTTTTTTTGATTAATCTTTGTGAGCTTCGATGGTACCCCCAATGTTATTTTCTTGATATCCTTCTAAAAGTATTTTAAAGGAATGTGCGTACTCCGAAGGATATGATTTTGGTGCTTTTATAACTAATCCTTCTTCATTACGTTCCCAATAAATTTTTTCATCACTCCCTAAAAGTTCAATTTTATTAATTTTTGAATTCAACACGCCTAATTGCGTACTCAATGACTTTATTACAATTTTATCCTCAGGTTTGTCCAAAACAATGGCATAAAACTCTTTATCTGACTTTTTAGTAAATCGAATGTCTTTATTTGAATATACTATCTTACTACTTTCCTCTACTTTATGACCTCCTTCTGGCAGTCTGTTTGGTCCTTCACCAAAAATAGTCCATGGTCTTGTTCCATAAATCGCATCGCCGTTGATCTTTAACCATTTTCCCATATCAGTCAATAGATTTTCCATAACGACAGGAATTGTTCCATCAGGATCTGGTGGTACATTTAGTAACATTACACCATTTTTAGAAACAATATCAACCAAAATATCTATCAATTCGTTAGGCGATTTAAATTGAGCATTGGGTCTGTAAAACCAAGCTCCTGGCGAAGTATCTGTCAACCAAGTTGGATTTTTGGGTTGGTTAGGCCTTCCTCTTTCATAATCTTTAATAGCCGTATCTAAGGTAAAAGTACTCTCTTTATAAGCTACGCCTACTTCTTTATTCCATTCTAAACCTTTGTTATAATAATAGGCCAAAAATTTCAATCGGCATTCTTCGGTCATATTTTCCAACCACCAATCAAACCAAATTAAATCAGGTTTATAGACATCAATATATTCTTTTAATTTAGCCCACCATTCTTTGTAAAAACGTTCGTCTGGAGTATCTGATTCTAAGGAATGCGGTGAGGTATATAAATCGTAATCCTCAGGGCTAATATTGCCATGTGCATGCGCTGGAGCAAAATATTTCCAAGTAAATGCATGGTGAAAAGAGGCCATAAATTTCATTCCTCTGGCTTCAATTTCCTTTTTTAATGCCGCCGATGGATCTATTCTTCCATAATTCATACTATTCCATCGAGTGGCTTTGCTATCCCACATGGCAAAATTATCGTGATGCATGGCTACCGGACCAGCAAATTTAGCACCCGATTTCTGGAATATTTCTGCCCATTTTGCAGCGTCAAATCCTGTTGGTTTAAACTGTTCAATGATGTATTTGTATCCAAATTCTTTAGGTTCACCATACTTGTTTTTGTGATGTATGTAGTTATTGGAAGGCTGGCCGTTTTTAGTAGGTACAATTTTCCCATCTTGATACATCACCATTCCGTGCCAACCGCCATAGAATTTTTTAGGATCAGAGCCTTCAAAAGCTGCCGAAACAGGCCCCCAATGCGCATAAATTCCAAATTTAGCATCTTGAAACCAATCAGGAATTTGCTTTACGGTCGATAAGGATTCCCAACTTTGTTTGTATTTTTCTTTTTTTTGAGAATGATCCTTTTGAGCATCTGCTGTATGTACCGTTAGAATGGCAAAAAGACTCAGCAGACTAATTTTTATTTTTTTCATTTCTACTTTAATTTTTAAAAATGGGATACGAGTTTCCCGAGCAATATTTCTCTTTCTTTTACCTACTTTATGGTTAATTTTAGTTCCCCATTTATCTTCCATCTGTAAAACTAAAGGATTACTCTTGCATAAAGAAAATTTCATTCTTGTAAATTGAGTCAAAAATCATTTGTTATATTTAATAAACCATTCGATACATTTTGGGCATTTAAAAGAAAAACGCTTAGCACTATTTCTAGTTTATTAGAAATAATGTTAAGCGCACTTATCAGAAAATAGTAAATAAAAACTAGGGAGTATTTTATAAAAATTAACAGTATTAGATAAAACTATATATTAAGTTTTTAACTTATAATATGATTCCCATAAGCAATAAAAAGAATTCCAATGGTCATCATTGACAATCCTGAAAATAAAAAACGCTTACTTTTATCCCCTGCACTAGACCACTCTCCTGAAAATAATCCCAATAAATTGGCAACCATAATACAACCTGTTTGAAATACAGCAAACCCTACTGATGTTCCTAATGTTCCCAACTTGTATGCTCCTAAGCCATAAATGATCAAAGAAGTTACATATATTAGAGCCATACTAACGATAAGGATTATGTTTTTCGGACTTGAAGATCCGGAAAATTTCACCCATGATTTACCTTTCCTCAATTGGTAAACAAAGTAGGAAACCGTTACAATACCACTGCCAATGAAGGAGGGCAACATAACTGCTAAACGTGCAATCCAAGGTGAATTTCCATATTGATTTTGAGAAATTTCCCCAATTTGTCCAATAGTATCAGCCACATGGTACGCTAAATTAAATCCTGCTGCACAAATACCTCCAACAACACACATGATAATTCCAGATTTCATGTTTTTATTGGAAATATCTGTACCCGTTAATTCATTGGCTTCACGCAACAATCCTGCTTTACCATTAAAAAAAATACCAAGCATAATGATTATAATTCCAACCACAATAACGAGACCCCCGGTAGTCTTTAATTGTTCAATATTTCCCATGAAAAATGGCAATATCGACCCCACTAAAGTCCCAACTCCAATTAATAATGAGAAACCTAAAGCCATTCCAATTCTGGAAATACTTATTCCCCATAAGAGATTACCAACCCCCCACAATACACTTAGAAAGAAAACACTTATAAATACCGAAATTGGTACTTGTGTATAGGTATTAATTAAACCGTTAACCAAAAATATCGAGGCTAAAGAAGGCACAATAAACATAGCCAATAACCAAAAACTTCCCCAGGTGTTTTCTACATCAAATTCTTTAATATACTTAGTTGGAAAAGCATAAAAACCTAGCATGATAGCAGCTAGCAGTACCCAAAAAAATCCTATTATCATATCTATATATTTTTTTGACTAGTACTCTAAATAAATTGTTCTCTTTTGCAAATAATGATCAATGCCATAGATACCATCTTCTCCAGCAAGACCTGATGTTTTGTGTCCTGAATGATATCCTTGTATGTATCCTACAATTTGTCTATTGATAAAAATAGTTCCAACTTGTAATTGGTCTATAGCTTTTTGGTGAATCTTATAATCGTTTGTAAATAAATAAGCGGATAGACCTTCTTCTCTTGCGTTCGAAAAAGCCATTGCTTCATCAAATCCAGAAACTTTCATTATAGGCAACACGGGTGCAAACAATTCGTGTTTGGTAGTAGCATCTCCATTTTTAACATTTGTTAAAATCGTTGGCGCATACCAATTCCCTTTTTCAAACTCTGCCCCTTCGGGACGCCCTCCACCTAAAACTAATTGCGCTCCTTCAGCCAAATTATCTTTCACTAATTGATTTACTCTGTCTAGTCCCGACGTACTTACATTAGGCCCCATATTGATATCTTTACCGAATGGATCTCCGACTCTTATTTGTTGTACTCTTTTAATTAATTTATCAGTAAACTCTTCTGCAATTTTATCGGCAACCATAACCATTTCATTACAGATACATACTTGTCCACAATTAGCATATCGTGAAATTGCAGCAGCATTTACTGCTTTGTCGATATCGGCATCTTCTAAAACTATAAATGGCGCTTTGCCTCCTAGTTCTAAAATCAAACCCGTAATATTATTAGCTGCGGCTCGATACATTGCTCTCCCCGCATTAGTACTACCCGTTAAACTAATTAATTTAGTAATAGGACTTTCTACTAATAAAGAGGCTGCCTGGGCATTTTGAGTAGAAACCATATTTACTACGCCTTTTGGCACACCAGCCTCTTCTACTAAACGACAAAATTCTGAAGCGGTTACTGGTGTTAATTCATGTGGCTTTATAATAATAGTATTGCCAGTCACCAAAGCAGGACCTAACTTACGCCCAATTAGCGCCAATGGATAATTAAAAGCACATAATGCCACTGTTACCCCATAGGGCACTTTGTGAATTTCTAAACGCTCATTAGCATTTTCTGATGGAAAAATTGCTCCTTGAATACGACGGCCAGACTCAGCGGAATAGGTCATATAACGTATCGTATCATCTACTTCTCCTAAAGCTTCGGGATAAGTTTTCCCCTGTTCCATTACTAAGAGTTTTGCAAAATGTTCCCGCTCTATTTTCAGTCGATCACAAATAGCATAAATATAATTTGCACGAGTTTGAGGGGGTAATAATCCCCAAGCAAATTGTGCTTTTTCAGAGGACTCTAATGCGTATTGTACGTCGTCTAAAGTACAAGCCGTTACCGTAGCAAAAACTTCGTTAGTTACAGGATACTCCACCGCAATACGTTCTCTTGTGGACGAATCTAGCCATTCACCGTTTATGTAACATCTGTAATGTTGAATTTCTTGACTCATAAAAAGGAGTAATTTGGTTAGTTAATAAATTAATTAAATTTCGGTTTCCGCTTTTCAACAAATGCCTGAAAACCTTCTTTCGCATCATAGGTATCGTACAAGGTTTCCACCGATTTGGTTTCAAAATCTAAGGATTCTTGTAAATTCATTCCTTTGTGCAATTGGATGTACTTTTTAATAGCAGACATGGCTTCACCTGCGCCTAAAGCTAATTCTTGTACGTATTGATGAACTTTCGTTTTAAATTCTGTCGCTTCAAAAAGCTGATTGAATAATCCGTAGTGAAAGGCTTTTTCTGGCGAAATAGAGTTTCCGGTTACCAAAAGTTCCATGGCTCTACCGGCACCTATTAAATCGATCATTCTTGGTGTCCCACCATTTCCAGGCATCAACCCCAGTTTTACTTCGGGTAATCCTACGAGATAATTTCCCGTTGCCGCTAAACGGATGTCACAAGACATCGCCATTTCTAACCCCCCGCCTAAAACATGACCCCTAATGGCTGCAATTACTATTTTTGAACTTGAGGCAATAGTTGTACTAACTTCTCTAGCGGCAACTACCATTTCAGCGTTTTGCTCTGTGGTATTTTGACTGAACACTTTAATATCCGCACCAGCACAAAAGAATTTGTCAGAAGTACTTTCAATCAAAATTACTTTTATTGAAGAGTCACTTTCAATATCAACTAATGCTTTATTTATCAGCTTTAAATAATTTTTATCGTAACTGTTAGCGGGTGGTTTATTCAAACTCAAAACAGCGTACTCTTTTTCTATTTTAATCTTTAAGAATGATTCTACTTGCTCCATATTTATTTTTACTTGTGCATTTTTATTTAACCCAAATTACGCAGTAGAAATCTACTCAACTTTATTTTTCTTCAAATTCAGGTACTTACTCAATTTTTAATCATTGAAATAGTTTACTATTCCTTCTTCAAAAAATTTCCGTGAGCACCTGAATTTATTGAAAAATTTCGTTTCCCTACGAAGTCTATTGCATAATTTGGGTTTAATTAAAATCATAAATTGATTTCAATTATTTTTTACTTTGTTCAAAGCCAGTTGCGCGAGGATTTTGGGTTTGACTTTCGTATCTCATACCATCTTCACCTGTAAACTCTTTAAAATAGTGGTAATATGAACCGTAACCTCCATTGTCATTCTCTTCTTTTAAACGTATTTTTTTCCATTCATTGAAGTATTTTGTAGCTTCTTTTTGGTCACCAATCAAGAAGAAATAATCGTTTTTAGAAATTACTTTACCTGATTTATCCGTTAATTCAAGATTTACATAAAATTTAGATTTTACCGTTTTCAATACTTTTTCGCTTATAGGGAAGAAAGATTTCGCGCTATTCTCATCAATTTTTGACACATCAAAATTTTTGGTAGAAATAACAGCGCCGGAATCATCTTTCATTTCAAACTTCACTTTACAATCTTTGTACTCTTTGTAAAAATCATTGATAATCCAAATGTTCCCAACAAAAGGCTCTCTCGTATCCCAACGGCGTTTTTTGAATTCGAAATTCACTAATAAGGGCTGATAAGCTTTTTGTACAAAATAATAAGAATTCTTAGGTTTTCTATAATTATCTACAATTGCCCATTTCATATCCGGTCCATAAGTGATGTAATGACAGAGTGCTATACCACTTAAACTAGGCTTATCACGACGGAAATGCTCTATTCCGTTCTGGAAAATAATTCCTTGTGCATCCTGAGTCGCATTCACAAATTCTTCTAGTGAACCTTTCATTTCACTGTTAAAAACATCCCAGTTTTGCATGCGCAAATGTGTTAAATCGGCCCAATGGTGTCCCCAACTCAAACCCGGAGGCCACATCTCATTTTCAGGAATAAATTTTTTCAAACTTTCTACAGAGGGCACTGATGTGATGGCAAACTCAGGAACAATAGGGAACCCATCAGCATTGGTTTGATACCAATCTTCGTGCAACCAGCGTCCCATTTCATAGAAATAACGCAATGCATGAACCGCTTCTTTGGGTTTAAATCCGGCTTGTTGTCCCACATGGTCAGTCATTGGAGAATCCGGAACATACGGTAATTTCACATGTGCTTGTAACGAGTCACCTAAACGTTCTAAGAATTGTCTGCCAAATTTAGGATCACGGGTACGGAACATCATTTCCTCTCCACCTTCCATCATAATTAATGACGGGTGATTTCTACGTGCTACTACCACTTTTACTCCTTCATTAAAAATTGCTGCTAAATTTTTCTCATCTGATGGAATATTACCTGTTCCTAGTGGAATAATATCTTGCCAAACTGTCATTCCCATTTCGTCGCAGTACTGATAAAATTCTGGAATTTCAGGAGGATGCCATCCGAAAATACGAATGTTATTCATATTCATTTCCTTAGCCAAACGAATCAGTTCTTTATAATCACTGATTTCTGTACGACCTACAAAAATATTTGGTGGTCCACCCCAACAAGCCGAACGAATGAAATGGAATTTACCATTGATATAAGTAGAACGTGGAAAAGTAACATCTACATCTTTTACGAATCCAGGATTCCATTTTGAAGTTACCTCACGGATACCAAAAGTAGTTTCGTTAATATCTTGATTTAGTTTACCGTCTTTTATAGCAATTTTTGTTATATATAAATTTTGATCACCTAAATCCCAAGGCCACCAAAGTTTTGGATCTTTTAAGTGTATTTCTTGAATTATTTTATGCGTTCCAGGTTGAATTACTTTTTTAAACACAAATTTTTCTTCCTTTATCTTAAAGTTTTTACCATTAAGAGCGGTTTCAAATGTATATTCTCTTGCGTCTTTATTCGTATTTTCAACTGTTATTTCCAAATTCACATCAGCTGAACCGTCTTTATGGATTGTATTATTAGCATATACATCTTTAAAACGAGCTTTACCCGTTCGAACTAGTTTTACGGGACCTACAATGCCAATCGGGGTGATATCTCTCCAGTAATCTCCAAACCATGGTGTTTTTTTACCCGCTACAAAGGCATTAACTTGCGGTGGCGTATCTAGTTTTACCACCAACATATTACGACCTTTAAGGAAATCCCATTTATGAATCCTTAAATATTCGTTTACATTAAATGAAAAAGATGAAAATACCCCTTCATGATGCCCTAAAAAATGACCATTTAACCAAACATCACAGCTATAATCTACACTTTCAAAAGCGAGATCAACCATTTGGTTTTCTACACCTTCAGTTATACTAAACTGTAAAGCATACCACCATTCATACTGTTGTACCCACTGTGCTTTAACGCTATTTCGTCCAAAATGCGGGTCCTCTATAACACCAGCCTTCCACAAGTCAGTATAGACATCTCCTGGTACTTTGGCATTATTCCATACCAACGTTTCAATATCCTCGGACGGTAGTTTGTGCAAACCTTTTTTCACACCTTCTCCTGGTGCCATCATTTTAAAGCGCCATCTTTTTCCACTTAAATCAAGTATTTGTTGACTAGAATCCTCCAATGATAAGGTAGTGTTGGGTTGAGCATTGAGGACTACTGCATAAACACAACTCAGGAATAGAGCTGCAATTGTCTTTGATAATTTCATTTTCATAGTTAGTATGTTGATTTTATATGCAAATATAAAATTTATATTTAAATTTAAATAATCATGTAAAATATACTTTTTTTAAATTTTAAGTGATTCTTTATTTAAATAATAATTCCCTTTGAGGAGGATACACTCTGTATAATAGTACTGTAAAAAAAACACAATTTATTCTCAAAATAATGGTGTTTTTAAGCATTATTACTCTCAAAAAAAAGCGACAGTAAAGTCGCTTTCATAAAATAGGATTGTTGTATTAATAGTGAAATTCATATGGATTAATTCATTCCATAGATTCACTCTATTTATTTTATTTAGAAATCTTAGTTGTTGGTTTAAAAACTCTTATCCAGTCGACTTTCATGGTGTTTTTGTTCATATCTGCCAAATGAGCATCTGTAGGAGTTCTTCCTGCTGCAACATGCCAATCTTGTGATTCCATATTTATGATAATATTCAACTCCTTGGTAAATCCTTTTCCACTTTGATAATCATAAGGATCAATAATACTTACTTTGGATATTTCATTAGCTTTTTTCAGTTCTTCAAAAGAATAATCTGTTTGTGTACTGAAGTTTACAATTTTCTGCTTGCCCGATTCAACATCAAGTTTACCATCTGTCATAGTAGGGTATCCGTATTCCCATTTTCCATTTCTCTTAGTTGCCAAAGCCTTGTCATATAGAACACGCACTAACTCTCCGTCTATATAATACTCAAAATGAAAAGGACTTTTCCAATACACGCCCACTGTTACATATTTTCGGTCACCATTGTTCCAGCAATAGTCTCCCCAGGCTTCAACACCATTACTATCGTACCAGGAACCCGTATCTCTGGGTTGGTAATCTTTAAATGGTTTTCTGATAAAAGAGTGGTGACTTAAATGAATCGATTTGGCAAAAAAAGCATTACCCGGTTCTTTTCCGCCATAACACTCAATGATGTCTATTTCTTGTGTCGCATCGGGGCTTAGTAACCAAACATCAGAAGCCAAGGCAATATTGGCAACACTTACTTTAGATTCAATAAAAACAGGATAAACTACCTTTTTGACAGAAGTAATACAACCCGCATTTACACCACCATCAGGTTTATTCATTTTAACGGTCTGAGAATGAACCGGATTATATTCTACTCCTTTCTCCCTTCTAGAAGACTTTATGATTAAATCGTTCCCATCAACAGCAACATGATTGTATTTCCAATACGTTGTACCTGGACCATCCCACTGACTCTGATAAAAATTGACCCATTTATCACCTCCAAAGTTTGTTTTAGCATTGACAGGATCAAACTGATAATTAAAATCATCTGATACTTCGGGTTGAAACTCCCATTTTCCGTCTTTTTGTAAATGCTCAGGCAAAGCAAGACTTTTTATATTTTCTTTTTTGCCTTTATTGTTTAGAGTTACATTTTCAGTAGTAGCAGTTTCAAATTTACTTTTACATGAAAAAAAATACATTGTAGTTAAAACTACGAGAGACAATCTGTAAAATTTCATTTATATATAATTTAATATTTTTTGTAAAATTAGTTTTAAACAGGACAACAAACTATAAAGTACAACTAGACATCAACTAAACATGAGAAGATATTCGGTTCTCATTTATTTTCCAAGGACACACAAAATCTTACTATAATAAGAATCCTATGGATGGATTTCTATTTTCAAACAATCAAGTTCATACAAAAGATTATAAATCAAAAACTTATGTATATAAAAATATTGTAATATCCTATCCACATACTTGACAAATGACTGTAATTGCAGCACAGTTTCAAAGTTTAAAACCGAATAAAAAACATATGTTCTAATGTTTAAAACATTGGTAGCTGCTGGTCTCCTTATAATAAACTTATTTTATACAATAAAAAACAAATGAAAATAAGCAACCTACTTTATGCTGCGCTAGTAGTGACAACTTCAATCTGTCAAACAAAAGCGCAGGATTCTACTCGTCCGGCGAGCTATTATACCGATTCATTATCTTTTGGCTCCGCCCCAAAAAGAATTACAGATAAACTTCCCTTATCCCATCAAAGAGATAAAAAATGGGTTTTACAAAAAGACTTGTCCGATGAATTTAATGCACCAACATTAGATCTAGAAAAGTGGTATGATACCAATCCCAAATGGTTGGGAAGAGAGCCCTCTATGGCGAGCAATGAAAATGTTTCGATACAAAATAAAGCATTAACCTTAAAAATTAATCAAGCTAAAAATCCTGTATATAAAAATGGGTACACACATAATGTAGGTTGGGTTGTGAGTAAAAAATCTATTACCTATGGTTACTTTGAAATGCGAGCCAAACTAATGGATGCTCCTTGGGTAAGTTGCTTTTGGTTGTACAATTGGTGGTACAAGGACAATTGGAAAACCGAAATTGATATTTGCGAAAATAATCCGGGAGCTGCAAAAAACCGACATACTTTGACCTCAAATCTACATGTGTTCTCCGCTCCACCGGATAAAGGAAACGTAACCAAACTAAAATCGCACCCACAAAATTATTATATCCCTTTTGAATTACAAAAAGATTACCATGTTTGGGGGCTGGAATGGGACAAAGATTACATTAGGTGGTACATAGACGGTATTTTATTCAGAGAATCTCCCAATACTTATTGGCACCAAGATTTACACATTAATTTTAATAGTGAATCCAACAAATGGCTTTTGGCATTTCCGGATGACAACCGCTTGAATGAAGATTACAGCATCGATTATGTACGAGTATGGCAAAAGAAATAGCGTTTTTACAAATGCCTCCGCGAAAGTTAAAATTAACAAAACAAGCAATTAACCCAAGATTTGTACTATTATTTTCTGGAGGTAAATATTTTTATTAATATAATCTAAAAAAAATATAATGAGATTTTCGACATTCAAATTTCAAGTAATCATACTTTTACTTGGACTGGCTCATGGCCAACTTTATGCACAACCAACTCCCCCCGAAGGAAAAAAATGGATTATCGAGAAAAGCTTATCTGATGAATTTAACGGCTCATTTGACACCAATAAATGGTCAAAATCAACATGGAATTATAAAAACACTCCTTGCGAAATGGTAACACAAAACGCAGGAGTTTCAGACGGAAACATGTGGATCAAAGCAACCCTTAGCGAAAAAGATTCTCTGTGGTTCAAAACTGCCAGAGTACAATCAAAATCAAAGATTTCTTTTCCGATGTATACAGAGTGCAGAATAAAGGCCGCTAATATATCTGCCTACACCACCTACTGGCTCAATAATGGAAATGCTAATAGTCGTGATGAAATCGATATTTGTGAAAACAATCCAAAACCATCTATAGCAGCTCAAACCAAGATAAGGCCCTACACCTTATATTCACAATATTTTATTGTGAAAAATGGTGTTACAGAAAGAAACCACTCAGAAGAACAAAAAAGGAGACCCGACACAAGGAATCTTTCGGATAAAAACCCGGCAAAAGGAAAAAAATGGAATGAAGATTATCAGGTTTTGGGGTGCTACTGGAAAGATTCAAAAAATGTACAATTTTACATCAACGGTGAACCAGCAGGAAGTACAAACAGCAAACAAGATTTCTCCCTAGATCTAAATATTATTTGGGACTTATGGACAGGTCCGTTTGACTACTTGGGAGGATTGGCAATCAAAGAAGATCTTAAAAACAGTCAATGGAATACCATGTATGTGGATTGGATACACACTTACAAATTGGAAAATATCAAAAATTAAGAATGCTGTACCATAGATTGATATAACCAACACAATCCATTTAAAAGGAACTAAAAGTGTCGTTGTATATTATAATTAAGGTTTAGTCCAGTATTTTTCTAGGATCATTTTGATATTGAAGCTACGTTCTTATTTCCTTTAGCTAAACAAATAACACATCTTTTTTATTATCGATAAAAAAAAACAAAATGAAAATATTAATTATCCCTGTTTGCATACTGCTTAGCACATTGACAATATCTTGCAGTACCAATTCTTCAGTACCTACCCCTGAAGTGGTAGATCCGCCAATTGTTGTTCCACCAGCCGAATCCGAAGTTGCTTTTTTGCCAACTATTACTGGAAAAACGTGGAAGATTCAACCTAAATTCACGAACGAGTTTAATTTTACTGGCGGAAAAACAGATGCCGCTTTTGCTGACAATTGGCAAGATCGTTTTTTTAACGGTTGGACAGGTGCACCAAAAACGGTTTATACTGCTGGACAGTCCTCAATTGCAAACGGTGAAATGATATTTAAAGCAACCATTGACGGGCAAAAAGTGTTAACAGGTTGTGTCACTTCTAAAAACAAAGTGGGTTACCCACTGTACATGGAAGCTAGGGTAAAAATTAGCGAATCTTCATTGGCTACAGCGGTGTGGATGTTAAGTGAAGATTCAACTCAAGAGATTGACAATTTAGAAGCGTATGGAGATAAAACAAATACCGCTTATGCACAACGTTTGCACTTGTCTCATCATATATTCAAAAGAGACGTTTCTCCTATTTTGGACTACCAACCTTCTGGCTGGGCCGAAACTTATTACCTAGATGGAAAAGGAACCTATTGGGCAGATGATTATCATACCTACGGAGTGCTTTGGCTAGATCCATGGACTTTAAAATATTATGTTGATGGTAAATTAGTGAGGGAAACTCCAACGGCAGACATAGACCCGAAAAATTATACAAGCCCTACTGGTGCACCATCTGATCGGACTGGATTAAATAAAGATATGTATTTAATTATAAGTGCGGCATCGCAACCTTGGAGAGAAAATCAAGGTATTAACTACCTAACAGATCCATCCGTTATGAGTGCTACAAGGTCTACTAGTCGTTTTGATTATATTAGAGTGTATAAACCCGAATAATCAATCTAAACTGAAGTAAAAAAAAAGAGGCTGCCCTATTAAGACAGCCTCTACTTCAGTTAATTACACCCTATTATTATACCGTAAGAACTATTATGATTATTTAATAACTAATTTTTCTGTTTTCGACTCACTTTCTCCCACTTTTGTATATTTTAATAAATAGACACCAGATTTTAAATGAGAAACAGGAACTTGTTTCGTGGAATTTTTAACGATTTCAATTGATTGAACCAATCTTCCACTACTATCGTGTAATTCTACGTTGTAATCACTATCTCCCGAATTAATTTCTACTATTGAAGATGTTGGGTTAGGATAGAATTTAAATTCTGTTGATGTGATTACTTCTTTATTAAGATTTGCACTTTTAGAAACATTAACAGTCTTATAGGCTCGTATCCAATTGTATCGATTTCTATTGATAGCAGTATTGCTTAATTGGGCATTTGTGGGGTGTGTACCTGCGTTAGTAAGCCATTCATGGTTTTCGGTGTCAAGCACAATGTGCATTGGTTGAATCATTGCCTGACCATCTGTGCCTCTAGCATCTACTGTTAATTCTCTAACACGTACACCATTTAAATAAAAATCTACTCTTGTGGCATTAATCCAATGTATCCCGTATCTATTAAAACCGGTTGTTAAGTCTGATGCGGTTGCTGTTTGATGAAACTGTTGATGACTGTTGCCAGTTAGGTCGGTAGGTGGACTAGTAGTAGTATCAAAAATATGATAATTTGATGGCATTCTTCTTCTAAACCAATCAGTATGTCCATAAATTTCAATGATATCTATTTCTCTTGTCTGGTCCGCGCTTATCAACCAAAAGTTGTTGGCAAGTGACGTCATTCCTGGCTTCATACTAACTTCTATGAAACAAGGGTACCCAATTGCAGCTTTTGAGGTTACTACACCGCAATTTACACCATAGGTTGTTCCTGCTTGCCTTGATCCAATTACTTGAAGTTCTGAACCATTGACCGTAGAATTGGCTGGTACAAAATTAGTTAAACCAGGACCTTTCCAAGAAGTTACATAGGAATCTTTCCACTTTGTGGTAAAAGCGGTTCCTGTTTTACCATTGTAATTAAAGCTATCTGAAATATAATCCATGATTTGCCATTGTTTTCCAGCTCCAGCAGCAGCAGGTATAGGAATTCCGTTCCAATCTTGCGAGAAGCAATGGTAATTTGTTAAAAGTGCTGCAATAATTAAAAAGTTTGTTTTTTTCATAAATTGTTTTGTTTGTTGATAATAATTAATAGTGGTTCATAATTAGCTGTATTTAATTTGATTGTGATCTACTGCTGCTTTGTAGACCATTATAGTTGTTAGATTAAAAAAGATTTTTGCCTTGCTCGTGCAATTGTTTATCTTAATTCAAGTACCGGTAATTGGTGTTTTTTAATCATATTGGTAGTTTAGATTTAGTGTAAAATAACGCTAAAATTAGCACTAGGTTATAATCATATGATTAGGAGAACATAACAAATGTTTTTATTTGATTTATTTGAACATTAACAGAAAAGGTCTTTTAACCAACAAGGCTACTTCAGTGATGAAGTAGCCTTGTTGGTGTGTTTACCCAAATTAATCATTCCAATGCTTATCAATTACTTTTTGAATTTCGGGATAGTTTGTATCCGTTTCATTCAACGCTGCTCTTTGTTTTAATATTTCTTCTTTTAAGGAAGCAATTATCTCTTTAAATTTTGGATTTTTGTATTGATTGTTTAATTCCTCAGGATCATTTTTTAAATCATAAAACTCCCAAGCCACAGGTGTATTCCACCCAATGCTTTTCATTTCTCTTGCCCAATAAAATTGATCCCATTCTGCTTCGGGCAAATAATGTTTGGCATAGAAAAATATCAATTTGTATTGGTTGGTACGCACCCCAAAATGCGCCGGTACCCAGTGATGAATGTTGTGCATCCAATAACGATAATAGGTAGCTGTACGCCAGTTTTTTTCTGATTTTCCCTGAAGCGTATTGATAAAACTCATTCCTTGCATATAGGAAGGTTTCTTTCCTTTTGCCAATTCAATTAAGGTTGGAGCAAAATCCGTGTTATTAATCAACAAATCAGTAGTAGAACCCGCTTTAATCATTTTTGGATAATGCACGATAAAAGGCATACGCATCGATTCATCATACATCCAGCGTTTGTCAATCATATCATGCTCTCCTAACATCATTCCTTGATCAGCTGTATAAACAATAACGGTATTATCCCAAAGTCCTTCCTTTTTCAGACAATCAAAAAGACGACCCAGATTATCATCAACACCCTTTACACAACGCAAATATCTTTTTAGGTATTCTTGATAAGCCAAATGGGTAGCAATTTGTCCTGAAACAGTGTCTTTTAAAAGCATGTTGACATAATTGCGTTTTAAATGTTTTTCAGAAACTGATGAACCTACTAATTCCCTCATTTTTCCGTTTTTACCATAAGTCGCTTCCGAACCAAAGTTAGGTTGGTAATACAAACTAGCAGGTTCAGGAATTTCAGTGTTGGCTAAGTAATCTTTGTATCGTGGCGCAAATTCAAACATATCATGCGGTGCTTTGTAATGGTGCATGATAAAGAAAGGTTTTGATTTATCTCTTTTTTTCAAGTAATCCAAAGTAATATCTGTAATCACATCAGACGAATGCCCTTCTGATTTTACTTGGTTTTTAGGCCAAATCCCTTTTCCTTTTTCTAAGAATGAAGGATTAAAATACTTTCCTTGACCATCTAATACTTTATAAAAATCAAACGCAGATGGTTCGTTTTTAAGGTGCCATTTGCCAATCATGGCTGTTGTATAGCCTAATTTTTTCATCTCCATAGGAAGGTACTCTTTGGTAGGATCTATTTCGCCATCCAAGTCCAGAACTCCATTAGTTTGTGAGTACTGACCAGTAATGATGCTAGCACGACTGGGAGTACAAATAGAATTGGTTACAAAAGCATTTTCGAAAATAATCCCTTCTTTTGCTAAAGCATCAATATTTGGGGTTGGGTTTAACCTTGCCAATCGTCCGCCATAGACTCCAATCGCCTGCGAAGTATGGTCGTCTGCCATGATGTAAATAATATTCGGTCTGCCTTTTACTGACTGACCGATTGCCATTTGACACAATAAAATTAATATTAGAGTGATCTTGGTGTTTGAATTTTTCATATTAGCATTCCTATTTATAAAAAATCACTTCCTAGCAAAACGGCCAAGAAGTGATAGCTTTAAAAAAATTATTTATTAGGTGTAATTTTGAATGCAAAGGCATAATCTCCAACCTTTTCTTTTGGCAGTTGAATGTGTAATCCATCATTTTCGATGCTGAATTTCATCTTTTCTTTATTAGCCAAAAACTCAATAGTTTTAATTCCTTTAGTTAAATAAGGACCGTCTTTTTTGAAAGAGTGTATTACCAATTCATTAGTTGAAGGCCAGTCTAAAACCGTAGCGTAAATAATGTCGCCTTTGGTGGTAAACCGAATATCTTTGGCGGTATTATCGGCGTTCTTTTCTTCACTCAAATGGCCTTCTTGTACTTTTGCATCCCCTTCTCCATAAATATCAAATGTACGTGTACCATAGATTGCTTCTCCATTAGTTCTTAACCAATCTCCCATTTGTAGTAAACGTTCTTTAACAGGTTCTGGAATTTCACCATTCGCTTTAGGAGTAATATTTAGTAATACAGCTCCATTTTTACTTACCACATCCACCAAGAAATCAATCAAACGATTAGTCGATTTGTAGTTTGGATCTGCAATATGCGACCACGATTTCCAATCTATAGAATCATCTGTCAACCACGGAAATTCTTTCTTTTCACTCATTCGGGCACGTTCCAGGTCTAAGACAGCTGTTCCCTCGGCAAAGTCATGGAATTTGTAAGTTGAAACCACCTCTTGATTTTTCTTTGCAGCATGATTGTAAAAATACTGTAAAAATTCTTTTCTATAATCCTCACCAATAATGTCCATTTTATTATCAAACCAGACCATATCAGGATTGTACTTATTGATAATTTCCTTCAAACGATCCAGCCATTCCTTGTTAAATTGTTCGTCAGCCAACGGATAATAAGATGCCGCTCCTAGTTTTTTTCTATTTGGGTTATCTGGGAAAAGGAAATCCCCTTTTTTAACTTTTGGACCATATAATCCTGCATATCTTGGATCTGATGCATCGGTAGTTTCATCCCAAGTAGGGAACCAAGCATACAACCATTGGCGGTGGAAGGTAGCAATAAACTTCATGTTTCTTTTACGGATTTCTTTTGCCAATTCGCCCATAATGTCACGCTTTGGCCCCATGTCTTTGGCATCCCATTTGGTCAAATCACTGTCCCACATAGCAAAACCATCGGCATGTTCAGAAACAGGTCCGGCAAATTTGGCCCCCGATTTTTCAAATAAATCAGCCCAAGCAGCTGGATCAAATTTCTCTGCCTTAAACATAGGGATAAAATCTTTGTACCCAAATTTGTCCAATGGGCCGTAGGTCTTTACGTGATGTTTATAATACTCACTGTCTTTCCCATTTCTGGCCTCCGGATTGTCTTTGTGTACGTACATCCAATGGGAATACCACTCATTTTTGAATTCAGGAACAGAGTAGGGGCCCCAATGGCAATAGATTCCAAATTTGGCGTCTAAAAACCATTCTGGTGTTTGGTGCTGTTTTAATGATTCCCAATCGGCTTTGTATTCGATTTTTTTATCAAAAACTCTATTTTTCTTTATATTTTGTTGCGCATTGCAAGAGACTAAGGCCAAACTTGCTAATCCTAAAATGGTGTTTTTCATTTTATATCAATTATGATTTATATTTTGCTAATAGTATGTGGTCACATACCAAAACCAATTGGTCGTGTTGATTAAAGATCTCAACGTGTTCTGTGATATGACCAAGATCTGGTTTATTGGATTCTTTTTTTTCGCTGATAGTCACCACAACTCTTATGGTATCCCCAATATAAACCGGTTTTACAAACCGTAAACGATCGTATCCTTTAGAAAAAGCTTCGGGATTAATCTCTGTTGCTGTCATTCCGATTCCAACGGCAAAGGTTAATGTTCCGTGTGCAATTCGTTGTTTAAAAGGCTGTGTTTTGCACCATTCAGCATCCATATGATGGGGAAAAAAATCGCCTGTATGTCCGGCATGAACCACAAAATCCGTTTCGGTTATGGTTCTGCCTAAAGTTTCTCTTTTACTACCTAATTCGTAGTCTTCGTAAAATCGCGATACGATATGCATGTTGTAACTTTTTTAAATATTATAATTTGGGATTATCCCACCTTTATCATTGGATTCGTAAGCCGCTTCAACAATCGCCATGGAATGTGCCACATCTTCTACACTGGTAGGTAATTCAGTTGTTGAACCCTCTACATAACGCATCAACGAAGCCATGGTGCCAACAAATGCGTCGGGGAACCAAGATCCTTCAAGAGGTACTTCAACCCATTTTGGGTCTTCGCCTTCATTTACAATACAATATTGAAACAAATCGGGTTTACCGTGCGGATAATCTAATAAAAGTCCTATTCTGGCTTTAATTGCGCCTTTCGTACCTTCCCATTTCACGAAACTCTCTTGGTTTTTTTCTCCAAAATTATGATCATGGTTAGTGTTGATTATCGCTCGCATCGCATCATTATAATCCATAATGGTAGTCGTGCGCGTAGATGACATCGCTTTACCGGGATTGCGCAAGGTTTTTGAATAAACAGCTTTTGGATTTCCTAAAAACGACCGAATCAAATCGATGTAGTGAATGCTATGTTGTTGAATTTCTAATCGAGGATGATTGACCACATTTGGGAAGTATTCCCAAGGAGTATAAGTGGTAAGTCTTACCTCAAAATCGTATAATTCACCTATCAATCCTTGGTTAATTATATCTTTGGCAGCCATAATATAAGGCGCAAAACGCATCTGACAGTTGATAGCTGCTTTTAATTTTTTTCTTCTGCAAACTTCTAGAATTTCTAAGGTTTGTTTAAAATCATCCCCCATTGGCTTCTGAATCAGTACGGCTGCACCATGCGGTAGTTGTTCCAATGTTGGAACAAATTGATTTGGCATAAGTGTCAAATCATAAATTGCGTTATCCGGTGCTTCTTTTACCATCTCAGAAACCGTATCATAGACTTTTGGAATAGCAAATTCTACAGCTATTTCCTCAGCTCTTTGTCGGGTCCTGTTGGTAATTCCAGCAACTGTAAAACCAACACTTTTATAGGCAGGCAAATGTGCATCGCGTACGATACCACCGGCACCAATGATATAAATAGGGCGATTTTCTAAAGGTAACTCCGGTTTGTACTTAATATTCATTTTTATTCTTTTTACTAAAATCTAAAAAATACATTATTCTATTTGTATCAAATGGTTTTTTATTTACCACAAATCAACTCCTAATAAAATAGATAGTCATTCTTTCAATCGATGGCTCGTTTTACTTCAAATGAACCTTTATTATTGTAAAATTTCTTTGTTCTCTATGAGGTCAATTTTATGTTGTGCCTGATCTAAAATAACTTGAATAGCAGTATCACTATTCATCACTTCTAAAACCACTTGATCCATCACATCGGCAATTTCAGACCAATTGCTTTTACGGGGTAATGAACGAGTATTTTTATGCAATTCTTCTAACTTATAATAATAGGGCACTACTGTATTTACATCATTGTCGTACCAAGTTGATTTACGACAACCAATTCCACCTTCAAGTGTTAATAATTTATCATTTTGAGCATTTACGGCAAACTTGATAAAATCGTATGCTAATTGTTTTTGTTTACTTCCTTTACCAATTACGTACATCCAATAAGCATTTAACGAAACAGCTTCACCATTTGGTCCTGCTGGTACATTGGCTACATCTATTTTTCCTTTGACTTTTGAATCTGGAAAAACTTCACTAAAAGACGCAAAACCAAACCAATTCACCATCATTGCCAGGTTCCCATTGGCGAAAGCCATACCTGATTTTACCGAATCAAAATCTCTAGAATCTGGGTGAATCGCTTTAGTGTTTTGCAAGGCTTTGCGATAAAATTCCATTCCCTCTTTTGCCACAGCTGTATTGATTTTTATTTTTTTATTTTGATCAAATAAATCACCGCCACGACTCCAAAGCTGTAGGCAAAAATCAAAAACGGTGTTGTGTCCGTCGGGATAAGCTGCAAAAGTAGTTCCGTATAAATTGTCCTCCGGACGATTAAAAAACTCGGCTACTTCGATTAAATCATCCCAGGTTTTAGGTACTTCTAAAGCCTTTCCGTGTTCTCTGTAGAAAGCTACTCCTTCATCAATGGATTCAAACAAATCTTTACGATAAATCAAACATTCGGGGCCATCATGAAAAGGAAGTCCAAAGGTCTTGCCCTCAAAACGTTGTTTGTAAAACAAGGATTCTGACCAAGCTTCAGGAAAATTTTCTGGGGCTTTTTTTTCTATGTAAGGAGTTAAGTCTTCAATTGCATTTGAGGCGTAGGCTTCAGTAATCCAATCGGTATTAATTAGAGAGACATCCCAATTCCCTTTTAGCAGCCCCTCATCTTTTAAAATAGTATCATACAGAGGATGTAACTCTAAAGCCACTGCTTCTAACTCGTAATTACAGCCGGTTTTTTCGCAAAACGACGCCCATATTTTGTCGATTGCCGACTCAAAAGCATCAAACTTTCTAACGGCTATTCTAAACTTTTGCTTGCTCATTTTTTTCTATTAATTCACTAATTATAGCTTGTGTATGTTCTCCTAAATCAGGCGACCCCAAATTTGAAGTTAAATATTTTCCATCAATTTTTATAGGACAACGGGTGGTTTCATATTCAAAACCGTCACCCATTTTTACTTTTTGAATCATATCCAGTACTTTAAAACCATCATGAGCAAACAGTTCGTTCCAATCCATGACTTTAGCACACCAAATATCAGCTGGTTCCAAAATATTTAACCAATGTTCGGTTGTGTTGGTAAACAAATGATTGGCTAATATTTTTTTGATTGCATCACGTTCTGTAAACCAACTCGCTCTGTCCGGATATTGAGTGAGTTCAGGACATCCAATTAATTCGCCAATCACAGGAATCGCTCCCATGGCCAAAGACATATATCCCGATTGGGTTTGGTAAATTCCATAAGGAGCCCCTAAATAAGCATGCGCACTATTGCTTTCCGGTCGTACTGTAGGTTGGCCTCCATCGTGATAGAAAGTAGTAATGGATTCAAATTGAAAATCAATTATGGTTTCAAGCATGCTGATAGAAACTTTGGAACCTAATCCTGTTTTGGCTCTTTTAATTAAAGCGGCTAAGATTCCTTGTGCCAAATGTGCTCCTGACAGAATATCCACAATTGACAAACCTACAGGTACGGGACCGTCTTGGTTTTTTCCGTTCAACCAAGTCACCCCCGACAGGGATTGAACCAATAAATCCTGACCTGGTTTTCCTTTCCAAGGTCCTTCGGAACCATAGCCAGAAATGTCTCCATAAATAATGGATGGATTTATCTTTTTGATTGTTTCATAATCTAAACCCAATCTTTCAATAACTCCGGGACGGAAATTATGTACGAACACATCTGCTTTTTGGATTAATTTCAATACTTGTTGCTTGTCAGCTTCTACTTTTAAATCGGCTTGAAAACTCTCCTTATTTCTATTAATGGCTCTAAAAGTGGAAGATTCACCGTTTAATATCACATTCGAAACATATAAATGACGGCAAATATCTCCCGTCTCTGGACGTTCTACTTTGATGACGCGAGCACCCAAATCAGCCAGACGCAAGGTTGCTGAAGGAGCCGATAAAAACTGACTCAAATCAACGATTAATATATCTTGTAACGGTTTCATTTTGTTGTGATTTTGCGGTTATAAATTAAATTCGGCTCTGATAGATTCTGTGTGCTGACCAACTCTTGGTGCGGGTTTGTTCGCAAAAATACGTTTGTCATCCATTCGAATCGGACAACGCAACGTATATACTTCCTCACCAGAGAGCAATTGGAGCTTTTGATCCATTTGCAACACTTTATACCCTTCGTGATTCAATAAGGTTTTATAATCAAACACATCTGAGCACCAAATCCCTGCTGGCTCCAGAATATCCAACCATTCTTGGGTATTTTTTTGAATTAAAAATCCTCTCAAAATAGCCATAATTTCATCTCTTTGTGTAAACCAAGAAAGAGCATCCGTATAATTCGCTAGTTCTTTGCAATCCAAAATTTCGCCCAATCGCAACAAAGAGCCCATAGCCAAAGCGATATACCCATCCTTAGTGGGGTATTCTCCATAAGGAGCTGATAAATAAGCGTGTGCCGCTCCTTTTTCAGCACGAACCGGTTTTTGATTTCCATCATTCAAATAGGTGGTAATTACCTCAAATTGTAAATCTAAAGTAGATTCCAACAAACTTACCTCAACCCAAGCTCCTTCATTAGTTTTAAAACGCTTTAAGATACTTGCTAGAATTCCGTGAGCCAAATGCGTTCCTGTTATAAGATCCGATATAGCGGCACCCACAGGTACAGGATCATCATTTTTATTTCCGGTTAAATTCACAAATCCCGACATGGATTGCACTAATAAATCTTGTCCGGGTTTTTTTACCCATGGACCAGTAGTACCGTAACCTGTCACCGTAGCATAAACCATTTTTGGGTTGATGGCTCTTACTTTTTCGTAATCCAAACCAATTTTTTCCATCACGCCAGGACGAAAATTGTGCGTCATCACATCAGCATGGGCAATTAGCTTTTTGACGCACTCTAAATCCTCAGGATTTTTTAAATCGGCGGCATAGGATTCTTTATTTCTATTTACAGTATGAAAAACCAAACTACTGCCATCCAAAAACAAATTTTTGAGCGCAATTTGTCTTCCTGCCTCCCCATGAATAGGTCTTTCTATCTTAATAACTCTTGCTCCCAAATCTGCCAATCGCAAACCTGCAGACGGTCCAGCCATAAACTGAGCAAATTCTAGAACTACAATTCCTTCCAGTGGTTTCATCTTTATTTTTGTTTATAGTTTTTTGTTTAAATACAAATATCAACTTCTTAAAAAATGACTTAAGAATCTTGGTTGAACTTCAGTTTTAAACTTTTATATTATACTTCCAGCGACTTAATATACAACTCATTCAACTGTTTCAATAAAGCCGCTTCATCACCACCATTCATCAAATAATTTCTGACAGGAGCCCCAGCTCTGTCTTGAAAGTACATATGACCGTTGTAACGAGGACGCAAAAATGCTCTGTCTAATCCCGGCAAAGTATTTTTGAAATAATCAGCTGTTTGGCCATTGGTATATTCATCAGTCCAAGCTTTGCGGTGACCGGGTTGTCCTCCTCCGTCAAAGAAAACTGTTTTTTGAATGTCTTCAGAAGCTACATATTCTACATATTTCATGATAACATCTAGCTCCGTAGCTTTGGCTGAAACTGCTAATCCTGTTCCTCCCAAAGTTGATATCGCTCCAACACCATTAATTTCAATCATATCATGAAAATGCAATAATTTACGAGCGTATCCATTACGACTGTAATTAGAGTAACCATAGGCCCATGGACAATAAGCATACTTATCTGTCAAAGTCATAGCTTCATATACTTTAATGGGGTTCCAATGAAATATAGCCGGATCCATTTCAACCGCTAAAGCACGTAACATTTTTAAAGCTTCAACACCTATTTCCTCACTTACAACATGTTCTTTGGAAGTACATACATCTTCGCCCAGGTTACAACACATCATGTAAAAATTCATCAAGGTATCTTGAGGGATTCCGGGCATGATTACCAATCCTTTTTTGGCCAAAGCCAATAACTCATCGTAATTTTTAGGAATTACCAATCCTTTTTCAGCAAAAATATCCGGACGGCTAGACGCCACTGGCGTTGCAGCATCAATAGCCAAAGCATACTGATGTCCGTTTGAAGTATAACTTACATGAGAATGCCCTACGGTATTTTCTGCCAAATCAGCCAAAAATTCTTTAGACAAATAGTTGTCTAGTGGCAAAATTACATTTGTCTTACCTGCAAAACCAGCCCAAGGATGATCAATTACTAATAAATCATAACGTTCAGCTAATTTATCAATAGGCTCATCGGCAAAAGCTTGAAGCGATCTTTTTTCCCAAGTTATTTCCACTCCCGGATTTAATTCTGAAAATCGTTGTGCTGTTGCCACCATTGATGTAAACCCTCTACTGTGATTCCAAGTAATTCCTTTTAATTGTATTGTTTTTGTACTCATTTTATTGGTTCTATTTTATTTTTAATTCAATTTCATTGACTAAGCGCCCTGCATACTACCGTAAGTCATCACAAAAAAAGAAAGTACTAGAATGATTAAAGCATATATTAAAGTGGTATAGGTTCGTTTGGTAACAGCTACCCATTCTTTCATTACAATACCGATGATGTAACTAAAGAAAATAAGCATAGACATATGAATCACCCAACTTGCAAATTTGAATGCTCCCATTTGCACATGCGCAATACCGTAAAAGAAAAACTGTCCGTACCAAAGTGCGCCACTCAAAACCGACATTCCAAAATTGATTCCGTAACTGCGTGTTCCTATACTTTTTACATCTACAAATTCTTTGAGCGTTTTGTTTTTGATTCCTGCTGTTATAAACCAAACCAAATTAGTTACAAAAGCCCCGAAAGTAGAGAGAATTAAACTCGCATTCCCTTCAAAATTCCCAGCGCCATACTTCCCTGCCATCTCAGCTACCGGCGCTCCTACCTCTAACGAAATTCCAAAGACAGCTGATAGAATCCCTGCTATTAAAGTCAGAAGCAATCCCTTTTTCATATCAAAAGTTAAAACATCATCACCTTCTTGGGCATTGCGTTTTAAGTCGGCTTCTTTTCTATAGCCTGCAACACCACAAATTGCAATTCCTATCAGAGCCATAAACATCCCAAGAAAAATGATTCCTCCTCCAGGTGCTTCCAATTTTTCAATAAAATTGCCATGCATTAATAAAGGTACTATTGTTCCGAGTATTGCCGATATTCCTATAGAGATAGTGTAAGTCAATGAATAACCTATATGTTTGATAGCAAAACCAAAACACATCCCGCCAAAACCATATACAGCTCCTAATAATGTAGCGTTTACAATAACATCTATAGGCGAATCATTAAATACAGCTAGTAAATTAGGAACGGTCAAAAAACCAAGAACCAACGGAAAGATAAACCAAGCAAAAGTAGCCTGTAATAGCCAGTACGTATCCCATGACCATTTCTTTACTTTTTGGAAAGGCACATAACAAGTTGAAGCAGAGACTCCTCCTACTCCATGAACAAAAGTACCTAATAGCGGATTTGACATAATTTTTTTTTGGTTTTTTAATTAACATAAATTCATATGCAAAATTATATTTTATATATGAACCACACAAGTACTCGATAAGATTTATTAAATTTGTTTCAAAAATAAATACGATGACAGACGATAGCGCTACAAAATACAATGCCCCTGCCTTGGACAAAGGTTTGGATATATTAGAATATTTATCACAAGAAGGGATTCCTTTATCTCAAGCAGAAATTGCACAAGGCATTAACAGAACCCCAAGCGAAATCTACCGAATGTTAGTTTGTCTTGAAGAGAGAGGTTATCTTACAAGAGGTTCTAATGCCGGGAAATACCGTTTATCACTTAAGATGTATAGCTTATCCCATCGCCATACTCCTTTTGATGAACTAAAACGTGTATCGCATTATCCGATGCAAAATCTATCCGAAAAAACAAGACAATCCAGTCATTTGAGCATCATCAACAACGATCAATTATTGATTATTGCTCAAACCCGAAGCCCGAATGCGGTCTCACTTTCAATCGAAGAAGGTACCCATTTCCCTTTGACACTAACCACTTCAGGAAGAGTTTTTTTATCGATGTTTAACGAAAAAGAAAAAAATGATTTTCTAAATAGAGACGTACATTATAAAAAATTTTCTTACAAAGAAAAAGAAGAGTTCCTCAGTTCTATCGAAAAGATAAAAAAAGATGGTTATCGTTCAGCCAAAAGTAAAATTACCAGCGGAATCACTGATTTTGCAGTTCCTATAGGCCTTGAAGAATCAGAATTAAAAGCAGTTTTGGCCGTTTCGGTCTTTACCTCCAGCTTAGACGAAGAAATTAAAATGGAACAAATTATTGAAGCTCTTAAAGTAACACAAGCGGAAATTAACAAACTTATTGGGGGGTAAACCAAAACATTACCTTAATAAATTTTAAAAGCCTTGGATTGAGATTGCTTTGGGCAAAACGTTTAAAATAGCTGATAGTACTTCAGCCCCCCTAATCATATGTATTGTTACTCCGAATAAAGACTAGGAAAAACATGACGAAACTCAAGTAAATCTAAACCCTGAGACTATTCGCATAGGCGTTCTAGAAAATGAAATCATTGAGCTTGAAACTACTAAAGGAAGTCTAAAAACCAAATTAAATTTAAGAATAATAAAGTACTATGACAGGAAACATAAAAGAAGCTTTGATTTTGTTAGTAATCTGTTTGAATTCAGAGCCGAAACAATAGCGGCTCTTTATAAAATAAGATGGTATTATTAACTATAAAAAGCTTCCACTAAAAGGTAAAACACCAGAAGTCAAATGAGTTTTCCACCATCCTACATTCTTAACTGTGGTGTTTTACTACCAAATTTTATAATATTTGTGTGTTTTTTAATATGCATTAAAGTTCCAAATTTGACCAATAGACTCGCCTCCCTTACCATCTTTGGCAATAACTTTCCAATAGTATTTTGTGGAATTATTTACTGATACATTTAAGGATTTCGTATTTACATTAGTTCCAACTTTAGTAATAGGTGTAGTTTCTGTACCAAAATAGACATCGTATATTAATGAATCATTATCCGCATCAGAACAATTCCATTCTAAATTAACAGTTGTGTTTCCGGTCACACTATTCCCTAAAGTTGGCGCGACTAATTGAGGTGCAAAAGGTAAGTGGTTTATTACCCCTTCTCCTTCGGTATAAAATTGATTAACACTAGAATAATCTGCAGCTAGATTTTTACTGTCTACCGCTTTAACACGCCAATAATAAGCAAATCCTTTTTCTAAGGTTACAGTTTTAAAAGTGCCTAATACCGGAAATGACTTATCAATTGGAGAAAATAAATTATTTTTGGATATTTCGAGTACATATGAAACACTATCTCCATCTGGGTCTTGTGATCCTCCCCATGAAAAATCTACAACATTTGATGTACATAATAAATTGTTTGTTGGAAAAATTATTGCTTTAACTGCCGAAGGCGCTTGATTTTCCTTAGCAGTCACTGGGTCATCTCCTCCACCGGAGCATGCTGCCACCACTAATCCGAGTATTACCAATAAAACTATTTTTTTCATAACTTATTTCTTTATTACTTTAACATTAATAGGATTTTCAGTCATAATTTTGGCAAAATAAACTCCTGAAGGTTGATTATTTAAACTGAGATCAATGCGACCTGAATTAATAGTATATAACTCAGAACTAATCAATTGAGAATAAACATTATATATCTCTATAAAAACTTGCCCTTCATTAATGGGTACTAACAAATGAAAATCACCTTTATTGGGATTTGGAAAAGCTTTTACAATGCCTGAAAAATCGATAGTTTTAACTATTTCTCCTTCACACTCCTTGCTTGATTTAATTTTAACTTCGTCTCCTGTTTTGACACTTATAGAAAACGACGGGGCAGTTGTTTCATATGCTCTATCATTATTGACAAAAACAATAAAAGGTGCCGTCCCTTCTTTTATATCGACAGTAAGTTTTTCATTACTTAATGACGATTTACCTGTAAGCTCTTTCGCTTTTTTAATAGTTACATTAAAAAATTGGGTTTCAGATTTGCCTTTTACAGCTATACATAATTGATAATCGCCCGGTGCTATTTTCTCGAGCTTTATTTGTTTGGCAAAATTGGTATTGGTACCATTAAAACTAACAATATAATCATGTTCAACATCAGCATTAATACTTAGTGTACCATTGTTTTTATTGGGACAAGTTTCAGTACTTGTTGAAATAGTGAACTTAGTGTCCAAGACAGACCAAGAAGCACCTTCTCCGGTGTCTTCAATAGCATTGACACCTGCAGTCCAGGCAGTACCTCCTAATTCATATGCACCCAAATCAGGAGCGGTTCCTTTGTAGGGATTGTCAAATCCAGCGATTACTCTTCCCTTATTGACAACAGCACTTCCCGCTCTTGGCATAAAATTTTGAGCATTTGCATCTTCAAATGGAGAAATAGAGGTAATTAAATTATCTTGAACGTCAAAACCAGTTCCTCTAAACCAGTCACCACTACTAGCAAAATTATTATAGACACGGTTACCTTGTTGCACCCTTCCATTTACCCAGGAATCCATAGCTCCACCGGCATTCCAAATAGTGTTATTGAAGAAATCTAAATTGGTATTAGCCCAATTCACTTGATACCCTGACCATGACACATTCCAAATTACATTATGATGTACGACGTAACCTTTGCTATCATTATCTAAGTAAATTCCAGCAGCTTTGGCTGACGAATAAAACGGAGAAGCCGAATCATGAAACCAGTTATGATGGATTACACTATTTTTTAACTGGGTATTTCCTACTGTATAAAACACACCAGAATCACTGTTTATTAATTCAGCCTTCGAGACATCATTATAAGCCGTTTCACAATTCAAACCATTTACATACAAACCATCTCGACCAGCATTCCAAACGGTGTTTTTCAGTATTTTAATGTTATTGGCTGTAGAGCGAATGGGAGTTGCATGAATTCCCACATAATCAATATTACTAATATAGTTTCCTTCAATGATAGAATTATGTGCATTTGACCAACCTTGAATAATAATACCATTTACGGCACTGTGATTGATAGTACATCCCTTAATTAACGTATTTCCTCCCAGAACTTCAATCGAGGCTTCGCCGACACTTGCTCCTGTATTGCTCAAATTATCATGACCTTCGCTTCCATGAATCACTTTGTTATTCAAAAAGACATTGTTAGCACCACTAATCTTGATACTTCCTCCAAAAAAATCAATTCCTTCTACTTTGATGTATTGTCCCGTCAATTGAGCTGCATATTTTCGAGTTGTTATTTCTACTGTTCCATTGGCAGGAGTCGTTCCGTTAGGAGTTTGAAAATAAAGTGTATTATTTGTATTGTCATAATACCATTCTCTGGCATAATCCAAAGCTTCCAATTTATTAAAAAGATACAATTGTCCTCGATTATTGCCTGGGAGATCTCTCCAAACCGTAGGATTGTGCGGGTCAAAAGGCCATTTGGTTATATCCACACCCGTGTGATTGATAGTCGTATTGGCACTGCTCGTAATTGTTCTAGTCCAACTCGTTCCCGAGTGTGCACCTAAATAATATACCAATCCACCTGTCCAATCGATATTAGGAATCGAACTCACAGTAAATGAAGAACCATTGCCACCTGTTACAGGAATTGTATTTAAAGTCCAGCGATTGTTGTCTGTATTATTAGGCCATCGGGCTAAATCCATGATTTCTGTGTTGTAATATACCGCTAGAAACCTACTTTCTATGGCTGTTGAAACAGTAGCTTTATAAATACTTCCACTATGCAACTGCCATCCGCTTAATGATTTAGTTGCTTTAATATCTACTTTCTCCCCATCAGCGGCTTTGAAAGTGATATAATTCCCTGAAGTTCCACTTTTGTTTATCAGTAATTCCTCTTCATAGACGCCGCCCCTTATAATACAAGTTTTTCCAGCAGACATCATCGATACGGCTTTGCTAAAGGTTTTATAAGGACTCGTAATACTACCATTATTGGAATCGTTTCCATTGGTAGCCACATAAATATTTTGAGCCAACATAAAGGCTGGCATCATTAAAATAAAAAATAAAATGGTTGGTTTATTCATTATTATTAGTCAATTGGTTTTGACCAAAATTACAAAGAACTAAATCCTAACAGTATAACAGAAGTTACAACTAATGCAACATATGGTTAATTATGCACTGTAAGATGAAATTGATAGATTTTATAAATTAAACATTCACTTAACATGATTATAATATCACCAAGAAAATAATACTCTATAAACAGCTCTGATAGAAGCGACATCCTCTTGTGCTGCGATAGCGTACAAGAGATACAGCAGATAGAAGGAGGATTCGTAGCTGAAAAGCCAATCCTTCTGGTCCTAAAAAACAAAACCCACTCTATTTCATGTAAAGTGGGTTCCCTATATTATATTCTATGTTTACGCTAGAATCGTATCCAATTTTAACGGAAGCGAAGTATCCGTTAATTTTACTTTATCGATTATTTTTCGGTCTTTTATGGATTTGGTTCCAATGACATAGGCCTTCGCATTGTTAACCGCATCGACTGACAATAAGGTCTCATCTTGAAAATACCAAACCGAAAAACTATTCGGGTTTTCTTCTTTTCGAATGACGATTTGGTTGTAGCCTTGTGAGAGGCCGACCATTTGTAATTTAATATCGTATTGATCCGACCAAAACCAAGGAATGCTATCGTAAACGGGCTGTTTTCCACAAATTGCCGCTGCAGCCACTTTGGACTGATCCACGGCATTTTGCACCGACTCTAATCGAATATGACGTTGGTAATGCGGGTTGAAATGATAGGTACAATCACCGATAGCGTAGATATTAGCATCACTAGTACGAGTAGTTTCATCGACTAGAATTCCGTTTTCGATGGTAAGATTGGCTTTTTCGGCTAGTTCTTTGTTGACAAAAATTCCCGCTCCTACAATAATCATATCTGCAATGTATCGAGAACCGTCAGCACAAGCCACTTCATTAGTATTGCCCCAATTTTCGACAACCGCAACATTTTTATTCGTAAGCACCTCTACCCCATGGTTGTGATGCAAATCATGAAAAAAAGTAGACATTTCAGGTGCGGTAACACGAGCCAAAATTCTAGATTCACGTTCCAAAACAACCACCTCTGCACCTAACTTTTTAAGTGAAGCTGCCGTCTCGAGTCCGATATAACCACCTCCAATAACCACTACTCTCTTTTGTGCACTTGTTTGCATAAAATTCCGAATGTCGGTCACATTTTGAGCGCTTCGCAACGGAAATACATTTTTAGCGGTATCTAATCCAGAAATTCCTGGTATGATAGGACGTGCACCTGTGGCCAAGACTAATTTGTCATAGGCTTGAATGGTTCCATCACCTAAGGTTACGGTTTTGTTATCAGGGTTAATTTCGCTGACCCAAACACCAAGACGCAAACGAATGTTGTCTTTTTCATAACTTTCTTCGGATTTGAGGAGGTTTTTATCGATTCCGTCTTCGCTAGTCAAATACACTTTGGACAACGGAGGTTTGTGATACGGTAAAACAGGATCAGCATCAAAAAGAATGATTTCTCCTTCCCAACCTTCCCTGCGCAAAGCCGTAGCACAATTCACACCTGCATGACTAGCACCAATGATGACACAAACCTGTTTATTAAATTCGGTTCCTGACATACTATTATTATTTAGCGACCTGTAAAACTAAACCATCTAAGGCTTCACTGATTTCTAACTGGCAACACAAACGACTGAATTCATTCGCATTATCCGCTAATTCTAGCATATCCGTTTCAATTTCAGTGGCTTTACCAATTTTAGATACATGCTCTTGTAAAACGTGTACATGACAAGTAGCACAAGAACACACACCACCGCAATCGCCATCGATTCCTTTCACACCGTTATCAACTGCTAAATTCATTACAGTTCCTGTATTAGCTTCTAAGGTAATGCTTTCGTTATCACTAGTTATAAAAGTTACTTTTGCCATTTTCTATTTCTTTTTAGTTAAACTTTACTTGTAAACTGTGGAATCCTACTTTTCGTTTGAATTCCCCTAATTCTTCAATATTTTCTTCAGCACTAAGGATTTTCATGCTTTGTACTTTCTCTGTCAAAACGTCTACTAACACTTTCAAAATCGTACGGGCATGAGTTGCTCCCAAACAGTTGTGAGTCCCAAAACCGAAACTCAAATGCGGGTTCATTTTGCGATCTAAGACCACTTCGTTCGGATTTTCGAATACATTAGCATCTCTATTGGCAGATGCCCAGCAGAGCCCCACTCTTGTATCGGCTTTGATAGCATGCTCACAAACGGCAGTTTCCGTGGTAACGACACGCCCCATTTGGGTTAATGGTGCAAAATAACGAATCAACTCCTCGATAGCGCGGTTACGAATTTCAGGTTCAACACGCAGTCTGTCTAATGATTTGGGGTGTTCTGCAAAATAGGCAATCGAATTAGACACGGCATTGATAACCGTATCACGTCCACCAGCAAAAGTCAAAATCATGACTCCTTTGACCTCTTCTTTAGTTAGCTTTTTCCCATCTACTTCTGAATTCAATAGGACGGAATATAAATCTTCACCCGGATTTGCGATGGCTTTGTCAATTTGAGCATCAATATAATCATATAATATAGCTGCCTTATCCCCATCTAAGGCTTCCCCTTCGGAACGGAAAACGTGCGTTCCCCATGAAATCCATAAATCCGATTCTTCGTAAGGTATATTGAGCAATAAAGTCAAGGCTCTGGACTGCAATTTCAACGAGAATTCGCTAATCACATCAACCGAATTTTTCGCTATAACCTCATCCACTAAGGCACGGATTTGTTCTGTTAATTGGGCTTGATACTCCTCTCCTAAAGGGCGTTTAAACCAAGGGTCTAGCAAGTCTCTAAAATCTTTATGTTGGGGTGGATCTACTTCAAAAGGAATTTGACGCGTCGTCCTAATGTTGACTTCGGACGGAATCACAATTCGTCCCGGAACTGCTCCCGATTGAAAAGTCTTCCAGTCATGTGCTCCTTTGCGTACGTCCTTATGACGCAACAATATGGTTACGGGATCGTTTTGATCGTCCATTTCGCCAAAACCTTGGTTGATTCTTGCCTCTTCAAATGGGTCGTTAAATTCACTTTTTTTCATGTCCAAGAAAGTTTAATAGTATTTACTATGCAAAGATTGTTATAATACGAATCATTTGACTAGTGTTTTTTATCACATAAATAAACTATTCTGTAGTTATTATTCTTATTTTTGCGTTTTATTGATAATATAGAGACTAATTAACGAGGTTAGAAGTTAGAAGTGGAATTTGGATACAGAAAACATTGTGGCACTTAGATGACTTTGGGTTTGAAAATATTTGAACACAGATTATAGAAATTCAAGAATTCTTATATTAACTTATTATTCACTTTAGCTTAGTATAGAAAACTTATATGACTTATATGTTAAAATAATATCCATTCCGAATAGAAAATTTAGAGACTAAGACGCTAAGTCTCTAAGAAAATGATATAATTAATAATCTTGATGCTTGAGCTAATAAAACTAAAACACTTAATCTTAAAAACTTAGAACCTCAAAAAATGAAACCCATTCTTGAAGCCATACATCTAGGAGAACAAAAAACAATTACGGTTTTCAACTACGACAAAGCCAACTTTGATACGCCTTGGCATTTTCATCCGCAGCATGAATTGACCTATATTGAATCTAGTTTTGGCACCAAATTCATTGGGGATTATGTGGGGTCTTATGAGCCAGGCGAATTGGTTTTGATACGCTCTAACCTACCCCATTGCTGGAAAAATCAAGCGCAAAATAATGTTCCATCCAAGTCCATTGTCATCCAATGGAACAAAGGTGTTTTTGCTAAAGTGCCTGAATTAGCCGCATTATTCGAAATGCTCACGACCGCTTCCAAAGGGGTGATTTTTGATAACGAAGAAATAAAACCACTACTGCCTTCACTCCGAAATTTACTGCATTTACAGGAAGACGAACTCTATATTCATTTGTTAAGTCTGCTCTCACAGTTGTCCAAATGCCAATACCAAACCCTATCCGAATCTAGTTTTGTCGATGACATTCCCTTTGAGCATAATAACCGCATTACCAAAGTACACGATTTTATAGAAACCCATTTTAACCGTAAAATTTACCTAAAAGAAGTGGCCGATTTGGTCAAGATGTCCGAACAATCCTTTTCCCGATTTTTTAATAAAATGATGGGACGCTCCTTTTTTACATTCTTAAACGAATACCGCATCAATATGGCGAGCCGTATGTTGCTGTATTCGGACAAATCCGTTTCCCAAATTGGCTACGATTGTGGGTACGAATCACCACCCTTTTTCTTCAAAAAATTCAACGAAATTTATAATATTTCACCCACCAAATACCGTAAGCAACATTTGAAATAAAGATTTTGAAGTGGTCTCTTAGATGTTATTTACTTACAACCATCTGAATTTGAAATCATATCATTTTTTACTTTTACTTAGGGTAAACTCTTTTGAAATTTAAGTCTTCTTTTGGCGCAATTCCTCCACTAGATTTCTATTTTATTGAGCTCACAAGACTTCTACCTATTCAATAAAAACAAAAACGGTTGCTGAATCATCAGACAACCGTTTTAAACAAACTAAATCAATTCTTTATTTCACAACCAATTTAGAAGTTGCAGCACCATTTTTAACAAAGTATATCCCTTTACTTAGTTTAGAGATATCTATTTGCTGATAATACCCAAAAGGCACTACTTGCTCCATAATTTTTGTTCCATTAACGTTATAAATACTAACTAAATTGGATTCAAATGCTAATACATTAACAACATTATTTGCAGGGTTAGGATACAAATTTACTGTACTTATTGTTTCTGTAACCTCTTCTTTTTCTGAAGATTCTCCACCAAATTTGGCTGTTGTAGATGCTAAAGTATAAACTCTTACCCAATCCACCAACATGGTATTTTTTGTAGCATTAGCAATTTCAGTATTGGATGGTGATCTTCCTGCATCAGCTTGCCAAGATTGGTCTTCTTGGTTGATGATAAGCTCTAGCTCCTTTGTAATTTGATAATTATTATTCATATTATTGTACGGATCAATCACATTAAAATTGGAAGCCGCTATAGCAGCGTCGAGACTAGTAGCTGTTTTTACTGCTTGATAGCCACCAGACATGGCAATAGAACCATCTGCATTAAAATAAGGATAACGGTATTCCCAAACATTATTAATATTTTTGGTTTGGTAAGCTTTGAATTTTACAGTACGGACATGAACGCCATCTACGTAATAACGCCATTCGTTACCACTTACCCAATATACTCCTACGCGTACCCAACGACCTCCCCATTGTGTTACTCCGCTTTTCTGCCACCAACTTCCTAAATCTGTTGGTTGATAATCGGCATAAGTACCTGTTTTATTAAAAGCATGATGACTTAAATGGATTTTATCAGCAAAATATGCATTATTATTGTTATCTCCTTTACCTCCGTAGCATTCAATAATATCTATTTCTTGATCATCGCTTGGTGATGAAGGACTTAATAACCAGACATTGGTAGCTAATTGAGAATCCATAACAAAGACTCTTGCCTCAGCAAAACAAGGAAATTTCACTTTATTGTAAGAAGATATACAACCAGCTCGAGTAGCATAACTATAAGGGGCTTTTGTTTCTCCAGAAACACGGGAGGCTTTCAACCGTAGATTACCACCAGAAACCGATGCAGCATCATGACGCCAAATGGTTGGCCCTGGACCAGTCCAAGCATTGTGGTAAAAATTTTTCCATTTTCCTGTACCTCCAATATCCGCCGCACTATTAACAGCGGTAAAGGTGTAATTAAAATCATCAGACATATTGGTTTTTACCACCCATTGCAGACCAGCAGGAGCTGCTACAGGTATGGCGTAGGAGCTGTAGTTTTGTGAATGAATCAACGTGCTTACGAATAAAGCAACAAAAAGTAGGATAATGTTTTTTTTCATAGTTTTTTGATTTAAAAAAGAGTAATAGATTTGTTTGGGCATTCCTGTTTTTGTCACTCTTACAAAATAGGAGCAGCTAAAGTATTGCGTTAAATATATATTTGAATCTTTGAAGACTAGATTAAAACTGAACAATTTCTTATGTTTTTTAATATCTATAAATGGAGTCGTTTTGAAAACTAGACGGATTTCATTTAAATCTATAAAAAAGGATATTGAAGTAAGAAAAATCTACTAATTTAGTTGTTTTGACAATCTTAAAAAATGTATAATTGAAAATACGTTTCGGACATTAAAAATCATCGAATTCAAAAACATCAAATTGACAAAAGGCAACAATACTATTAAAGTTACTGCTGGAAAATAGCTGATGAAGTGTAATGGAAACTCAAATAATTACGGAATTTGCAGTACTTGTTTGCTTTAGGAATCCATTTAATTAGTCAAATAAAAACAAATAAATACCTAAAATTTTAAAAATTTGTTTTTATATTTCAGAATAAAAACAGTCCAATGACTCATCAGTTATTAAAAGAAAACATAACTAAGAACACCTCTTTTTCTACCACAGAACTAGAGGAATTTTGTAGTTATTTTTATCCTAAGCTCATCAAAAAGAAAGCGTTTCTATTAGAACAAGGTCAAGTCTGTAATTTTGAAGGTTTCGTGCTAAAAGGATGTTTTAGAATTTTTACAATCGACAAAAAAGGAAATGAAAACACACTCTATTTTGCCGCAAAAGAATGGTGGCTAATGGATATTGATAGTTTTATGAACCAATCAAACTCTGAATTAAATATTCAAGCTTTGGAAGACAGTGAAGTCTTATTGATAAATAGAACAGACAAATTGGCTCTTTACGAATCCATGCCTATTGTTGAGAAACTTTTTAGAATAATGTCACAAAAGGCATTGGTAGCATGGCAACAAAGATTAATCCGAAACCAGTGTCAGACAGCAAAGGAGCGTTATCATTATTTTATCGACAAGTACCCTAATATTGCCTCAAAAATAAACGACAAACAATTAGCTAGTTATCTAGGAATAACACATGAGTTTTTATGTAAAATTAAACGAATCGAATGATTTTTTACACAGAGTTGAACTAGTTCAATTGTTTTCTTATTTCATTTTTAGAAGTTTGTCATTTAAAACTAAAAAACAAAATGATGAACCTACTAAAAAAAATTAAGATTTGTTTAATTGTAATCTTTTTGGCCTTATTTTCAAGCGGGCTTAAGGCCCAAATTACGAATGACATAACTCATGACGAAGCTCTAAAGGCAGTATTGGCAGCAAAAGAAAAAGCTACAAAAGAAGGTGTTTTAGTGAATATTGCCGTCGTAGATGCGGGTGCCAACTTAAAAGCTTTCATAAGAATGGACGAATCCTATTTAGGGAGTATTGATGTAGCAATTAAAAAAGCCAAAACAGCAAGATATTTTAATATTGACACAGGTAAATTAGGCGAATTAACACAACCGGGGGGCATCATATATAATATTGAACTAACTAATGACGGACTCGTGTCTTTCCCAGGTGGAATTCCAATTAAAAACAAAAATGGAAAAATCATTGGAGCCATTGGCGTGAGTGGAGGTACTATAGAACAAGACAGAGCGATTGCTACTTTTGGAGCCAACTCAATATTAAAATAATCCTTACTAAAAATCAACTTATGACTCGTTTAAAAACTAAAATATTCTTCATCGCACTGCTTACAGTGCAAATGTGTTTTGCTCAAATTTCAGACAACCTAATGCTTTACAGAAAAGATTTCAAACACATATCAGGACAAAATACTGTATCTGTTACTAGCTATGAAAAAAATGGTTTGCATTTAGTTTATGCAGGTGGCGAGGGCGATTTGGATGTGTTTAGTCTAAACAATGAAGGGAAACTTACACCAATTAGTAAACATGAACTGTACAAACAAAAAGGCCCTTCCAGAGGTATGGTGGCTGATAAAATTAACGGTACTGATTTTCTATTTGTGGCGAATAAATACGGTAATGTAATTGAAACGTTTAAAATTTTAGACAACGGTTCCCTAGAACGTGTTTCTTTGGTCGAAGATACTGAGCAAACCTTTCTTGCCGTTGCTATTACACTTCAAGTGATACACATGAAAAAGGCGTCTTACTTGTTTATTGGTGGCTTAGAAAAAAAACCTGGATTGAGTAGTTTTAAAATTGAAGATAACGGAAAATTGACTCATGTGCAATCCATGAAAGACGACGAAAAAATACACACCGATGGTATTATCGGGATGTTTACCCATACAATCAAAGGTAAAACCTATTTATATACTGGTGGTTTTCAAGATAACGGTGTTAGTAGTTTTAGGGTTTTCGAAAATGGTACTTTTAAAAACATCAACAACATCGATGACAACAACACCGACCGATATCTAACAGGTGCTTATCCAGTCACAGGAGTAACATTAGGCGGAAACAAATATGTGGTAGTAGGGCATAGGCATCATAAATATTATGACCCCAAAGCTAATTTTATTAAAAAGAAAGATTTTGTCTATCACGGTGATGGCGTAAGTGTCTTTAAAATAAACCATAAAGGAGCCTTAATCCCGCATTTTGTTTTAAAGGATAATGAGAAAACTAAATTACAAGGGCAAACACGTATTGAAATTGTTTCAACATACAATAATGAAGCGGTATTGGCTGTTGGAACAAGGGACGATGCTAGTATTCAATTACTCAAATTAAACCAAGAAGGTGTACTAAGTCCAATTAATTATTTAGAAACCGGTTTCTCCATTTATTACGGATTAAGGTCTCACAAAATAGGGAGTGACAATTTCCTTATTGCGGGTTCTGATCAATTTAATTTTGGCAATCTCGTTACTTATAAAATAGCCCCTAAAATAGACAGGGAAAACAAAGTAATAAAACATATTGTTCACTTAAAATACAAAGACGAAGCAACTAAAACACAGGTAGATCAAGCGGTGAAAGCTTTTGTAAGCCTTAAAAACGAAATTCCATCGGTGAAAAAATTTGAATGGGGTGAAAACGATAGTACCGAAGGGCATACTAAAGGACTTACACATACCTTTGTGATCACATTTAAAGATGAAAATGCCAGAGAACAATATTTGTTTCATAAAGCACATCTCGAACTATTAAAAAAATATGCCCCATTTTTTGACGATGCGGTGGTGATGGATTATTGGACTGAGGAGTAAAACAGTCAGTATTTCCAAAAATATAAAGATCTAAAAAATAAAAAATGAGCGATTTAAAACATAAAAAAGCGATTATCACAGGTGGCAGTCGAGGTTTAGGTAAAGCTACTGCAATCGCCTTTGCAAAACAAGGTATTGATGTTGCCATTACAGGTAAAAATGAAGAAACACTTAAAAAAACAATAGCAGAACTGGAAGCCTTTGGTGTTAAAGCGATATATTCGGTATTTGATGTAGGAAATTATGAGGAGGTAAAAACCAATATTAAAAATACCGTAGAAGTCCTAGGTGGAGTTGATATTCTGGTAAATAATGCCGGTATCGGAGGATTTGGAACCTTTAGCGAAATGCCTGTTGAACAATGGACTCAGATTATTCAAACCAATCTAATGGGCATGTATTATGTTACTAAAGAGGTGCTACCCTTCCTCATTGCCAAAAACGAAGGCGATATTATAAATGTATCATCCACTGCGGGTTTAGGCGGAAATGCTAGCACATCGGCCTATTCTGCTTCAAAATTTGCCGTTATCGGGATGTCTGAATCCTTGATGAAAGAAGTTCGAAAAAACAACATCAGGGTAGTTACCCTAACCCCAAGCACCATAGAATCGGATATGTCAATAGAAGCAGGCATTGCTAAAAAAGGTTCTGATGACAGTGTACTTCAACCCGATGATTTTGCCCAATTAATCCTTGCGGGATTAAAATTACCTAGAAGAGCCCTGCTTAAAAGTGCTTCTTTGTGGTCGACAAATCCCTAAATTCGCCTACTACTACATAAAATTAACCCACTATTACACGCCTTCAATTAACTGTTAATAGTGGGATTTTTTTAATTAAAAAGAAATTATCGTTTTAGGTTTAGAAGGGAAATGCAAATAGAACAGTTAAAACAAAGCGAACTCCCGTGAACAGGAATTCGCTTGGATTTTAAAATTGATTGATAAATAATAAACTATCCTTGATGTGCTCTTGCCAGTATGACCATCGTGAGCGCCTTCAAAATCTTGGTAAGCATGATGCTTTATAGAATTTGATTCAAAAGCTTGATGCAAGGAACGGTTGTATTCAATGAGCAAATCGACTTTGCCACAGTCAAAACGAAGAGGCGGTAGTTGGTCTCTATTTTTAAGAAGCAACCTAAAAACATTTTTGTTGATGCTGCCCACTTGACTGTTGTTAAAATTACACCCATCATTTTAATTGAATTTTCAAGATAATTTTCAAAAATAGAAGTTGAGATTTTATATTCATATCTTAAAAAATCGCGCTTGTATTTGTCAATAAAATTATAAAGCTAATTTATAGTGTTTTAATGATTATTACAATACTATAAACTTTTAACATGAAAAACCTTCAAATATTAGTGGTTTAATGGGTTTGTCTAGTTTAAGTCTATATGTAAAATCGTTAAAAACATTTTAATGGCTTCACACAATTAATTTATCAACCTAACTTTGCAATAATCTTTTTGTACTAAAAAATGATTTATAAGTCCCATTCTTTTTTCAAAGATTTTAAGATAAAACCCATAAACTTTTTATACATTCTTTATTATGAAAAAAACAACAATCTTATTACTATTGTTACCCCTAAGTTTTAACCTTATTTCTTGCTCGAGTAATTCACCTCAAGAAACACCTGTTACAGTTACACCTGATCCAATTCCAATTCCCGAAGAAACAGACTATAAGTTAATCACTGTACCTGCAGACCCTGGAACAGGAAAAAAATGGGAATTTCAAACCGATATGTCAGATGATTTTGAATATGCTTATACTGCAACTAACACAAAAACTACTTTTGGTAACGGAAAATGGACCAATTTTTATCACAATGCATGGGATGGTCCAGGATTAACAAAATGGAAATATGAAAACGTAGAAATAGTAGATGGTGTCTTGAGACTTATCACTTCTCGTGTTCAAGGAGAAACTAAAAGTTATGATTACGGAGGATCAACATTGACTGGTAAAGCCACTAGACTTGGAGCAGTAGTTTCTAATAAACAAATTGTATATCCTGTTTATATTGAGAGTCGTATTAAAATTGCCAATAGTGTAAATACTTCTGGAGCGTGGATGTTAAGTCCTGATGATACGCAAGAAATTGATTTCATGGAAGCTTGGGGAGGAACTGCAGCTAGAAATAATGTTGCTGGAGGAAGACAATTTTCTAAAACCATCCATTTAAGTACTCATGTGTTTATTAGAAATCCATTTCAAGATTACCAACCTGGTGATGTGACTACTTGGTACACTGACAGTAAAGTTGGTGATTGGGCAAATGAATATCATCGTTATGGTGTATATTGGAAAAGCCCAACAGAGTTAGAATACTATATTGATGGTAAATTAGTACGCTCTACGAATAGCTTAGATAATATAGGAACAAAAGATGGTATTGACCCTAAAAACTTTACTTCGCCAACTGGAGACGCCTCAACTAGAACAGGGTTAAACAAGCCAATGGATATATTATTCACTATGGAAGATCAAAACTGGAGAGCTGGAATTGGTTGTACTCCTACAGATGAAGAAATCAAAAACACAGAGGACCACACTATGAAAATTGATTGGGTTCGTATTTTCAAGCCAGTAAGCAAAAACTAAAATTAAGATAAAAAGACTCTTCAAGTTTAATTTAAAAATCAAAATTGGAGAGTCTTTTTTTTTGTTTCAAATTTTACATAAAGAACAAAATCGTATTCTAGTACTGTTAATTTTTTCAAAGTGGTTCAATAAAAATTGGTCTAACTTATAATTCTACTTGGTATAAATAATCTCCCAAAGCTGCTTTGGAAATAAAATGTTTTTTACTCAAGACCTATGATATATTTTCATATGCCTATTGCAAAACTTCTAAGAGATACGTGTTCGTTTTCATTTCCCCGCTCCACGATCTTTCCTTTAACAAACAAAAGTTATTAAATACACGGACTGCTGTGAAGAATCAACTACAAACAATCACAGATTCAGATTAAAGATCGAAGAACAATAGAAATCCAGAGGATTTCAATGCTTATAGAAAGAAAAACACCCCTCACATACGACCCCGAAGGAGTTGAAAAAAAAAAAAAAAAAAACGATTGTATCATTTTATAAACATTTGATCTTTTCAAGGTCTAGCTAATGAAACTAATCGCATTTTAGCATCCTTTTAGCTTCAGCTGTTATGGAAATAAGTCGTTATTTTTAGCCCTGATCGAAGCGGCATCCTCTTGTGTTGCGATAGCTTTTACACAAGAGATATAGCGTAGAGCAGGACGGAAAGTTCTTGAAAACAATAGCATTTCTGCTCCTAAAAAAAAAGCGAACTCCTTTTAATTAGGAATTCACTTTGATTTTAAAATTGATTGAAGAACAACAAACTGTCTTTGATGTGTTCTTGCCAATACGGCCATTCGTGAGCACCTTCAAATTCTTGGTAAGTATGTGGGATGGTATTAGCTTCCAAAGCTTGATGCAACCGTCGATTGTAATCAATGAGCAAATCGTCTTTCCCACAGTCAAAACGAAATGGCGGTAGCTTATCTCTGTTTTTTAGCTGCAACCCAAAAACATCTTCGTTAATGCTGTCCGCTTGATTGTAATTGCTTTCGTCTTCTTCGACAAACAAATGCATTTGGTTTTTATTGGTAATTGAAGAATGTCCCGAAATGGCATTATAACGATTGGGGAATTTAGCACCCAAACGCAAGGCACCATAACCGCCCATGGAAAGTCCTGAAATAAACAATTTAGATTTATCACTCGTACAATCAATATTTTCTCTCACGGCATTAATCACATCATCAACAATCCATTTTTCATAATTGGCGCTATTATGCGGCAAATAAGCGGAACCATCGCCCCACAATCCATCGGACGGCATCGCAATTACCATAGGCTTTATCAATCCTTGCTCTATCATTTGCAAGGCAGTAAAATGAACTCCTGCTTTGTGCGCCCAAATCCAAGCACTACCATAAACACCGTGTAAGAGTGTTACGATAGGCAAATCTTTGACATCTTTCATTGGTGGAACAAAAACGCAGATATCCCCTCGCCCGTTCAGATTTTTAGTTTTCACGGTGATGAAACGAAGGTTGTTGCTTTCGAATTCTGGGTTAGAGATTTCGGTGGTTTTGAATTTTGATTCCATATTTTTACTTTAATACCATTATTTTAAACAAGACGATTTTAGAAAGAATTAAAATCTGTTCTTATTTATTAGCCACAGATTAAAAAGATTAACACAGATTAATTCTTTTTATCCTTTTAATCTGCGGCCTAAATTTTTTCAAATTTAATCCCATTTATTACTTTACTTCTAGTTCAGAACTCGTTGCTTTCAAATTCTTAGTCGTTGTTGTAATGGTTATATTCCCTTTTTGAGTCGATTGTGCAAAGATAACCGCTTGTCCATTAAAGAACTTTCTTTTGGGTTTAGATAAGTTTTGCATGTTTACCGGATCACCATTTCCAGCTGCCAAAAACGCTCCTGCTCCACTAACTTCAATATCCATATCGTCATTAAAATGTGGACATAAATTCCCATCTTTATCTACTACTGAAACCACAAAAACGCCTACTTCACCATTGTTTATGGTTTTAATTTCTGGTTGAATTGTAATATGATCAGGAGCACCCGCAGTTACTCTTTTAGTCTCTGCTACTTTTTTGTTGTTTTTATCGTAAGCTAAAATTTTGGCTTCACCTGGTTCGTATATTACATCGTCCCAAATAATAGCATAGGCTTTGAATAATTCCCAATTTCCACCACCTGAAGCTTCTCTAGCAATATTGTCTCCTTCAAAACTTAATTTTGATAATGGCTGTTTGGTTTTGACTCCGTAACTTTTCCCGTTTACAAACAATTCTGCTTTATCATACGAAGTATAACAAACCACCGGAAAAGATTTTGCTTCCTCTTTGTTCCATGTCCAATGTGGAAAGAAGTACAATACTTTTTCGTCTTTTTTCCACTGTGTTTGATACAAGTAAAATTTATCCTTTTCTAAACCTACAAAATCAACTGGTGCAAAATAAGAACTACGTGATTTAGCATCGTGATAGGGTGATGGTTCTCCTAAATAATCATAACCAGTCCAGACAAATTCCCCATAAACAGAGGTGTTTTTTTCTTGAGCTGCAAATTCTTTGTACGCAGGATAGCCCCAAGGCACATTAGTGGTTTCATAATTACCTGGATGTCCGTCAGGAAACACAATTGTATTCGCTGAATCCCCTCTTTTACCGTGAATAGTATCAAAAACAACCGGGAATTTGTAACTGTTACGCACACTTACAGAACCTCCTGTTTCACTAGCATAAAATTTCAAGTTTGGATTCTGTTTACGAATCGCCGCGTACACACCTGGCTTGTAATTAAAACCTGCCACATCGACTGTAGTTGCCATTCCGCTATCAATTGCATTTTTAGCAGAGTTGAAACCTGCTGTTGTAGCACGAGTAGTATCTAATGTTTTTACAATTCCGTTTAAGTAAGCCGTAATTTTATTAGGATCATGTTTGTACTGCTCCATAATTTCGTTACCAATACTCCACATAATTATTGATGGATGATTTCTATCTCTTAAAATCATATCCGTAAGATCCGTTTTTGCCCATTTGTGAAAATGAAGTCCATAACCGTTAATTACTTTTCCTAATTGCCATTCATCAAAAGCTTCATCAATCGCTAAAAGTCCCATTTCATCACAAACATCCAGCGCTTCTGGTGCTGGTGGATTGTGTGAAAAACGGATCGCATTCACTCCCATTTCTTTCATTTTAGTCATTTGTCTAACAAATAACTCGCGATGAAAAGCTGCCCCTACAGGACCTAAATCATGGTGCATGTTAACTCCATTGAAACGTACTTTTTTGTCATTTAAGTAAAAACCGTCCACTTCATAACGAACAGAGCGAATTCCGAAGCTCGTTACGTACTGGTCAATTTCTTTGTTTCCTTGATAAACTGATGTTTTTAACTTGTATAAATTCGGTGTTTCAAGACTCCATAAATTAGGTTTTGAAACTTCAAATTCTTCCGAAAATTTGGTTTTTGCACCAATTGTTATATCCTTATTTTTTGAAGTAACTACTTTTCCTTTGCCATCGATAATTTCATTTTTCACCGTATAAGTACCAGAACCTTCTAGTTCCAAATCTAGTTTTACAGTAGCTCTTTTTTTAGAAATTACAGGTGTTGTTACAAATGTACCCCAAGTTTTAACATGGCTTGTATTGGTCTTTATCAATGAAACTTTTCGGTATAAACCAGCCCCTGGATACCAACGGGATTGACTGTTGTAATTTTCTAATCGAACAGCAATTGTATTCTTACCTTCTTTTAAAAATGGTGTTATATCAAAGTAAAAAGAAATATAACCAAAAGGTCTTTCGCCTATATATTGTCCGTTTACATATAGCCTTGAGTTGCTCATCGCACCATCAAACAATAATTGTACTTTTTGCTGTAAATCAGCGGCTGTAACATGGTATTTTGTTCTATACCAGCCTACTCCTACATATGGTAAAGCTCCACTTCTTCCTGTGCGGTAATGAGGTTTATTTTCTCCATCTTGAATAACCATGGTTAGTTGTAAATCATTAGCAAAATCAAATTCTCCCTTTACAGCCCAATCGTGAGGAACTGTTACCGACTGCCAATCACTGTCATCAAAATTTTCTTGAAACGAAGCTCCCGAATCATAATTGGTGAACTTCCATTGTTTTAGAAGCTCTACCGTTCTATTTTGAGCAACAGATAAATTGATGGCACAAATAAGGAAAAAAGCGGATGTATATTTTTTCATCTTTTATAATTTTATTAAACCTCCAAGGTTTACTTTTTTGCGTTAACTAGTTTATAAGTTCGTATATAATCAATCAAGGCTGTTCTCTCTTCTTTAGTTGCACTAGCTACTTTACCACCATCTTTAGGAATTGGGTTCCAGTCATAACTTTCGATAGAAAAATGTAAAAACATTTCTTGATCAAAATCAACAGGTGGTTTTAGTGTGTACACATATTTTCCGTCTAGGTAAAACAAAAGTTCGGTTGGACTTTTCCACCAACAACCATACGTATGAAATTCATCCGAATTTTTCACTTCAGGATACATCATCGCTTGACTTCTTTCGGCTTTATTACATTGCGTTTCTCTATGAATGGTATTAGAGTGCATTATTTTATCCCATTTCTTACCCCATTCTTCTGCTAATGGTGAAACTACACCTATAGATTCGGTTATATCAATTTCATGCTTTTTATCACAAGTATTTTTTGACATTAGCCAAAAACCTCCACCCATTTCGGTCTTACTCATTTTGAATCGAGATTCAAAATAATTCCCAAATGATATGGGTAAATTAGCACGAATAATTCCGCCATAATAATCGTAAGTAACTGGTTTAGCATATTTATTACTCACAAAGCTCTCGGGTAACTTCCCTACTTCAATGTTCATAAACCCTTCCTTGACGGTCACAGAAGATTCTTTAAAAAGTGCAGGAGGTCTCCCTATCCAACCAAAATCAGGATGTCCTTCAGGATCTGCAGCCCACTTTTTTTTATCTAATAGCTTACCGTCAAATTCGTCTGAAAGATTGTTTATTTTCTCCCACTTTTTTCCTGTAGGAGCTTCAATTTGTGCAGACAATGAAGTGGTTATTAGTGTGCCTATTAGTAAACTACAGCAAATTTTATTTATCATCATTTAAATTTAAGAAGTGTAAAACTTATTCGAAAACAATAACGCCTTTGGCATTCTTACCTGATAACATATCATCAAGGGCTTGTTGTAAGTTTTCTAATGGATAAGAATTGGTAATCATTTCATCAAGTTTAATTTCTCCTTTTCTATAATGTTCCACTATTATTGGGAAATCTTTTTGAGGGTTGCATTTTCCATACAATGGATTGATATACTTTTTATCCCATTCGAATAAAGACATATCGATTAAAACCTCTTCTTCAATGCCACTTACTTGAACAGCTGTTCCTGCATTGCGAATCATAGCCAAAGGTGCTGCTCCCAAAGCTGGAATAGCAGTACACTCAAAGGCATAATCAGCACCGCGACCATCTGTCATTTCTTTTACTTTTTGAGCTGCTTTTAGCAAACCTTTATCATCTCTGTCAGCTAAAATGGTATGTGTAGCACCAAATTCAACCGCCATATCCAACCGTTGTTGGTTAATGTCGATTGCTATAATTTTGGATGCTTTGGATACTTTAATTCCTTGAATCACATTAAGTCCTACTCCTCCAGTTCCTAAAACAACAGCGGAGGAATTAGCCTCTACTTTCGCAGTATTAACAGCAGAACCAAAACCAGTCATTACTCCACAACTCACAATACTAGCAGCAGGAAAAGACATGTCTTGAATAGGGTTTTTAACTACCGCAGACTCTTTTACCAAAGTATACTCTGATAGTGTTCCAATATTGAAGGAACGGATTATAGGAGTTCCATTCCAAGTAGTTCCCTCTATGTGCGCATGTCCTGGTGTATATCCGTTTCCACCTGCTACTACAGGAGAATTATTTTCGCAGATATGTTCGTTTTCATGTTCGCATTGAAAACATTTACCACAAGGTGTAGCCCAATTTAAAATCACAGCATCACCTACTTGAACGCTTTTTACATTAGAACCAATAGCAGTAACAATTCCCGCTCCTTCATGTCCCATAACAATTGGTTTTCCCCAATTCAAAGAATCGTGGTCTGTATGACACAAACCTGCGGCTTTGATAGCTACTAAAACCTCATCTTCTTTTGGGTTTTCTACCGTTATAGTTTCTATTGAAAATGTTCCGTCTCCTTTAGCGATTGCTGCCTTACAATTTAGACTCATATCCTTTATTTGATAATTAATAGTTATAAACGATAAAATTACAAACTAAGCTAACCTTAAATAGTGCCTATTTCATCAAAAAAATAAACTATTAGATCATTAATTCCTAACTTTACTAAAAAAAAGAACAATATTGAATACAAACACTCTTTTACGTACTAATTCGCTCTACTTAATAAAAAGCCTCTAGAATATATTTCCAAAGACTTTAACGATAACAGTTCAAGCTTCATTTGGTTAATTATTTTTTAAACTCAATCTTAAAAACGTAAGCAGACTCACAAGGTTTGATACCTTTTACATCTATGCCCAATCCTTCAACCGTTTGTTTCCAGTTGATTTTATTTTTTCCACTTATAAATTGTACCGATTTAACTGCTTTTTTTTCATTAGGATTATTTAAAGCCAATGATATTACGTAATAACTTCCCGTTTCTGACCAAGCTAATGCCGTTGCGTATAATGTATCTTTATTTGTCGTAAAACGAATATCTTGTGCTACCGCATCTTTGTTTTCTTTTTCAGTAGGATTATCTTAACTTATTTTGGTAGGATCTTCACCATAGATTCTCCACGGTCTAGTTTCGAATATAGTTTGACCATTTATCTTATTCCATTTCCCCATATCAGTCAAAATAGCTTTGGCTGCATCAGGAAGGCATTGTTTTCGTAAAAAAGGCAGCCTCACCATTAAAATATTCAAAACCATATACTCCTGAATGGTGTGGATATTTCCCTGCAAGAATACCGTTTCTTGAAGGCGCACAAGCAGGTGAGTTACAATACATATTAGGGAATATAATCCCCTCTTTGCCAAGCGCATCCAAATTTGGTGATTCTACATACCCTAGCGGACTGTCTTTTTTTCCAGTAGTTACTAAGTTATAATCCCCATTAGAGTGTTTTCTCTGATCATCAGTTAAAATCCAAAGAATGTTAGGTTTCTTTGATTGACTTTATGTAGTAGTTTTCGGTGCTAGTGACACCAAACTCACCATTGCTAGTGCAATTAATTTTGTTTTCATAATTGTATAGGGTTAAATTGAAATAGTAATTGGTTTTTGTTTAAAAAGATAAAAAAAAAGACCTACAGTTTTATCTCTTTAAATTTCTTTTACCAAAAATATTCATTTCCATTCGTTAAAAGGTTTCCAATTGTATTTATCATCACAATAATATGGTTTTTAGAACTATTATTTACTGATGAATACATTTTAAAAACTGAGTTTCATACAAACAACTTGTAAATTTTGTCTGCAATAAAAATAAGATTTGATTTAAAAGCTACCACATTTGGGTTTTTTAAGTTTTTTCTAGTTTGATTATTGTACTTCTTCTTTCAAACGACTTATATTTAAACTTTATATTAAAAATAAACAATGCAAAAAAAGAACTCGAAATTTTTACTAAGCTGTATTTTATTTATTATAGCTTCAACTCAAGTATTTTCTCAAAAATTCCAGCCCGACTGGGAGAATTTAAAAAAACACAAAGCAGTTCCAGGATGGTTTGCAGACGCCAAATTAGGTGTGTATTTTCACTGGGGAATTTATTCTATTCCTGCTTCGGGGGGCGAATGGTACGCTCGCTGGATGTATGTTCCTGACCGCGTGGGTTGGGGAAGTGAAATTTATAAAAACCACCGAAAAGAATATGGCCCCAATTTTCAATACCACGATTTTATTCCGCAATGGAGAGCTAATAAATTTAGCGCAAAAGAATGGGTTGATATGTTCGAAGGAATGGGAGCCAAATTTATTGGATCGGTAGCCGAACATCATGACGGATTCTCACTTTGGGATAGCAAAGTTAATGAATGGAACTCGGTAGATATGGGTCCTCATCTCAATATGGTAAAAGCCATCAGTGAGGAGACCAAAAAAAGAGGATTGAAATTTATGGCTACTTTTCACCATGGTTTCAATATGATGTTTTACCCTAAAAAAGAAAACTCTTTTTCATTACCCGTGAGCAGACATATTATTGCACAAGAAAACCCTGAAGTACCCCAAGATGCAAAATACCGAAAACTTTATGGCAACATGAGTTATGAGGAAGCAAATAATCTCTGGTTAGCCAAACTAGACGAAGTCATTAACGAATATTGTCCTGATTATATATGGATGGATTTTGGAGAGCGATACATAAAAGAGTCCTATCGCAAACAATTTTTGTCCGATTATTTCAACAAAGCAGCTTCCCTGAATAAAGAAGTTGTAGTCAATACCAAAGGGGATTTCTTCCCAACTGAACTGGCTGTTGTCAATGTCGAAAGGGCTATAATGGAAGATATTACCCCTAATGTTTGGATTACCGATTTTATTCTAGGGAGTTCTTGGTGTTATGACAAAACAAAGCGCACCACCATTGATCCCCAAAAAGCCATTCGAATGTTGGCCGAAGTGGTGAGTAAAAATGGGGTTATGCTTTTATCGGCAGGTCCAATGGCAGACGGCACCATGCCCGAAGAACAAGTACAAACCATGGCTAAAATAGGAATTTGGATGAAATTGTATGGTGAATCCATATACAAAACCAGACCTTTTGTCTCTTTTGGAGAAGGAACAACAGAACTAAAACGTGATCCTAACGATGCTTGGAATGACTACGGTGCTATTAAAAAAGGTTTAGATAAATTAAACGAAAACGATGTTCGCTACACTCAAAACGGAAAAATAGTATATGCCATTCAGTTGGGTTGGAATTCTAAAAATGCGAATCGAACCCTTGAAACTTTTGCTGCAAAAGGAAAAGAGTTGAAAATTAAATCGGTTTCTGTTTTAGGAAGCAAAGAGTCTATTAAATGGAAAAAAACAGCCAAAGGCCTTGAAGTAAACCAACCCAAAATAAAACCAGCCGAAGCAGATGCTGCCTTGGTGTATAAAATTGTTTTAAAATAAAATGAAAAAAACAATTCTCAAAATAAGCGCAATATTGATGCTGCTTCTAGCGAACCTAATTTTGGGTCAAAACCCAATTGTACCAGCCGGAATGTACATTGCCGATCCCGAAGCCCACGTTTGGAAAGACGGTAAACTATATCTTTATGGTTCCCGCGACGAAAGTGACGACCATTGGTGTTCCTACTCCCATCATGTTTTAAGCACGAGTGACATGAAAAAATGGACGGTAACCGAAAATGCTTTTGCTTCCAAAGGACCAAACGATCAGGTTCCCTATCATGACGAGTTGCTTTTTGCCCCTGATTGTGCCTATAAGGACGGAACTTATTATTTGTATTACTGTTCTCCCGGAAAAACAAAAACCGAAGGTGTAGCAACTAGCTCCTCCCCTAATGGACCTTTTGTAAATGGAAAAAAAATTAAAGGAGCCTATCAAATTGATCCTGCGGTATTAGTTGACGATGATGGACAAGGGTATTATTATTGGGGACAAGGCAAACCAAAAGTTGCCAAACTGAAACCAAATATGATCGAAATTGATTCGACTACCACTGTTGAACCATTAGATGCTAAAGGAAATATTGCTTTTCATGAAGGTTCCTCCATTCGAAAAATAGGGAAATTATATTATTTTGTTTTTGCTGATGACAGCCGAAGAGATAAACCTACTTGCCTAGGCTATGCGATTGGAAAATCGCCAATGGGTCCTTTCGAATACAAAGGAGTTTTGATAGACAATTTTGATTGCGATCCAGCTTCATGGAACAATCACGGTTCTATTCAAAATTTCAATAATCATTGGTATGTTTTTTACCATCGTTCAACCAATAATTCTCAAAAGTTTAGAAAAGCTTGCATCGAACCCATTTATATCAACAAAGACGGAAGTATTAATGAAGTCGAAATGACCTCACAAGGCGCAGGTAAACCTCTAGATGCTAAAGCTATCACCGAATCGGAATGGGCTTGTCAACTATCCGGGAATGTTCGTATCACTCCTTTGCCATCAACAGATATGAAATCAGAAGGATTGTCTGCAATACAAAATGGTGATTATGTTGCTTATAAATACCTTGATTTCAAAAAAGGAATCAATGGTTTTGAAATTAAAGCAACTACTGCAACTCCACTTACGATTGAAATTCGTCAAGATTCTAAAGAAGGAAACATCATTGGAACCTGTGTGATTGAACCTAATGCTAATTATCAAATAGCGACAACTACTATAAAAAACAGCTTAAAAGGGAAACACAGTCTTTATTTAACCTTCAAAAATGATAACAGTACAACCAACAATATTGACTGGTTCCGATTTTATTAAAAAGTATAATTATAACAAATATGAAAACCAAAATTACCTTATTTCTCGCTTTTGCATTTTTGTCAAATGCCCATTCACAAGATTTAACCATCCCACCAAAAAAATATGCCGATTCTATTAAATTGGAAAAAGCACCTAAACGCTTTAATGATAAATTCCCTCTTTCAGATCAAAAAAATGCTACTAAATGGACTTTGCTAAAAGAGTCCTCAGATGAATTTGATTCAAAAAAATTAAATGAAACCAAATGGTTCCCGAATAATCCAAAATGGAAAGGAAGAGCACCGACTTACTTTCATCCTTCGAACGTTAGTTTAGAAAAAGGGGAGTTAGTTATCAAATTAAATCAACACAAAGACGAAAAACTACCCGAAGGTTTTACGCATTCGACTGGTTTTATCGTGAGTAAAGAGAAATTCTTGTACGGTTATTTCGAAGCCGAATGTAAGTTAATGGACGCCCCTTGGGTTTCGGGTTTTTGGATGAGTAATAGCACAAAAGATTGGTGGACTGAAATTGATATTTGTGAAAATGCCCCTGGAGTGGTTCAAAACCGACATGATTTAAATTCTAATATCCATGTCTTTAAATCTCCAGAAGACCAAGGAAATGTAAAATCACATTTCTCTAGAACGGAAAAGTATTATTTTCCAAAAGAATTACAAGCCGATTATCATGTTTGGGGATTAGAATGGACTGCGGAATATATTCGTTTTTACATCGACGGAATCTTGTTTAGAGAAGCTAAAAATACACATTGGCATCAACCATTAGCCATTAATATCAATTGTGAATCAAACAAATGGTTTGGAGCCTTACCGGATGACAAGCGTCTGGATGGCGAAATGCATGTGAAGTATTTTAGAGCTTGGGAAAAAAAGTAATCATAAAGTTTCTTTTTTTATTTCAAAACAACAACCAAAATAAGTAATTATGACTATTTCCAGACAGTACCCCATTTTATTCTTACTATTTGCAGTACTAAATTTTTCTTTTGTACCAAAATGTATAGCACAGAAGAAAAAAAATGTTGTCCTAATTTTAATTGATGATTTGAGTCACCTAGGTGTAACTTCTTATGGCGCAAATAAATTATCATCTATTAAAGGATTATTCGAAAACACGGTATTTAAAACTCCCAACATTGACAAAATAGCTAATGAAGGTGTTCGATTCAATAATGCGCATGCCTATCCATTATGTGAAGCCAGTCGAATTGCGTTAATGTCAGCAAAATATAATTCTCGAAACTTCCTACGCCCAAAATCACAACACCATTCCGATATCACAATAGGTGATATATTTAAAAAAGCAGGTTATGAAACTGGGATTTTTGGAAAATGGAAACAAACAAGAGGAACAAATGAAATTCCGGGCACCCAATATATTTATGAATTTGGATGGAATGAATTCACCTGCTTTGATGTAACCACAGAAGGACAACGATTTATCAATCCCAACTTAGTAGTCAATGGAAAAACTGTTGATTATACAGGACGAACCGATTTAGATCCAGAAACAGGTCGCAGATGGTATGGCCCTGACATTTGTAATCGCGCCGCCTTAAAATTTATAGACAAAAATAAAGACAAACCCTTTTTACTTTATTACCCAATGCTATTGGTTCATGATGACCATAAACCCACCCCTGATACGAAACCCAATTCGCTTTTTGACAACTTCGATGAAGCCAATAACAACAAAAACGGACATACGGGTGACGATCAGAGATATTTCCCAGATATGGTAGCATACATGGACAAGCTCATCGGAAAAGTAGTGGCTAAATTAGAAGAAAATCACCTGAAAGAGAACACTATTATCATCGTAATGGGAGATAACGGAACAAAAGAAAGCTTTACACACGTATATCCAAACGGTACTCTTTATCCTGGACGCAAAGGTGGAACATCTGATAACGGTACTCATGTACCCTTAGTAATTAGCGCTCCCTCTTTAATTAAAAAACCATTTCAATACAATGGAATGACCGACATTGTAGACATTTTACCTTCTCTTTGCGAAGCTACGGGAATTGAAATGCCAAGAAAAAATGAAATTGATGGTGTGAGCTTTTGGAATAATGTAATTGTAGGCAAGCAAAAACATAGAGATTATATTTACACATGGTACAATAACAACCAACTCTACACAAACGAAACCGAATTATTGCGATTCATACACAATGAAGATTTTAAATATTATGCTCCTACTGTTGAATTTCCTCAGGGTCGCTTTTTTGATGTGAGAACGGATCCTTTTGAACTTACAGGCGATCATTACATTCCCCGAAAATTCAGTCTTCGATTGTATGAAGGATTAAATGTAAATAAATTAACAACAGAGCAAGACAAAGCCTATCAGTATTTAAAAAATGAAATCAAAAAGTTTGATTTTGTAGCGGTAAAAAAACTGGAAATCAAGACCAAACCAGAAAATTGTACCGTTGGACAGTCTTTGCAACTGACACACCAAATATCCCCAGCTAATGCCACCCGAAACAACATTATTTGGTATTCTGATAATCCTAAAATAGCTTCTATCGATAAGTTTGGAGTGGTAAAAGCACATCAAAAAGGCAAAGTAACCATTAGCATCTACTCATGGGAGGATGCGTTTCCGTTGGCTGCTAATGAAAAGATTACCTTTAAAAAAGAAGGCATCAAAGATTCGTTTGAACTGACGGTAAACTAGCTTCTATTTAAATTCGATTCCTTAATTACAGTTTATCACATTTTAAAAACAAATAGGAAATACAACTAGAAAATTCGAATCAAAACCCCAAAAGGGGTTGCCGTTTGATAAAAACCATTATCAGCTAATGGTTGTGAAATTCTTATAATAGAACCAATAACACAACAACAAAAAAGTAGTAAGCCTAAACTTACTACTTTTTTTATTTCTCTATTTGTTTTCGGGAGAGCGTAATGGAATTACTTTTTCCAATAGGCATTAAACTCAGCCATTTTTTCTTTACCAAGTAATTTATTTACCCTTTGAAAATGAGCCGTATTAATTTCTTTAATTTTTTCAGCTTCATCTTCACTTTCTAATTTTTGATCTTTTACTTCTTTTACTTTCGTATTTTTTTCTTTAACAAAAGTTCTTAATTGATTTGCTTGTTCATCTGGTAAGCTTAATTCTTTTATAGCTCCTTCAATATTTTTTTGCTGTTGCGCATTTACCGATAATGTTAGCATTAATAAAAATGCTGATACTACTATTTTTTTCATGGTTATTTAGTTGTTTAATTATGAAAGTCAAATTTAATCAACTTGAATTCTTTAACTTTTCATTCATATACTAAAATGAGTAAAAAAAACATTTCAGTTGTTCAAAAAATCATATGCTCCTATTTTGACTAATTCTACATCAGAAAACACTTAACTACAAATAACAAATAGTAGTTTTCAAACTGCTTAAACATAGAAGTTTATACAATACTTAATTTTATTATGTATCAAATGTGCGTGAAGGATTGAGGCTTGCTAACAAATTAGCGAGTAAAGCCCGACATCATGCTATAAAGGAACCTATAACCTCAAACTACTTTAAGTCCCTTTGTAGTATGGTGGCACGTCCAAATACTTTCAAAAAAGATTTCGAAAAAAACTCGAGATAATTACTCCAGAGGTTTCGCTGAAGAAAAGTTGCAGTTATATTTTCTTGATATAAACATAATAAGCGACATTTTCTTCGCCTTTGTTATCAATAAAACTAGCCATTAAAGTGGTTTTTCCTGGCTTTAAGTGTACTTTAAAGTTAGCTGCCATATCAGTTGGTGCTACGTTCACTTTTTCTTTTACAGTATTACCAAAATTGATGGTTGCTGTTACATAATTCATCACTTTCCCCTCTGGAACTTCTTCTTCAAGACCAGAAAGTTCTTTTTGGGTAATGGCTTTCGCCGAAGCGTTTATGGCCAAATTAGCCTCTAGGGGATATCTTCGTAAAGAAACTTCGAAAATACCTTCTTCAAGTACATTGACACTCCAATATCCTGATCCTTTTTGTCCAACACGAATGCTTGGCTGATTCCAAGGTTGTTGGCCGTTTTCAGCATGAACATCATGAGCTGTTAAGGCAATAGGGTTTTCTAGTTTGTTGCCTAATTTAAAATAAACTTCTTTGTCGAAATCTACAGATACTTCTTTCCACCAATTTTCATAGAAAGCTCTCATTTCAGCCACTTTTTCTGGGTGTTGAGAGGCAATATTGTTTTTCTGCCCTTTGTCATTTTCAATGTTGTATAATTCTTTCCCGTTGATTAATCGCCATTTGTTTTGCATCACTGCAGAAGATCTCCATTTTTCAGGATTTTGAATTCTCTGAGAATCGGTTAACAACATACGATTGTCAATGGTTTTAGTCCCTTTCAGTAAAGGAACAATACTTTTTCCGTTTAGTGTTTTATGGCCTTTGGGTAGCTCAATACCACAAAGTTCTGCCAACGTAGGCATAATATCGAGTTGTGCTGTCAACTCGTGAATATCCTTAGAAACCGAAATTTTTCCGTTTTTCCAGTATATAAAGAAAGGTACTCGATGTCCTCCTTCATACTCACTACCTTTGGTTCCACGCATATCGGCATTGTAGCCTGTAATATTTGTTCCTTTCCCTTGATATCCTGCCGAAGTGCCGTTGTCTGTCATGTATATCAAGATAGTATTATCGGCTATTTTAAGATCGTTTAACGTTTTACGGAGTTTTCCAAAATTATCGTCGATATTGGTAATCATACCATAAAACCGCTTTTGTTTGTCTGTCAACACCGTTGCGGGCAAATCCTTATATAAATTATAATATTCCACAGGCACATTATAAGGTCCGTGAGGGGCATTGGGAGCTAGGTAACAAAAAAAAGGTTTGTTTTTATTGCTTTTTATAAAACTAATGGCTTCTCCAAAAAAGACATCGGTACAATATCCCTTGTATTTTTGGGGTTCACCGTTCTTAAAATAAGTATCATCAAAATAGGTATTACCCCAATAATCAGGAGTTTGCTCAATTCCCCCACCCTGATGCATAACAGTTTGCTGAAAACCCCTGTTCTCGGGTTTGAAATCATAATTATCACCCAAATGCCATTTTCCGAAAGCTGCTGTAACGTAACCTGCCTGAGTAAACATATCACCTAAAGTTTTCTCGTCTTCGCGCAGCAATGACCAACCACCAACGGTATGCCATACACCTACACTATTAGCATAACGGCCGGTCATTAGAGAGGAACGTGTAGGCGCGCAGGTTGGTCCAACATGAAAATCAGTCAGATGAAAACTTTCATCATAAAAAGAATCAATATTTGGTGTTTTAATAATTTTATTTCCCGTTGCGCCTATGTCTCCATATCCCTGATCATCTGTTATAATCAGAATTACATTGGGTTTGTTATTTTTTGTTATTTGTGCTTCATTTTTGCAGGCGCACCCCAAGATAAACACACTCAAAAATACCTTAATTTGTAAAGTTTTCATTTTTGCCATTTGAAATTAGTATTTTTCAATTGATGTCAATTCTGGCGAACCTCCTCTTTTACCACTGCCGGATGCGATGTACAAAGCATCTTGATAAACAACTATTCCTGAACCATGACGCCCCCTTACTAATGGTGGAAAAACGCGCCAGGTATTAGTTATTATATCCAAAGCATCTACCTCATTATGAGCCACATCCTGCCGTACAGACTCGCCTCCTATCACCAGAATTTCGTTGCGATACACTGTTGACATTGATCCCGCTCGTTGATTAGGCAAAGGGTTTTTTAAGGTTTCCCACCTATCGCTTTTAATGTCATACACATCTACCTGACCAATGGTTTGGGAAAAGGTTTTATCGGGTGCCTTGGACTGTCTCCCCCCTAAGACATAGATTTTCTCTTTTGCCAATACAGCCTGAAAATGATCCCTTGCTCGTGGTGCATCTGCCAATATTTTCCATTTTCCTGTTCTGATATTGTAGGAGTCTAAAGATTTTTGGTGACCACTCCGATGACCATCAATAATACCACATGACATATAAACGATATCTCCTTGAATAACATTTCCCGTAGAACCTCGCAATCGTGGCTGCGGAATAGTATCTCCTATTGACCAAATATCCGTTCTAGTATCGTATATGTAAATATTAGGAACGGGAGTTTCCCCAGGATAAGACCCTGTTAATGCACCTAAAATATAAACTTTCCCCCTATAAACTATAGGCTGAAAGTGATGTAATTCGATAGGCGGTTTGGCCCCTTTTGTCCATTTTTGAGTTTGAACATCAAAAATACTTACAGGTCTAATTCCTCGACCGCCCAATAAATACATTTTTTTATTTACATTGACAAAAGCTGCCTCGTGACGCGCTATTGGCTGTGAACCATCAGTAGCGGTAAGCATTGACCAAAATCTATTGGTAGTAGTTCTAGGTGCTGTTTTTTTACTACAAGCTGTAACTAGGATAAGAAACAGTATGCCTAAGAATACATTTTTTCTATTCATTTTAATTAATTAGTCGTTCTTGGTTCAAAATCACCGAACTCACAAAACCTCCTGCATCGGGAAAAGTAATCGAAATTGTATTTTTAACTTCCTTAATTAATCTTATATCAATTGGAATTGGAATTACTCCAAAAAATTGCTCTCTTGGAGCCTGGTCATAACCTGCCCAATTATTCGGTACACTAACCTCTGTTCCGTTAATAGTCACTATAGGACTTTTACTCAATTGATGTACTCTTGAAATCCCCATTCTGATGTAAGCTTTACCGGTATTACTGGCTACTGCTTTTTCAATTTCGAAAGTCAAAGGCTTGTTGGCTTCTATTTTTTGTAAATAAGTTGTCGCGTAATAATTTTCTTCATTCAACTTATTAGAAAATTCTATTTTTTTGGTATCACAGTCTAGCACGACGGTTTCTCCTGCTTTAAGAACCAATTCATCTAGCTTATTATTTTTCATATATTGCAATTGCGGGATTCCCTTTTCGTCCAAAAACAACTTACGGATACTCACCTTATTAATTAATTTAGAGCTGTTATTAGGAAAATCTAAATTTACTTTTTGCTCACTATCGTCTAAGTTATTTACAGCTATAAAGGTCTTTCCATTAGAACGATACCCACTTACCTGAATGTCGGGATTATTAGAACTAATAGCAATATTCTTTCCTTCTACCCCTTTCCATAATTCATAAAACTTAACCAAATGTGTTAATTGATAGCTGCCGTCGGGCATTTTACGACTTATAACCCATGGATAGGGATTTCCTTCGGTATTTTTGGGATCTTTATAAAACCAAGGCGCTCTCCCTACAATAAAGGGAACTGCCTTGAGCACGCGATCAGGTTTGTCTAATAGGGTCATTAAAATTTTATTATAGGATAATAAACAGGTACCGTCACTCTCAGGAGAATACGGTTTTCCTTGCATGCCCTTTGCAGTATAACCGTATTCTGAAATTAAATGCGGTTTTACTTTTGCCCATTTTATATAACTATAAGCTTCTATCAAATCTAATATTGCTTCCGAATTACTCCCTGAACGATAATTAAAAGCTCCCGTTACATTGATACCATCATAAATATGAGTGGCAAAGAAATCCATACTTTCTCCTGCAATATCCATGAAGGTCTTCATTCGGGTATCCTAAACAGCAAAATTATTTTTTTCGTACTCCGGCCAAGCCGCACTATAACCACCAACCATAATATCCGGCACTTCGGCATGCACTTTATCAGCAACCACTTTATGTAATTTTGACATTTCAACAATCACACCCTCTGTTTCCAGATAAGTTTTCACAAAGTCAATCGCATGAACAAAAGGCTCGTTCATAGGCTCATAATACTTTGGTTTTACAGGATAGGCCTCTTTAATAAAAGCCGCATTGTATTGCGCGATCTTATAAAAATCAGCATTCATTTGAAAAACTTCTTTAGGATGTGCTGTAATTATCAAATCCCGGGTAGCATATTCCTTAAATAGTTTTGCTGCTTTGATGTTTTTATTGTTGCGAGCAGCAGCCTCTTTAGCATTGCCAACACTCAAAACACTACGATCTTTTCCAAAGGGCCTGGGTGCACCAAAATTACGTCCGAATTTAATTCCTAAATCTCCAAAAAGATAATCTGCATCATCTGTTAAATCACCATCTGTATAGGAAAAATGAGCTGAAAAATATTGCTCTCTGTTTAATTCGGTTGTGGTTCCATAGAACTTTTGCGTGGTCAAATCAATTGTCACTCTATTGTTTTGTGCAAATCCGAATCCTGTAATTAATAAACTTACTCCTAAATATAATGATTTGACCATTTTGTTCTTATTTTCTAAATGTAATTCCGGTAATTTCTTTTGATTTTACTTTCTTATCTTCAAAATCTTTTTCTGTTCCAAAATTCAACATAAATCGATAATTATTTCCTTCCAAATCTGTTTTGATTGGCACTTTAAGCTCTTGGGTACTATTACCCGGAGCTACTTTTATTCTATCTGAAGCCGAAATCCATGTGGTTCCATTCCAAACAGAAACTTGTATCTGCTGCTCCTTACTAAATTGACAATCCACTTCAAACCCCAATAGATCTGCACTTTGAAGCACGTTAGGTGTTAAAGCAGAAAAAGACGCATTATCGGCAAATCGAAAATCCTCATCTGTAAATTCAATATTATTCACTACAATTGAAGCTTTGGTGGTTTTCCAGTCTCCATCTCGCTCTCTTAAAGCCAACATTAGACGATATCCGTCTCCTACAGAAATTGGGTTAGTAACATCCAATTTTATCTCTAGTATTCCAGGTCCTTTTTTAACCGGTATTTTTTTACTCAACCAATATTTAGCAGGTCCTTGTGTCAGCTCTAAATTCACATCACGATCTGCATCTGCTAGATAACCCACTGTAAAAGAATAACTATCATCTTTTTTATATTTTACTGCTACAGGTTTTACATATAACACTTTTTCAATCCCTTGAGCAACTCCTGCTGCCGAAAAAAATATTGTCAAAGTAATTCCAAAAAATAATTTCATTCCTTTTTTCATTGCAATTCTGTTTTATTTAGTTAATGGTTTTGTTTAATTCTTTTTGAATATTTTTCATTTTGTAATTCTTATAATCGACTGGAGTCAACAAAATAATCTATCTTCATTTTTATTCCAGACTAATTGAATGTATAACACAATATCAAAAAATCACTAAAAATTGTCTCCATTATATTTTTATTGAAAATATAAATTGACTTTCTAAATTTACCTTATTTAAACACTCAACTTAAAATCTAAATAAATATAACAACTACTTGTTTTAATTATTGATTGTAAAATTACCCAATTCAATTTTTTAATAAAATCAGTCATGTTCATAAAACTATAACAAATGGTTTATTTACAATATGTATTATATTATGAATAGTGAACTCTATTTAAAAAAAACCATATTAAAAAAACAACACATTACACTCATAAACTTAAATTCATCCCCCTCCCCTCATTTATCAGTTTACTTTTAATACTAAAGTTTTTATTCTTACTTTTGCGCAAAGGATTGAATAGCTTGTTTTATATGTAACAGAAAAGCAACTTTCGATTTCATTTTACGTCTTCAAAAACATCTGAACGTACTCAAATGGACTAATATATTAATAAACTTCGATAACTTTAAAATGAAAAAAATAGTCACTTTTGGTGAAATTTTACTTCGTCTTTCGACAGAGAGACACTTGAGATTCTCACAGGCAGAATATTATAAAGCAACCTATGGCGGCGGAGAATTTAACGTTGCGGTTTCTCTTGCCAATTACGGTATAAATGCAGAATTTGTTACTCGTATTCCCAACAATGAAATAGGAATGTGCGCATTAAATGAAATGAGAAAACTCAATGTAGGATGTGATAATGTACAATTTGGCGGTGATCGTATAGGTATTTATTTTCTTGAAACCGGAACCAGTACCAGAGCCAGTAATGTAGTTTACGACAGAGCCAACAGCGGTCTGGCCAGTCTGCAGAAAGGAATGCTAAATTGGAAAGAAATTTTAAAAGATGCTACTTGGTTTCACTGGAGCGGCATTAATCCTGCACTTTCAGAAAATGCAGCAGAGGCTAGTATGGAAGCTGTAAAAACCGCACATGAAATGGGAATTACCATTTCGACCGATTTAAATTACAGATCTAAACTTTGGCAGTACGGTAAACAACCCAATGAAGTTATGCCTGAATTATTAAATTACAGTAACGTAATTCTTGGTGATATAGACACTGCTTACTTCATGTTGGGACTGGAATCTGTAGATCCGGATTACCAAAACTCAAATTCACTACCGTCATTGTACAACAAAATATATGAACTTTGTCCTAATCTTCAATACATGTCCACTACGCTGCGCTATTCTGTGAGTGCATCGCACCAACGAATCGGAGGTATTTTGTATGATGGCGAAACTGTTTTCAATGCTCATATTCAAGATGTAACTCCAGTTGTTGACCGTGTAGGTAGTGGAGATGCTTTTATGGGTGGCTTAATTTACGGACTGAATGAAAAACCATTAGACAAACAAAGAGCACTAAACTTTGCCGTTGCGGCTTGTTGTTTAAAACATACTATTGCAGGAGATTACAATTTGGTAACGAAAGAAGAAATTGAAAAATTAATTAATGGTGACTTTTCAGGAAAAGTAACACGATAACTAAACTAAATATGGCACAGTACACACGAATTGAAGTAGCACAGGCAATGAAAGACACTGGAATGATTCCCTTGTTTTTCAGCGATGATATTGAATTAAGTAAAAATATCCTAAAAGCCTGCTACGAGGGTGGAGCTAGACTATTGGAATTTACAGCACGTGGAGATTTTGCTCACGAAATTTTTGCCGAACTGACTAAATACGCTATTAAAGAACTTCCTGGAATGATAATGGGTGTGGGTTCTGTTACTGACGCATCGGCAGCCTCATTGTATATGCAGTTGGGAGCCAACTTTATTGTAACTCCGGTTTTAAGAGAAGACATAGCCATAGCTTGTAACAGACGTAAAGTATTATGGTCTCCAGGTTGCGGAACCTTGACAGAAATCACAAAAGCTGAAGAACTAGGTTGTGAAGTTATCAAACTATTCCCTGGTGATTTGTATGGACCTGAATTTATTAAAGGTATAAAAGGACCTCAACCATGGACATCGATTATGCCAACTGGTGGTGTAAACCCTAGCGAAGAAAATCTAAAAAGCTGGTTTAGTGCTGGTGTACATTGTGTAGGTATGGGGGCCCAATTAATCAGTAAAGAAATCATTGCGAACAAAGATTACGCTGGATTGACTGTAAAAGTAAAGGAAGTGTATACAATAATTGATAAACTAAAAGCATAGAATCTTAAAACTTATATATTAAAAAAACTCAATCGAGCTACCGTCTGGACACAAATATATTTTTAATTATACTTGAAAATAACTGCAGACTAGATATTTGAAAATTTAAAAGACAAATGATTTTTGAATAGATGTAATTCTATTCAAAAATCATTTGTTTGCTAATAGTGGGAAACCAAAAACTAAAAAAACATATAAATCGTCAGATTTGAAACGATATAAATATGGGCTATTGCTAGATTAGGAGGATGGAGAATTTATCTTTTTGAAAGAAAACCTGGCATCACAACCTTTTAGATTGGTCTTAAAAATTTTGTTACTCATATGTTTGAAAAAACCTCCGATTATAAAAATCGAAGCCTTGACTTTTCAACTTGAACACTTTTGGGGACAGTGTCCATGAAATTCTGTAAAGTGGTAACTTTCCCCATAAAAAGCGTCTATATTTTGTGTCTATAAAATCGTATTTCCTATTACTCCTATATGCATATTCTTGATCATCAATATCATTCATAATTAAAATATTGTTTGATTATGCTTTCTTTGTCGATTGTGCTTTACATTAGCTATATTTTAGTTTTTACACCTGTTTCTCTAATTCGATTATAGATTGCAAAAAGTTCGTCAACTTTGGTTTTGTATTTTGGTTCTTTGATTAAGTTGAAGTTTTCTTTTTCTTCTACGTTGTCTTTCAGATTAAACAACGCATAAGGAGTTCTCACCATATCTGTTTTGTCTTTTTTGTCAAATGAAATTACCAGTTTCCAACCATCTTGTGTAATTACAGCTTCCTTGGTAGTACCTGATTGCGAAATAATAAATGGATGTACTTGCGCTTTGCTTTTTCCTAATAAAATGGACAATAAATTAGCTGAATCAATCGCCTGACCTTCTGCAATTTTTTGGTTGGTAACCGCAGCCAAAGTCCCTAAAATATCTAACCCTACAATTGGAGTATTCGAAATGGTTTTGGCTTTGATTTGTCCAGGCCAGCTCACCATAAATGGCACACAGTGTCCGCCTTCATAAGGTTGGTTTTTTCCACCACGGTAAATGTCGCTTGATTTATGACCTGATGTGGCTGTTTCTTTAACTTGTAATCCACCATTGTCTGAGGTAAAAATGATAATGGTATTCTCATAAATCCCTTTTTTCTTTAAGCTAGCAATCAACATTTCCATTTGAACGTCCAGTTCTTTTATCATATCCATATGAGCTGATGGTGTTGAACCTGCTATTTTTTTACCGTTCAACATCTTAGATGGTGTATGTGGTAAATGAACTGCCAAAGCGCAATAGTACATGAAAAACGGGCTGTTTTTATCGCTTTTTTCGATAAAATCAACTGCTTTATTTACTAGAAGAGGTCCCATTTTATGTGGATCCCAAGCGGTATCGCCCAGACCTTCGTCTTTGTCCAGAGTAACCCCTATTTTACTCATGTTTTCTTGTGAAATGAATCCTATTTGAGAATTGCTTTCCAGTGGCATCCATTTTTCGTTTTCATAAATGGCATAAGGTACATCCTGAATACCCGCAGGGAACATCAGACTGTAATCAAAACCGTTTTGTTTAGGTCCGTTTCCTGCAATTTGCGTGATATCCACATTCATTTGGATTTTATCGCGGTTGCTTTTGTAAATTTTTCCCGGATTACCTTTCTCATAAAAGTCGGAACCAAAGCCCCATTTTCCAAAGAAAGCGGTGCTGTAACCGGCATTTTTCATCAATTTCCCTAAGGTCAGTTGATCAGGTTTTACAGGAGATTCCTGATAGGCACCCCAAACCCCCCAAGGCGCATAACTACGGTAACAGTTGTTTCCCGTCATAATAGCATAACGAGAAGGAGCACACAAGGCGGCTGGCGAGTGAGCATCGGTAAAAACCATTCCCTCTCGGGCTATTTGGTCTAAGGCCGGAGTTTCTAAAATGATTTTGTCAGAATGCATTTTTCGGTAATACGAAATGTCTCCTGTTCCTATGTCATCTGCCAAAACGACAATAACGTTGGGTTGTTTTTGTGAGGTTGCATGAAGCGAAAGGGCTAGCGCCAGGGTAAGTAAAATTGTTTTTTGAATCATTATAAAATATATTTTAACAGTAACAAATATCTTGTGACTTTGTGTAGAGTAAAATTATACATTCATAATTCCTTACCTAGAAAGCCATGTTTATAATACTACAACATATGATTTATTTTGAAGAAAAACCTATGATAATCAATTATAATAAAAGTAAAAGGAATGCCATTTATTGATTTTAACAAAAGTTTTATATTGTTAAAAATATGTTGACACGGTTTGTTTAGTATTTGTGATCAGATGCAGCAGATTTATTTCATTTCTCCAAAATATTACATCGTGTTTCAAAAAAGTACTATGTTCTTCTGTTAAAACCGTTTGTTCCATGAGCTTGGACATGCTAACTTAGCCATCACAGAAAGTTAAGAAATAATCTTAATTTTAACCTATGAAACAAGTCCGCAAAATTTATGACAAAGCTTTTAAAGAGAAAGCTGTCCAATTGAGTTATGACAGAACTAACATATCAGAACTCGCCAGAGAATTAGGTGTTACAGCCCCACAATTGTATTGAAACATCAGTTATAATTTAAAGTTAATTTTAGTATAATTAGTAGCTCCTAAGTCCAAACTTCTTTGTGAAGGAAGTGAACTTCCCAAATATAGGGTATAAACTCCTTTTCTTGGTACAGATTTCCCGTCTTTATTTATTTGATTGAAGCTAGCTTTGTTTAAATCAAATGTCAGTTGTTTGGTTTCTCCAGCCTTAAGTAGTTCTCTTTTGAACGACTTTAAATCGTAAATAGGGTCTTCTTTTCCTGCTAATGGCGAGCTAATATACAGTTGGATTACTTCTTCCGAATCTGTTTTTCCAGTATTTGTAATATCTACAGTAACGGAATAATCTTTGTTTAATTTTAGATTTTTATATTCGAAAGTCGTATAGCTTAATCCAAAACCAAAGGGATACAACGGCTCTTGAGTCATGTATTTGTAAGTACGACCAGCCATATTATAATCATCAAAAGCAGGCAGTTGACTTTCAGATTTCGGAAAAGTAATAGGCAGTTTTCCCGAAGGAGCTACATCGCCAAAAAGGATATCGGCAACCGCATTCCCTCCTTCTTCGCCCGGATACCATACAAATAAAATAGCATCGGCAATTTCGTGAATCTCAGGAATGGCAATAGGACTTCCTCCTGTTAAAACGAGTACTAATGGTTTCTTGCTTCCTTTTTTTAATTTCTTTAAATAATCAATTTGGTTTTGTGGCAAACTCAAAGTTTTTTTATCGCCTTTGTCATCTGAAGCAATGGCTTCACCTTCTTCACCCTCTAATAATCCTGAAATCCCCATAACTGCTATACAAACATCGGCACTTTTAGCCTCACCTGTAGACCAATCAATTGGATTATTGTTTTTCGTAAAAGGCAAAACTCCCGATTTGTAGTTGATACTGGTTCCAGCACTTACTTTGCCCACAATACCATCCAAAATGGTTTGGGTACTGCTCGTTACACCATAGTAATTCCCTAACAATACCTCTTCGCTGGATGCATTGGGCCCTACTACATAAACTGTTCTAGTGTCTTTTTTAATGGGAAGCACATTATTGCTGTTCTTTAATAAAACAATAGATTTTTGAGCTGCTTCACGGGCGAGTTTTCTATGGGCTTCTGAATCTACTACTGTAGCTTTTATGTTGTCATAAGGATTCATTCCTATAGGATCAAACATCCCTAATTTGAAACGGGTGGCTAAACTTTCTTTTAAGCGAATGTCAATCAGTTCTTGGGTAATCAAACCTTGATTTAAAGCGTTTTTTAGCACTTTGTACACATTGCCACAGTTGATATTGGTGCCGTTAATTAGCGCTAAGGCCGCAGATTCTTCGGGTGTTTTAGTAATTTTATGGAATCGGTGAAAATCTTCAATAGCACCACAATCGGAAACAATATACCCTTTGAAACCCCAATCTTTTCTCAGAATTTCTTGTAATAAATACGGACTTCCAGAGCAAGCCTCACCTAAGGTGCGGTTGTATGCGCCCATCACTCCTTCAACCTTAGCTTCCTGAACCAAGGCTTTAAAAGCAGGTAAATAGGTTTCGAATAAATCTTTTTTGGAAACTACGGCATTGAATTCATGTCTGAATTCTTCCGGTCCTGAATGTACGGCATAATGTTTGGCACAGGCAGCCGCTTTCATGTATTTGGGGTCATTGCCTTGTAAGCCTTTGACAAAAGCAACTCCAATACGGCTTGTTAAATACGGGTCCTCACCATAAGTTTCTTGACCACGTCCCCAGCGTGGGTCTCTAAAAATATTAACGTTAGGTGACCAAAAAGTCAAACCGGCATAACGACTACGGTTGTCAATTTTTATGGCTTCATTATATTTGGCACGAGCTTCATCTGATATAGCATTAGCCACACGTTGTATTAATTCATCATCAAATGTAGCTCCCAAGCCAATGGCCTGCGGAAAAACAGTCGCTCTACCGTTTCTGGCAACTCCGTGTAAAGCTTCATTCCACCAGTTGTACTCGGGAATTCCCAATCTTGGAATCGCGGGGCAAACATCCAGCATTTGTGAAACTTTTTCTTCCAGTGTCATGGCATTTACTAGGGCGTCAATGCGTTCTGAGTAAGAGAGTGTTGTGTTTTCCCATTTGAATTTTTTAACGGTCTGTTTTTCAGTTTTTGATTGGGCAAAAAGACAATTTGCAGTCAGTATTGTCGTGAATAATAACACTTTTGATAAGGAGGTTGAATTATTTTTCATGGTTAATGTGATAATAGTATATGGTTTTAACAAAGAAAGCACATTTATAAAAAATGTGCTTCCATATGAATTAAAAATTCCGAATGTTTAAAGTGTAATTGCAATGGTATAAGCAAAATCACCTGGTTTCACTTTTGGCATTTTTACTTCTAATCCTTTGTCGGTTTGATTCCATTGAATTTTTTCCTTGCTTCCTAAAACACTTATTTTTTTGATTTTTAAATCTTTTGCATAAGCGTTGTTTTTAGCTAATGTTTCGATATTTACTTTGCCATCTGCTGGCCAATCAAGAACAATAGCATATAATTTATTTCCGTTTTGAGTGAAACGAATATCTTTTGATGATAATCCTTTATTGTTTCCTTCTGAGTGGTGTCCTTTTTTAACTTCTGTAGGTCCTTCTCCAAAAGTTTTCCAGTAATGCGTATCATAAACAGCTTCGCCATTCATATCCAACCAACCACCTATTTGTAGTAAAATATCTTTTTGGTCTTGCGGAATGGTTCCATCAGATTTAGGCCCCACATTCAATAACAAACAACCATTTTTACTGATAATATCTACTAAATCATCAACGATTTCATTGGCTGTTTTTGATTGCCAGTTCGATACATAACTCCAAGAATTTTTACCAATAGAAGTATCTGTTTGCCAAGGCAATTTTCTAATACCAGGTAGTTTTCCTCTTTCTAGGTCATAGATTACTGTTCCTTCTGGGAAAGCTTCATGACTGAAGTTTTTGTCTTGTAAGACTACTTCTTTACCCCACTCGATTCCTTTGTTGTAATAGTAAGCAGCCAACTTAGGTCTTTGGTCTGCAAAGTCAGGAATGTCAAGCATGAAATCAAACCATAAAATGTCTGGTTGGTACACATCAATAATTTCTTTAGTGCGTCTCCACCATAAATCTTTAAATTCTGCTGAAGTCGGCTCGTTGATGTCTTTTCCTTTTTTAGAATATAAATCAGAGAACTGAGGGTCAGTAGTATCAAATTTATCTTTCTTGTTGTAATAAGACCAGTTGAAAGCAAAGTGAGAAGAACATCCCATAATCATTCCTTTTTCTCTACCGGCTTTGAAGAGTTCTCCTAAGACATCTCTTTTAGGCCCCATATTAACGGCATTCCATCTGGTAACAGTTGATTTGTACATAGCAAAACCGTCGTGGTGTTCTGCTACAGGAATTACATATTTAGCCCCAGATTTTTTGAATAAGTCAATCCATTCGTTAGCATTGAATTTTTCTCCTTTAAACATTGGAATAAAGTCTTTGTAACCGAATTTTTTTAAATCACCGTATTTTTCAACATGGTGTAAGTACTCTTTTGAAGGGCCTTTAGTTTCTGGTTTTAATTGAGCCGTAAATTTAATAGAGTCCATATACATATTACGAGGGTACCATTCTGAACCATATTCAGGCACTGAATATGCCCCCCAGTGGATAAAGATTCCAAATTTAGTTTTATTGAACCAAGCAGGATCTTTGTAATTCGCTTTTATGGATTCCCAATTGGCTTCAAACTTAGTTTTCTTTGATGTAAGCATTGACGTCTTAGCACTATTTTGTGATTTACATGACAAAAATAAGAGCGAAAATACAAACGGAATCAATACCTTTGATTTCTTCAATTTCATTTTTTAATACTTATTAAGTGAGGTGTTATTTTACATTACAAAAGTCACTAGAACTATTTTTTTAGAGCGCTACGTATGTCTAAAATGGTATCTTAAATGATTAAATTCTAGTTTTCATTAAGTTTTTTTAACAATTAATCGTGAAATAAGAATAGAATCGGCTTTATTTGCCCAAGGGGATATAAATTTCCCAGAATCTTTAATTTCCTTTTCGGGGGTTAATTCTCCAGTGATGGTGTTGAACCATTGCATTGTTCTCCCCTCTTCTTTTAATTTCAAAAACCAAGCGTCTAAACCGTAATTTTCTTTATTCAAATAGATTAAAATGGTCTCGTCTGAGTCGGTGAGATTGTATCCACTTCCGTTTTTCCAGGGTGACGGTTTCATTTTTGAAAAATCAAATAGCGTAAATAATTTTTGCATGTGTTTGAAATATTCAAACTTTGGCTTGATAAAATCAGCAGCTTGTTCATATGGATTGTAGATGATGGCGTTCCATGAAGCTCCTTGCCAGTAATAAGTGGTATACACTCCTGCGAATAGGCACATATAGTTTCTGCGCAAGCAATGTTCAGCATTTACGTAATCGCCAGTGAATACCACATATGGAGATTCTTCATAACCTCCGTGCTCGATATTAAAAACCGGCTTTTTAAATTTGCTTTTAGCTTCCAACATTTTATTGTAAATGTTGTCTGACCAATCCTGAGTAGAGATGAAATCTACGTTGTCAGGATATTTTGAACAAAATTTAAAATCATGAACTGATAATAGTCGATTGAATTTGTCTGCTTTTCGAGCTCTTTCTATGCGGTCATTAATGTATTTTTCATCTGCTCTACCGTAAAACAAAGCTTCTTTTGAAATATCCCAAACAATATTTGGAAAAGCTTGATAACGTTTTACTACATAATCAAAATACATATTGTCAGCATCTGTATTCATGTCAGGCCAGGCAACTAGTTTATTCCACACATAAATCATCAGATGCGAGGCAATCCGTTTGTCATGCATTAAACTAATGGTGCGGTCTAATTTTTTGAAAAATTCGGGATTTAATGCACTGAAATCTGGCTTTTTATTGTTGCCTAAGAAAGGAAAAATATCTTGTGGCGCTCCAAATTCGTGTTCTGGATGTTCCTTTAATTTCGGGTCTTTTTTCCAGTTTACATCATAGGAAAACACATTCATTACAACTTGATTAAAGCCATTTTCCTTGATTAAGCTTAAAAGATGATCCGATTTAGGTAATCCCTTTTCGTTGTGATAGTCTAAGGCATACAGCCAGTCACATTCAAAAGCTAATAAAAAATAAGGCGTGCCGTCTTCATAGAAAAAATTTTGAGGTTTTTCTTTGGTAACAACAATTGCTCCGTGATTATCGGCCTTGTTTTTTGTGATAACTACTTTTCCTTTTTTGTTTTCTAATACTTTGTCGTCTCCAAAAGTCACATATGTCCATTCTCCTTCAATAGAGCCGGAAAAACGGATAATCCATTCGTTGTTTCCATTGTAGAAACCCGGAACTTCTTGAATTGTTCCGTTTTTATGTTGAAAAATGGCACCAAACCTTGCTGTAAAAGGCGATTTGAAATTGGTTTTCGCAGGAATGCTGATGTCTATTACTTCCCATTTTGGTACAGTAAAAGTTTTATTAGAGCCATATTTTTCATGTGTTATCTGACTGTTTATTTTGAAAGAAAATAACAGTAAGCTAAAGACTGTAATCTTAAAAAGTGACTTCATAGCGTTTTAGTTAGTCGTTCCAGTGTGCGTCAATTACTTTTTGAATATGCGGGAATTTAGTTCCGTCTTCTTCGTTTAGTTCTTTTCTTTTTGCGATAAGCTGTTTTTTCAAATCGGCAATAATGTTTTTGTAGGCAGGATCATTGTAAGCGTTGTTCATTTCCTGAGGGTCTTTGGTCAAATCATAAAACTCCCAAGCGGCAGGTGTGTCAAACGTAAAACGGTTACCCCAGCTTTTTTTGTTCCATTCGGCTTTTGGATCTTTGGTGTCCACCCAGTATTTTCCATAGAAAAAGATGAGTTTGTATTTTTTTGTTCTGATTCCAAAATGAGCTGGATTGGCATGGGCATGTGCCATGTGCATCCAATATCTGTAGTAGGTAGATTGTTGCCAGCCTTTTGGTTCTTTTCCTGTTTCTAGGATTTTTTTGAAACTGTGTCCCTGCATTTGTTTTGGTGCTTTTCCTCCCGCTAACTCAAGAATAGTTGGAGCAAAGTCGGTATTATTAATAATGGCATCAGTACGAAGACCGGCTTTGATTTTTTCAGGAAAACGAACGAAAAATGGCATGCGCATCGATTCTTCATACATCCATCTTTTGTCGATATAATCGTGTTCTCCGAGCATAAATCCTTGGTCGCCTGTATAAATGATGATGGTGTTCTCATATAAGCCTTCTTTTTTTAAGAAAGCAATCAAACGGGCTACATTATCATCTACACCTTTTACGCAACGCAAATAACGTTTTAAATATTCTTGATAAGTAGCATGCGTATATTCTCTATCTGACATGTCGTCACGAATTTTTTTAGCTGGATCAAAGTCTGGGTCAGAATGTTGTACGGATTTTTTATCCCATAGCATTATGCCTTGATTTCTAATTGTGTTTCTTTTAGAGACAGACGAACCAATCTCATGAATCAAAGCATCATTAACCCCTCTTGTAGCAATAGAACCGTTATTCTTATTGTCGTATAAGCTTTCAGGCTCAGGGATTTCAGTGTTTTCTAAATAATCTTTGTAACGTGGCGCATATTCAAAATTGTCATGCGGCGCTTTGAATTGATGAAACAAGACAAAAGGTTTCTTGGTATCCCTTTTATTTTTTAACCAATTGATAGAGATGTCTGTAATGATGTCAGAACAATATCCTTTGTATTGTTTTCCTTCATATTTTGGGTCTTCTTGTTGTGCAAAATGCATTCCTGTTTCAGTAAGAAAAGGGTCGAAATACGATCCTTGCTGGCCATGTTGCGTATACACGTTATAGTAATCAAAATTAGGTTGGTCATGCAAATGCCATTTACCAACCATAGCGGTTTGATATCCCAATTTTTTTAACTCTATAGGTAGGTATTGTCTGTCCATTGGTAAAACCCCTTCTAGGTCAAGTACGCCGTTAGCTTGGCTGTGTTGTCCTGTAAGGATCGCTGCTCTACTAGGAGTGCAAATAGAATTATTAACAAAACAGTTGTCGAAAATAATCCCTTCCTTGGCAATTTTATCTAAGGTAGGTGTAGGATTCAATTTAGCCAATCGACTGCCATAAATACCAAAAGCCTGCGAAGTATGATCGTCAGACATGATGTAAATAATATTGGGTTTTTGAAGCTTTTTGTTGCTTTTTTGTGCAACTAAACTTGTAGATGCAATCAGCGCAAGGGTAAAAGTAGTTATTGCTTTAAGATTCATTATATTGTTATTTATTTAATAGAATAAAATTCGGCTTTAATAACGAGAAGGAATATCACAAATGGTTTTATTAGGGAAACAAAAGGATTTCTATCGAAAAAGAAGGCCAATTGAACTGCCTGTAATTTAAAATCCACGCAAAGTTTTTTATTTTTTTTACAAGTTTAGCTTGTATGTAAACCGTTTTCCTTTTTTAACATGAACACAAAGACTTAAGTTAACAAACTTATAAAAAAGAAACATATACATATTGTAAATGAGCTATGTATTGATGGATTTCTAAGTTTATGATTTAAAGTATTCATTAATTTTTAGGATAGTGTCACAAATAAAAAGAGCTCGATAGGTATATCGAACTCTTTTCTGTAATTATAAAATTAGACTTTATGGTCGTACTTCTTTTTCAACCATATAAAAATCATCAACATATATAGTCACATTTGTTGTCTTTGTACTATTCGAAATTATTCTAAACCACATTTGAGTAATTAATGTTGTTCCCGTGTAGTCTTTTTCAAAAGTAAGCCATTTCCCAGATTCTACAGGAGGACGAACCGTATTAAAATATTGCGGACTATAATTTGAAGCAAATGTCCAACCAGTTTGAGTTGGAGCCTCGACTCCTGTCGCACCATTTTCAATAAAAACTTTATATCTTATTGTATATACTTTTGCTGCATCAATTGTTACAGCTGCAGGTAATTTTACAGTAGTTTCAGCTTTTGCTTGTCCAGTCGAAAGACTTAGTTTTAAACTAGCTGCTCCAGTAGCAAATCTATCAGTTGACACTATAACAGTTCCATCACTAGAGGCTGTTTTTGTCCAAAGCGCACCTCCATTTTCAAATCCTGAAATGGACGAATCACCTAAAAGATTTACATCATGCATTACTACTGGCTTATCTGTAAACGGTTGTAGTATTCTATCATCAGTTGACTTTAAGGTTGTCCCATTATATGAAACAGTGATTACATCAGGACGGTAAATTTTTTCTGTTAATTTAAGATCCAAGATGGTTTGATCCGTACTATTTAAAGTTACTGATGCAATGGCAAATGTTGTTCCGTTAACTTTTACCGAAAAATTAGCCTTAGCATCAGTAAATGATGCAAACTCACCGGCAAAAGGGACTTGAATTGTTTCGTTCGCCTGCTCTTTAATAGTCCCTGATTGAACAAAAGGTTTAGAAGAAGGGATCACTTTAATAGGACGATTAATTACGACCGTTTTAGAAGCGCCAGGTACGTTTTGAGCACTACGCGTCACGTTAAGACTAGCTTTAAAAACACCTAGTTTTTTAAATATAATATCCGCTTCAGCACTCCCGCTTGAAGCTACCACATCAGTAGGTGACGAAGCAACTCCAACTTCTAATGCCTTTCTAATAGTCCAAGTACGACCGGTTGGCTCTCCTTGAGTTGTTAAGTCTGAAAAATGCAAAACATCACCCGCTTCTACATAAATAGTGTCTTTTATTTTTAAATCTAAAACAATATTATTTTGCTTTACTTCAAATTTAGGCGTAATAGTATCAAAGACTTTTACCATAAAAGTTGTGTCAATTACCCACCTGTTTTCAGCAATTTTCTTAGAACCCATAAAATAATTTTTTCCACCCGTATTTCCTCTAAAGGTTACAGAGTCTTTGAAAACATTATAAAGTCTTACCTTACTCATACCTGCTTTGTTAAATTGTAGGATAATCGTTTTTTCTTTTGTAAGTGTGTCTCCTTCATTGATAACCGTGTAAATGGTATCCTTTGCTTTTATAGGCCCTTGAAGAAAATTAACATCCTTTTCAATGTGCCAAGAATGCTCTATAGTTCCTTGTGATAAATCAGTAAAAGATGCATATTTGTTCAAGGCTACATTGAGCGTTTTGATTGTTCCAAAACTGTTATAAAAACCGACATCACTAAGCTCATTTGGAGCTTCGTAATCGGTTTGACATCCGAAGATACTTGATAGTACAAGTCCTATTACTATTAATTTATTTTTCATCTTTTATATTTTTTTAAATTCTAAGTCTATAATTTTAAACGCTAATCATATATTGAATTAATTCCCTACAATCTCGTATAATTTTGGATTGGTAATAATTTCACCATTAGGTAATGGAAAGTAACCATGTTTTGATTCATTATAATTAGCTGCAGCTTCTTGAAATTCATTCCAGCCAACATCAACCAATGGATCAGCTGGAGATACCTCAGTTACAATTGATGCCCACCTAGTAACATCATTACCCGTAATTTCGTCTTTTACATTAAAGTTTTGCGCATAATATCTTCTGGCTGCTAATTCTTTAAAACGGTCAGCTTTTACATTCCATCTTCTTAAATCCACATTTCTTTCACAACCGTACCCTTCCGCTGACAATTCCAAAGGATATTCTTTGAATCTTAAGTGCTTGGTTAATGATTCTTTATCATAAACTACATTATCGTGATCATTATTAGGATATTCTCCAGACCCATTTAAACCTAACAATTGTACCCCTGAACGTCTTCGTACTTTGTTAATTTGTACTAAGGCTTCATCAATTTGTCCCATTTCGATTAAACATTCAGCATATTGCAAATGGATACCACCTAATCTGATTAATCTTTCATTAACACCAGAGCGAACTTTACCAGGAGACAAAATGTTTTCTCCTCTTGTTATATCCCAATTAGTGTGCTTACGCCAAAACGCAGTCATTCTTACATTGAAGTTACATGCTTGTCCTGTTTCTGCTCTTAGATAATAAGGCATATCTACGTCATCTACAAGTGCTACAGACCAAGAAGTTCGTAAACTAAATTTTCTTAATCGCTGTTGACCCGAGGTTTTATCAGTAACAATATTTCTAGGGTCTTGTGTATCTAAAACTTCATTTCTGTACTCCTTAATAAGCCAATTAGCTACTACAGCACCAAAATAAGTTCCTGAAGCCCCTGTAAATTGCAATTGTAACCCACCTGTACTTGCAACATCTCTACTGTCATAATTATTGTAGTTATCCGTATATCCAGTAGCATATGAAATTTCAAGAATAGACTCATCATTTAACTCATCCAAAGTTGTAAAGTTACTTCCAATGTTTGGCATCAACTTATAACCGTAGTTTTCAATCACCCTTTTAAAATAGGGAGCTGCTTCTGTGAAATTATTTTCGTATAAATAAGTTTGACCAATTAAAGCTTCGGCAGCACCTGCAGTTACTCTACCTTTGTCTTTTCCACTCCAAGTCGGAGGTAAATTTTCAACAGCAAATTCTAAGTCTTCTAAAAAGAATTTCTTTACGTTTTCAGCTGTCTGCAAAGGTTTATAAAAGTCAGCTTCGACAACTGGTACATCTTCAAAAATTGGAAGTGAACCCGCGTTAAAGGAATGGTACAAATTGAAGTAATGAAAACCTCTAAAAAAGCGCGCTTGTGCTAATATTTTTTTAGCCAACTCAATATCAGTAGATGATGTTAAAGTAGGAATTATTCTTTCAGCAGCTATAATTACTTGATTGGCTCTAAAAATAGAGGTATAATTAGCAGCCCATTTATCATTAATAGGTTGTTCTGCATTAGTGAAAATTTGTAAGTAATAGGGATTGGTATTACTCGGTCTTTGATATCCATTAGCCCAAGCTAAATCAGTACGCGCCAATTCTTGAATAAGTGCATGATTTTTTGGGTTTGCAAAAGATTTGTAAACAGCATTTAATCCTGTTTGTAAGTCTTTAGTATCTTTCCAAAAACTATCTGTCGATATGTTGTTTGGATTCGTTTCGGTCAACCAGTCATTTTGACAACTAGTTACTGTTAGGACGAACGCCAAAGCTATCAAAAGTCTGGTATATATATGTTTTTTCATCTTTTTCATTTTTAAGTTGGGTTGTTTTCTAAATTAAAATTCGAACTGCAGACCAGCTGTAACTTTTGAACTTTGCGGTACTGTACCTTTATCAATACCACGAGTACTTAAACCGTTATTACCAACTTCAGGGTCATAACCTTTGTATTTTGTCAATCGAAGCGGGTTTTGAGCTGTTACATAAAAGCGTAATTTTGATAAACTCATTTTATCAACTATTTTCTTTGGTACTGTATATCCTAATGACACATTACGTAATCTTACAAAAGTTCCATCTTCTAACCAGTAATCAGACCATCCTCTATAGTTGTTGTGCAATGCCCCTCTATCTGCAGGAATTTCCGAAGTTGGATTTTGAGGTGTCCATTGATAAATTAAGTCTTTATTGTTAGAGTTCTTATATCCTAAAGCTTTACTTCCATTAATGATTTCAGCTCCAAAAGAACCATACCATTGCATAGAAAAATCAAAATCTTTATAGCTAGCAGAATAATTTAATCCTAATTCAAAATCAGGAGTACCACTTCCAGCAAATCTACGGTCATCATTTGTGATTCTCCCATCACCATCAGTATCCACATAACGTAAATCTCCAATTTTAGCAGTTGGTTCTATCTTTTTGTATTCTAATAACTCTGCTTCACTTTGAATAGCACCATCTGTTTTCATTAAGAAGAATGCCCCTGCAACATAGCCTTCTGCCAAGGCAGAAACCTTATCTTGGTCATTATCATGCCCTGAAATCGTACTACCGTTAAAATATAATAATTTATTTGTACCACTCATTTTGGTAACAGTATTGGTGTTTTTAGTAAAGTTAACCCCAACATTTTGCTTGAACTTTTTTCCTGTACGGTAGTTTAAAGCGTATTCAATACCTGTGTTTCTCATATCACCAACGTTTAATACCACTTCAGAGCCTGATCCACCACCTGCTGAAGGAGGTAATAAAACAGGAAATAACATGTCTCTTTTTTCAGTTACATAAAAATCAGAGGTTAAGGTTAACTTATTATTAAAGAACCCAAAATCAAAACCTAAGTTAGTTGAGACTGAAGTTTCCCACTTAACATTTTTATTAGCAAAATCAGTTTGAGTCGCCCCTTGAACATAATTTTGATCTGTTCCTGTTCCTAATACGTAATCGTTGTTTAAAACAATACCTGCACTATACGAATAATCAGCAACCCCTGAGTTTCCTGTGCTACCTCTACTTAGCCTTGTTTTGAAAACTGGTGCAATTTTTTTGAATGGCTGCCAAAAATCTTCATCTGACACGTTCCATCCCATTGAAACAGAAGGAAACCATTGGTAATGTTCTGCATTAAATTTTGAAGATCCGTCACGACGAGCACTCAAACTTAAAAGATATTTCCCCTTGTAATTGTACTGTAATCTCCCTAAAGTACCGATGAATTTAGTAACCCTGTTCTGAGTCCATTGGTTGTTTCCGGAACCAGCATTTGCTTGCCCGTTTGCTCCATTTATCACCGTAATATCATTACTTACAAGGTCAAATTTCTCAGCAAAAAACTCACCATAGTCATAGCGTTCAGCTGAATATACCGCAGTAAGACCTAAATTATGGTTACCAAAAGATTTATTGTAATTCAAGATATGTTCTAAAGTTCTTTTGGTTGCTCTAGAACTCAAGTTTCTAACTTTTGATTGTTGACTTGGAACTAAATCTCCTTTATTGTCATAGGCAATAAATGAAGGATTAATAGTGAATCGAGTCGTATTGTCATAACTAACAGCTCCTCTGGCAGTGTATTTTAAATTTTTAGTGATACTGTACTCAGCACTAATATTACCATCAAAATAGTCTCTCAAAGCCTTATCTGATGTTTGTAATTTATATCCTAAGTAGGACAAACGTGTTGCTTCAGTATTATCTCCTCCTGTATTGTCAATTTGTGTTTGATCAGCAGTAACCTGTACACCATAGGGATTGTATTTTACTGCATCAAGGATTAATCCGAATGGAGAATACTGAGTATATTCATTTCTTAAAGAAATTCCTGTAGATATCTTCCATTTCCCTTTACTGTATTGGGTATTAGCCCTTACATTATAACGTTCAAAGTTAGATTTAATTAAAGCCCCTTCTTGACCGAAAAAACCTCCGTTTATATTGTAAGACAAACCATCTTTACCTCCAGAAACACTAAGATTATAACTTTGAATTGGCGCCAAATCATTCTCAATCACATCATAAAAATTGCTGTTATTGGTTAATTGCGTTGGATTTTGTTCAATAGTTGTATAAGAATTGCCAAATACAGTTCCACTTTGGTTGTATTTATTTAAAAATTCAATATATAGTTTTTCTTCCACTGTAGGAACTGGAATGTGCCTGTAGTTCTTCTGAACACCATAATAACCATCTAGACTAATTTTCATAATACCTGCTTGAGGTTTTTTAGTCGTAATCAAAATTACCCCGGCAGCACCACGAGTACCATAAATAGCAGCCGAAGCACCATCTTTTAAGACATCAATAGTCTCAATTTCATTCATACTGATGTTTGGATTGTTATCATAAGGAATACCATCTACTACATACAAAGGTCTATTACTTCCTAAGACAGATGAGAGACCACGAATTTGTACGTTAGCTTCTGCTCCTGGATCTCCAGAACTTGCTGTTACATTGACACCAGCAATTAAACCTTGAAGAGCTGAACCTAAATCGGACGTAGCAGATTTAGATACATCTTCTTGTTTTACTCTTGTTACAGCTCCTGTAATTTCTTTTTTCTTTTGAGTTCCATATCCTACAATTACCACTTCGTCTAATGATGATACCTTTGATTTCATCACAACATTGACGGTGTTTTTGTTTGAAATTTTTACTTCTTGGTTTTCAAAACCTAAGTATGTAAAAATCAACACGTCTGTCGGTTTTGCTTTAATAGTATAGTTTCCGTCAAAATCGGTAACAGTTCCGGTAGTTGTTCCTTTTATAAGAATACTTACTCCAGGTAAAGATCCTTCCGTATCTGTTACTTTTCCTTTTACCGTAAATTGTGTTTGTGCCTGAAGTACTCCAAAGCAAAATAGCAACATTGCCATTGTTAAATTGGTCTTGAGCTTCCAATTTGTTAATAATTTAGAATTCATAATTTTGGTTGTTTAAATTTAGTACACAAAGGTTCAGCTAAACACTCATATTGTAGGTAACATATGTTTTTTTCATTGTAACATATGATTTATTTGTTAATTTTCGTTAATTTAATGGTAATATTTTCTTAGTTTATTAAAATTAATGCTTTTATTTACGTCTTTTTATTGCATTCATCAGTACGTATTATTTGTTTTAATCAATTATAATTTTAGTTTGAAGAAATCTCGTTTTATTATTGGATAACATTTGCTTTTGTTAATATCAACTCCTATTTTAATTCGATTTTTTCATGCTTGATTTACTTGAGTATCCTTAATTTTCTAAACAAAAATGGCTATCATTTTCAGATAGCCATTTTTGTTTAAAAAAAATTTAAAGTATTAAACTAATTGAAATACCTTTTCAAGAGGAATCCACTTTTCACCATCCTTTGCCCAGGGCAATTCTTGTTGGTATTTCCACATTAAGTTTTCCCATTCTTGTACTTTCGGATTACTAGCATCCATTTCCGCTTTCTTGGCTGGGTCGAAAGTTTCATCGACTTCCATAATCATAAACATGCGGTTTCCTGTTAAGTAAATTTGCATGTCTACAATTCCAGCATCTTTAATACTTTTAGTGATTTCAGGCCAAGCTTTACCTGCCGCATGATATGCTTTGTATTCGGCGATTAATTTAGAATCGTCTTTTAAATCACATGAAAAACAATGACGTTTTGTGTTCATTTTTTTATTTTTTTGATAGTTGAAAAGTATTGTAACCATAGAATGCTACAACTGACAAACAGATTAATGGTAATATGAATGAAAAATTAACCTCAGGTATATAACCCAATATTTTCACATCTGAAAATCCAGGACCGCCCCAATCTAACATTCCCCCTTGCAATACAGGCATTAACGCCCCTCCTACAATAGCCATTACCAATCCAGCAGATCCTATTTTCGCTTCATCACCCATGTTTTTTAAGGCAATTCCATAAATTGTTGGAAACATAATGGACATGAAAATTGAAATACTAACAAGAGAAATTAAACCTGCCATACCTTGCAATAGAATCGCTCCCGCACAACAAACTACTCCTCCAATTCCAAAGAACATCAATATTTTGGAAGGATTTATTTTTTTCATCAAAGCCGTACCAATCCATCTGCCAATTAAGAATAGCACCATTGCTGTTACATTGAAATATGTAGCGGTCAATTCCAATCCAAAGGTTTGATTGATATTATCAACATATTGAAAAATAAAAGTCCAGCACATAATTTGCGCTCCCACATAAAAGGCTTGCGCTACAACTCCATATTTATAATTTGTATTAGCAAACAATTTTGAAAAAGATTCCGATAAGGACATTTTATCTTCTTGTGGTGTTTTGGGCATTTTTGTAAAAACTATAACTATCAATATCGCTAAAACTAAAAGCCCTAAACCGATATAAGGAATACTGATAATACCCAAATCATTTTCTCGAATCGCGGCTACTTCAGTTGATGACAAAGCATTATAAGCTTCAGTTGAATAATCATCAGATTTTAAGGCATTGATGACAAAAACTTGCGCCATAATCATTCCACTCAAAGAACCTATTGGGTTAAAAGCTTGCGCTAAATTTAAACGTTGCGTCGCTGTTTCTGGATCTCCTAAAAATAAAATTAATGGATTTGAGGTAGTTTCCAAAAAAGCCAATCCACAAGTAATAATCCAAAGGGATAGTAAAAAATAAGTAAAATCTTGATAAGCCGCCGCAGGATAAAATAAAAATGCTCCTGTAGCATATAAAAATAAACCAACAATAAGTCCTGATTTATAACTGTATTTTCTAATAAAAAGTGCCGCTGGCAAAGCCATGAAGAAATAACCAAAATAAAAGGCAAACTGTACTAAGGATGCTTGCATATTAGACAATTCAGGCATTACTTTCTTAAATGCCGAAACCATAGGATTCGTTAAATCATTTGCAATTCCCCACAATGCAAATAAAGATGTAATTATAATAAAGGGGAAAAGTAGCTCTTTGCGGACTACTGGAACTGTAGCGGACTGCGACATAAATAATTTAGGTTATTGGGTTAATTAATCACTTTACAATAGTATCAATTATTAACAGAAACTTAATTGTCAAATGTTTTAGATACTATAACATATGGTTTATTGTGATAATAAGGAACGATCTAAGTGTACATAGCCTCCATCACAGTAAATGAATTGCCCAGTAGTATGCGAAGACAAACTTGAAATTGTAAATAAACTGGTATGTGCAATTTCCTCTTATGTTGTCATACGGTTTTCTAATGGAATTTTCTCCACAATTACTTTTAACTTTGCCTCACCCTTCTCAAGTGTTTTAATACAATTATCATAAGCAGGAGTCTAACTTTCGGTAATTATAATTGCATTTACTCGAATAGAACATTTAATTAAATCTACCGCCCACTCGTGTGTTAAACCTAAAACACCACCTTTTGCAGCAGCATAACCTGAAGTTCCACCTTGTCCTGTAAACGCAACTTTTGAACCTATATCCAAAATATTCCCTTTAGATTCTTTCAAAAAAGGAACAGCATGCTTCACAATCATGAAATAGCTCAATAAGTTCAATTTTAAGGACTCCATAAATTCCTCATAAGAAGCATCTAAGCCTGCTCCATCATTTACCCCTAGATTATTAATGACTATATCAATACATCCATATTTAATTGCAATGGTATTAATTGCATTTTAAATTTGTTTTGGATCAGCCAAATTAGTTTGACAAAAAATAGCATCTACTCCTTGATAGCTGACAGATTTAAGTATTTTTTTCGTTCAAAATCAGACACGCCTCCAACAGTATGTTTTACATTCAAATTTACATCTACAATGGTTTGTGCCATAGTACTTAGCCCACCTAGAGATAAGATAAGTATAAATAGCTTAAAAATTTTGTGCTTGTTTGAAATTTTCATTGGTTTAAGTTATTAGTGTCGGTTCTTTATAATTCAAATTACTTTTTTTATGAGGTCTTCGATTAATTGAATCCAACTGATTTATTAATATACATTTATAATTTAAAGAAGCTTCCAATTCACCTCATCGGCTAATTTTCCTGCTGTGATTTTGATGAGGTTGTTCCCTTTCGTCAATTTCATGTTTTTGAATTCGATAATCTTAATATCTGAATTTAGTTTTTGGGTGGCTATTTTTTTTCTATTTAGCCAAAGTGTCACTTCGGGCTGATTGCTGTACACCTTCACTGTTGTTTCAGACTCTTTTCTATCGACGTTTCTTCTTTCAGCAATGTAAAGAACAGGTGTTTTAGACCAGTTGGCTTTATAAAAATAGAAAGCGTCTTTTTTTGTTGCTCTGTCATAGGTGATAAGTCCTTTGTGGTTTAAGTTGGTAATTCCACCACGGTTCCAACCTGCCAATGCAAAATCAAACATATTCCAAACAAAAGAATTCCAGATATATGGACGATCTTTAATTATTTTCCAACTAACTTCATGACATAACGTTTGATCCATTTCTGGAAAATGATCTCCAAAAGGCTTGTCTAATAACTTGATATCTTGATGGTATATATTTCCTCCTGCACCATATTCACTAATAGCTAATGGAATGTTTGGGTATTTGGTATGTGATTCATCTAGCCATTTGCCTAAATCTTCATACTGTCCGTAGTACCAGCCAAAATATTTATTCCATGCTTGTAAATCGGTTATGTTTTCCATGTTTCCCATGATGCCACGATCACTTGCAGAGGCAGTTTTTCTAGTCTTATCCAATTGATGTGCTAGCGTATTCAACTCTTCGGTCAATAGCACACATGGTTCTGTTTTACTCACATAAGCACGAACTTCATTCCATAATCCCCAAGTATAAATGCTAGGATGATTGTAATTTTGAAGTATCAATTCGGTTAGTTGTCGTTTTGCATTTTCACCTTCACGACCGCTATAATCGTGAACAAAAGGTATTTCAGACCAAACTAGAATTCCTTTTTCATCTGCCAATTGATACGTCAAATCTGAGTGTTGGTAATGAGATAAACGTAGGGCAGTAGCTCCAATTTCATCCACTAAATCCATGTCTTTTTGATGTTGCTCGTCTGAAAGAGCAGGTCCCGTTTGTTTCCATTCTTGGTGCATCGCAACACCATATAAACGAAAAGGATTGTTGTTTAATTCAAAGCCTTTGTCAGGAGTAACAGCATAGGTTTTGATTCCAATTTTTTGATTTATTTTATCAGTTTTATTCTCGTTTTCTACACTTATTTCTGCTCGGTATTGGTGAGGGTTTTCTTTTCCATTCCACAATATTGGATTTTTTATTTTTGTCGAAAAGCGAATCATAGTATCCTTTTTGACAAAAGAAATGGTTTTTTTCTCTTGGGCAACCAAATTGTTTTTAGCGTCAAATATTTTGTATTCCAATAGTGCATTTTTGGAGGAAGCTGTATTGGATAGGTGCGTGCGAATTTCTAAATCGGCGGAATTATTTTTAAGCTCTTTTAGTTCTACAAACACACCCGATGAGGCGTAATATGTTGGACTAATGGTTGTTTTTGGAGTTGAAAAAATTTGAACAGGACGATAAATTCCCCCATAAAGATTGAATAATTTGTCATTTATAGGAATGATTTTAAAATCGGGTTCATTGCTTACTTTTAACGCGATTGTATTTTCTAAATTTGGTTTTGTCAAATTGGTTATTTCGAAACAAAAAGCACTATACCCGCCTAAATGATTTCCTAAAAGTTGATTGTTTAAGTACACTTGGACTTGATGTCCAACGGCTTCAAATCGGATAAAAATACGTTCCCCCTCCATTGATTTTGGTAAACTAACTTGAGTGCGATACCAAGCTTCACCACGGTAATAGCCCGAGCTATCAATAGCCTCCATAGAGTAGGTGTGGGGTACTTTTACTTTTTTCCAATTAGAAGTATTGTATGTGTCTTTTTGCGCATTATAGTGAACTCCTTTAGTGAAAATCCAATCGGTTAGGTTGATGTGGTTTCTTTCTTTAACAAAAGAGATTTGTGCTTGTAATGTAATGCAAGCCAGTAAAATAAGTGTAATTAATAGGTGTTTAAATTGCATGATTTTGATTGTCTTTATTAGGTGTGTTTTTAGATTATTTTTCAAAATTATAATCTTTTCGACTTTTATAGTCCAATACTTTTTGATACTCTTTATTAATGCTATCACCTTTGATTAAGCTCAAATCACAATCAAAACGGCGTAAAAAATTCCAATCGCCCAAAACATGTGATAACCCCCATGTAATACCTTGTCCTGGTGCTATATCAGTATCAGTAAAACCACCTTCACGATAAACTCCTCCTGCTTCTGGTTTTTCTAAGCCATGCTTTACAGGATAAAAATTGATGCCATCTTCAGCAAACTGAATACTATTTGCCTCAGGACCTTCACTCAAAAAAGCACAAACACCTTTTCTATACGGCCATACAATACATTCATGACCACCAATTAGGACTGGATTATATTCAGATTTCACATAAGGCCCTTCTGGTTTATCGGCAATGGCAACTCCAATAATAGCATGAGGCATATCTGCAAATTCTTTGGTAAATTCTCCTTTAGAAATATTGGGTTTCCAAGGCACACGAGCAGCACTTTTGTAATACATAAAATATTTTCCCTCACGAACTACAAAGGTTGGATCGTGTACGACTTCGCCATCCCAAGCTGTTTCTGAACCCACTTTTAAAATTGGATTTTCAAAACGATGCCAAGGTCCGTTTGGCGAATCTGCCCATGACATGCCTATAACGTTTTTATTGAAATCACCTGCAGTAGGACGACTTCCTGCCCAACGTGCTTGTTTTAAACTCCCCGCTGCTTGATAAGCTAAATAATATTTACCATTGGCTACTAAAATATCGGCAGTAAAAACAGAACGGTGGTCGTAATTCCCTTCTGGTCCTCGGTGTACTGCTATGCCTTGTTCTTTCCAATCGTATCCGTCTTTTGATGTAGCATACCAAATGTCGCATAAATCCCAATGAAATGCTCTAGTAGTATCAACTGCTTTCTGGGGCCCGACTAATACTGTATTGGCTTGTGGCTTGGTGTACCATACATAATACAATCCATCTACTTTTATAATGCTTGATGGATCACGACGCGTAACCCCTTTTTCGTAACCAATACCTTTAATATCAGTAAATTTAAATTGAGTGCTGAATTCATTGTATTTATCAAAACGTAATTTACTTTCTCTAAAACGCTTGTAGGAAGCGCTCATTTTTTCTTGTGCGTACGTTTGAGAATTAAAACAGAATGTTACTAAATAACAGATAAGTAGGAATGTTGTCTTTTTAATCATAACCATGAATTGTTTTTTTATTGAATAAGTGGTGCTATAAAAGTAATAGTTTTTATGTTTTTTATTTGTTCTTGGATTGTCTTTTAAACAATGCGTATAAGGTTACGCAAAATTAAGTTGTATATTCAAAATATTACCTTTAATTTGCTATGCAAAACTTATACAAAATTTGCATATTGCCATGTCAGATAATGAATGCCTTGATAAAGTTCGATTAGAAATTGAAAAAAAGCTAAACTGGGAGCCCTCCTCTTTATGGAAGGAATTCGACTATATAATGTTGGCTCAAATAATATCAGAGGCTTCATCAATTACCATAAGTCCGCATACCTTAAAAAGACTTTTTGGAAAAATAAAATACAATGACCAATACAATCCACAATTAGCAACAAAGGATGCTTTGTCTCTCTTTTTAGGCTATTCAAATTGGACGGATTTTATTTTGAAAAATAAAACTACTACTATTGAGCCTTCAGAGGTTGAAAAGGAAATAACCGAAAAAGGGAAAAAGAAAAAGGGTGTTTTTAGTCCCTATCTGATAATGATTTTGATGGGACTTTTTTCTTTAATGGTGTATAATGTATAGTTTAGCAATTCTAAAATTAGTAAAAGTAATTATAAGTTCCTGAGGAAATTGCATTAATAGGCTTCTGTAATGAACCTTTTACTTTATTAGCAAAACCATCTATTTCTACTATTAATAGCAACCAAATTGGAAGATTAGTTGCCGAAGCTTTTTTAGAAAGCATGAAAAATACTAAAAAGAAAACGATTTTAAATAAAATAATTTTAACTCCAGAATTGATTATTAGAGAATCCTCTAATATAAATATTTAACAAAATAATATAATACCACTAATAATGCCAAAATTAACCAACCTAACCCCACCCTACCCTTTTAGTTTTACATTAAAAGTACTTTTCTTTTTGTTATTTGCTTTTAACGCTACTGCTCAAGAAGAGAATGGCTTCGTACATTTAACTACTGATAACGGTTTGTCACAAAGTGATATCAACACAATCTATCAAGACAAACAAGGCTTCATGTGGTTTGGAACTCATGATGGGCTCAATAGATATGACGGTTATAATTTTTCAGTTTTCAAACCTGAAATTAATAATAAGAAAAGCATCAGTAGCAACCTGATTTGGAAAATTGTTGAAGACAATCAAAACCGATTATGGATTGGAACAACAGGAGGTGGCTTGAATTGTTTTGACAAAAAAAGAGAATCCTTTACCCATTTTACAGCTAATTCCGTTGCTGATGCTAGTATCATCAGCAATACGATAAGTGCTTTGTTAAAAGACAGAAAAAACAGATTATGGATAGGTACACCTAAGGGAATAGACATGTTAGACTTAAACAAGTCTTTAAACAAACCCATTTTTAATCATTTTAGCTTGAATCAAAACAAGAAAAAAAGCTCTTGGGACGGTTCTAACATATACAGCATTTTTGAAGATAGTAAAGGTAATATATGGGTTGGTAGTATGAGTGGATTGTTTAAATTAACAAGAGATACCCATGGAGAAATATACTTTGAGGACAGTAGATTATTTAATACTGCGATAAATGGTATCGTTGAGGATGAATTTGGACGATTAATCGTCTGCTCATTTAATGCTTTGTTTGTTATTTCTTCCAAAAATAATAGTGTGCAAGTTAACAAAATAATAGATGCACCATTTACTACTATACTAACTTCTAAGGGCTATTTATGGGCAGGGGGATCTAAAGGATTGTATCGCTTTGAAAATGCTTCATCATTAAAACTACCATCCCTTATCAATCAATATAGTTATAACCCAAAAATTCCTGAATTAAGTTTAAGTAAAAATAATGTTAAATCATTGTTTATTGACAAAGGAGGTATACTTTGGGTTGGAGTCAATGGTGGCGGAGTGAATAAACTAGATCCCACTGTAAAAAGATTTAAACACATCAAGAAAACCCTAAATCCTAATAGCCTAACTAATGATAAAGTCCGTGCTATTTTTGAAGACAGCAACCAGTTTCTATGGGTGGGAACTGAAGGTGGAGGTTTGAACTATTTAAAAAAAGGAAATAATTATTCCAATTTCAATATACTTTCTTCTATTTCAAATGTTTTTGCTATTGCCGAGGTCAAAGAAGGCAATTCTAAAAAATTACTCATAGGAGCTGAAGGGGGTATTGGATTGTATGAGTTAGATATCACCAATCCAAGCTCTATTTCTTCAATTAATGTGAAACCAATAAAAGACATTTATCATAGTGTTTTTGCCATTTTAGTTGATTCTAAAAAAAATATTTGGATTGGAACTTATAATGGAGGGGTTCATCGATGGCTAACAACTAGTACACCAGGTCTATATAAAAAAGACGTTTTGTACGAAAACAGCAACGAACCTAAAAACTTATCTAACAACATTATACGCTCCATAAAAGAAGACATGAAAGGAAATATTTGGTTTGGAACTGCAGATGGTCTTTGTAAATTACCTGAAGATCAAATTCGACAAAATAAACCTAAGTTTAAAATTTATAAAAACAAAATTGGTAATTCATCCAGTTTAAGTCATAATTATATTTTAGCTATTCATGAAAGTCGATATGGTGATTTATGGGTAGGGACTTTTGGGGGAGGAATAAACAAATTGATTCCTGCTAAATTAGGCAGAAAGGGAGAAAGTTTCAAAAACTATTCAGAAAAAGATGGACTTCCAAGCAATGTTATCAAAGGAATGTTAGAGGATAATTATGGTAATATTTGGATATCAACAAACAAAGGACTTTCACGCTTCAATATTAAATCTGAAAAATTCAAAAATTATGATGTTAATGATGGTTTACAAAGCAATGAATTTAGTGAATTAGCTTGTTTTAAGAGACAAAATGGAGAATTGCTTTTTGGTGGTGTAAATGGTTTCAATGCATTTTATCCTAATCAAATTGTGGATAACTTAGTTAAACCGAAAACTGCTTTTACTTCATTTTCAATTTTTAATAAACCGATCACTACAGGGGAAGAGTTTAATGGAAGAGTCATTTTAAATCAATCAATTAGTACGACTGATAAAATAGAATTATTATATAGTGAAAATAGTTTTTCAGTTGAGTTTTCAGCATTAAATTATACAGCACCAAGAAAAAACAGTTATGCTTATAAATTAGAAGGATTTAACGAAGATTGGATTTATACCTCCTCAAAAAACAGATTAGCAACCTTTACAAATTTAGCCCCAGGAACCTACACACTATTAGTTAAATCTGCTAATAACGATGGAATTTGGAATGAGAAACCTGTTGAACTAAAAATCACCATAGTTCCTCCATTTTGGAGAACAAATATCGCATATTTGATTTATTTTTTACTTTTTATAGGCTTTCTCATGGCTTTGAGAAGGTTTGAAATTATTCGTTCTACTAAAAAACACCAATTGGAATTAGAGGTATTTGAAAAGGAAAAACACGATGAAATGCATCGTTTAAAACTAGAATTTTTTACGAATATCTCCCATGAATTTAGAACACCATTAACCTTAATAAAAGGTCCCTTAGAATATTTACAAAAAAGTGAAGGCAAACTTTCAACTGAAAAACTAAAAGAGCAATACAATATAATGGAAAAAAACGTAAATTTTTTAATACGTTTAGTAAACCAATTACTTGATTTTAGAAAAATGGATAAAGGTAAAATGGATTTAATTCTAAATTACAGTAATATATTCGAATTCTTAAAATTAGTATCAGAACCATTTCAATTCCTAAGTCATAAAAAGAAAATTACTTTTGAAATTACTTCAAAATTAGACAATCCTCTAATTTGGTTTGATTCTGATGCGCTGGAAAAAATATTAAACAACTTACTCTCAAATGCTTTTAAATTTACCGCTGATGGAGGAAAAATTTCAGTAATATTATCAGATGGAAAAAAATTTAAAAACTCTTCCGGTTTTAACATCCAAGAAAACAAAGAAGATTTTATTTTTATTAGAGTAAAAGACTCCGGATTAGGCATTTCACCTCAAAAAATTAAAAATATTTTTGAGCGTTTTTATATTGATCGCGATTACAAAAAAACAAATACAGAAGGAACGGGTATTGGTTTGGATTTTACTAAAAAACTAATTGAATTACACCAGGGGAGTATTGATGTAGCAAATAATAAAAAACAAGGAGCAAGCTTTATTATTTGGCTACCAAAAAACAAAAGCGTATATGAAAACATACAAGGAATAAGCTTTGGAAATAAAGAAGAGAATGATATTTTTACAACTCATAATAATGCTGAAGTTCATACAGTAGAAGTTTTAGATGAGATTGAAGATCAGAATATCTCAAGATCTAGATCAAAACTACCCTTACTATTGATTGTAGAGGATAATACTGATATTAGGACAGTTATAAGACGTGGCTTAGAAAATAAATACTATATATATGAAGCGCAAAATGGACAAGAGGGTTTAGAATTGGCTAACAAATTAATGCCAAATATCATTTTGACAGATATTTTCATGCCAATCATGGATGGAATAGAAATGTGCGAAAAACTCAAAACAACCTCCGAGACCAGTCACATTCCAATAGTTATGCTTACCGCAAAAACTTCTACTGAATGGGAAAAAGAAGGTTTAAAAAATGGTGCAGATGGCTACATACGTAAGCCATTTGATATGGAATTATTAGAACTTAAACTCAAAAACATTCTCAAATACAGAGAAGATTTACGACGAAAATTCAATAGAGAAACAACCTTACAACCTAAAGAAGTAACTGTTACATCAGCTGACGAAGACTTTTTACAAAAGGCAATTGAAGTAGTCGAAAAACACATGATGAATACGGAGTTTAGCGTAGAATTGATGGTAAAAGAAATGGCTTTAAGTCGCAGTAATTTGTATTTGAAAATTAAAGAACTTACTGGTTTGTCTTCTAGTGAATTTATTCGAAATATTCGTTTAAAAAGAGCCATGCAATTGTTGGAACAAAGTGACCTTTCAGTCAAAGAGATTATGTATATGACAGGTTTTAATACCGCATCCTATTTCTCAAAATGTTTCAAAAAACAATTTGGTGTAATTCCGAGTAAGTATTTAAGAGATGCTGACAATGAAGATAGTGATGAAGAGGAAAATAATTCTGAAGCTGAAGTAATCAATTAGCAAGTACCTAATTTGGTGTATGTAGCATAAGGAACTCTACTTATTTCAAAGAAGAACAACCCTAACGGACCTTGGTAACGATTGGATAAACCTATAATTGATGTGAGTCCTAATCCAGAAGCAATGAATGCCTTAATGGTGAGTAATCCATCGATTAGCCAAAAAACTAACGGAACCTACTTGATGGTCTAGAAAGCTGTTGGGAAAAACATAGCAGGAAAATTTGGAGGTTTCTGTTGTACCTTCTGTGGCTACAGCAAAGAGCCCTGTTACCCCGCCAGAGGGGTGTCGCTTAACCATGTATCGGCACACAATCCGGTTGAACGTCCTTTCTCATAATCGAGAATACCTGCTGTTGGAGAAATGCAAACGTCGTATTTAATTTTGTAGGTAATACCAATATCCTGCTTGTTTTCATAATCATGATTTAGCAAATAGGCGAAAGCCTTTTTGCGAATGTTATCACTTAGTAATTCAAGCTCCATATCAAACCAAAATAAATCAGGTTAACTTATCTGCCGACTCTTTTAAAATATCGAACTAAGGTTACTCAAAGTCAGTATCGGGATATTCTACTTCAGCCATATCCATACTATTCCAACGACTAACATCAGAGTCTCAATTCAAGTAATTATCATGAAACACACCTATGGGGCCCCTAAATTTTTTACCTGCTTTTTGAAACTATACAGGTAAAAATACCGAATTTGGCATCTCTAAACCATTAAGAAACCGAAGGCTTGGCAATAGAAGGCCACTCTTCTTTGTATACATTACCAGCCCTTCTAGCTTCTTCTGTCTGGTTATACTCACTGGCATTTTCCTTTTTCTCTGTTTTGTTTTGAGCTAAAACTACTTAATTCATATCTTTGTAGGAATACTGAACGAAATCCTAAAAAACCTATTCTATTATTTATTAGTTTATTATTTAATTTTAATTGTTAGTGTATTTATATTATGTTATGGATGGACAAAATAATTTTCAATTTAATTGAATGTGATGCTTACCGCAAATGCATGCTCACAATGATGCTGGGTTGGAAGCTTAATGATAAGTTGGTCGTCATTCTGGTTAAAATCTAATAGTTTACCAGTACCAACCATAGTCACTTTTTTTATTGTTTTTGAATTATATTCAGCTTTTTTCCCCAAGGCTTTGATAACCATTGTTTCATTTTGTGGCCAACCAAGTTGAAAAGCAAAAAATTGATCGCCTTTGGTGGTAAAGCGTATATCGTTTTCATCCATCATTTCTTCATTGGCCATATCTCCATGGTTATTTGCTTCTTTGCGTTTAGGACCTTCTCCATATATTTTCCATGGACGGGTACCATATATTGCTTCTCCATTTATATCCATCCATTGTCCCATTTCAACCAAAAAGGTGTCAATAGCCTCTGGGTGAGTCCCATCTGCTTTTAAAGGCAAACACAATAGCAAGTTTCCATTTTTACTAACTATATCAATTAGCTTATCTACAATGTAATTGGTAGGGCGATACTCCGCAAATTGGTTGTAACCCCAGCACCCCATGTGGTCATCGGTTTGCCAAGCATTTACTTTTAACTCTCCTGATTTTTTACGTTCGTAATCCATGAGTGCAACCTCGGCATATTCTTTTCCTCCTTCTGTAGGCCAACCTTTTATGCACATTACACCATTTTCATTTCCATTGTGGCGTTTCAGATTGTTGTTATAGAAATGCGATACCACATCATACCCCTTTTTACCAAATGGAATCCCTCCATCGAAATACAATAAATCGAGTTCGTAATTATCGATTAAATCCTTAATTCTCTTGTTCCACATCGTGCCCCAATCATCAGCAATCTGTTTATGCTTTGGATTTTTAGGATCATATGGAGGATGATACAAATCATAATATGTAGGATCAACACCATCATAAGGTTCTTCTGGTGTGCCTTTATTTACTGTCCACCAGTTAAGACTTCTTGCCAGGTGTGTAGTGGCACCATAACGCAAGCCTTGAGCATGTGCTGCCTCTTGAAAAGCTTTTACCATATCCTTTTTGGGTCCTGTTTTTACCGAATTCCAACGCGTATGTTTTGAGTCAAACAAATCGTAATTATCATGGAACGTAGCAATAGATGTGTAATATTTGGCACCTGCTTTTTTGTACTGTTCCATCAATTTATTGGGATCGAATTTTTCGGCTTTCCACATGGGAATAAAATCTTTATAGCCCATTTTAGATTGATGTCCCCATACTTTACGATGATAAGGACCTTGTACCTGCCAAGTATTTTCGCTCTCCATAATGTACATATTGCGTGCATACCATTCCCCAACAGCAGGAACAGAATATGGCCCCCATACATTCCAAATGCCAAACTTTGCATCGCGAAACCACTCTGGTGTCTTATACTCTTGCAATGATTCAACTGTGGGTTTAAATTGATTTTGTGATTTTACCTGCCCTATAAAAACGAGAGTTATAGAGATAAAGAATACATATCTTATTTTCATGATTAGGTCTATTTATTTTGTTCTTGTTTTAATTGGATTTTATAACAAAAGGCGTATTTGCCATTTATATTTTTAGGAAACGAAAATGTCATATTTGTTTCGTTTTGCTGCCATTCAATTTTTTCATCAGAACCGATTAAACTTACACTTTCAATCTCACGAGTTAAATACTCAAACCCTTTTCCTAACTTTTTAGCTATTACAGTATTTGTTGTTGGTTTATCCATTACAATTACGTACAAAGTATTATTATCTTTACTTTGGGTATATCTAATATCTTGCTGGGTGTAAATAGCTTCCCAGTTTTCGTTAAAATGGCCATCTTTTTCTAATTTGGTAGGACCTTCTTCAGCTATTACCCAAGGTCTAGTGCTATAAATAGCTTCTCCGTTAGTTTTTAACCACTGACCTATGCCAAGTAGGGTTTCTTTTTGGTCATCTGGAATGGTTCCATCAGGTTTTGGGCTTACATCCAAAAGCAGACAACCATTTTTACTCACAATATCTATAAGAATTTCAATAATGGCTTCGGCTGAACGTGACTTACGTCCGTTATAGAACCATCCTCCTAATGGAGTATCGGTTAACCAGACGTCTTCTCTTGCTTTTTGAGATCGGCCTTTTTCAAAATCTAAGATTCCAGCAGAAGGAGCGATTGGAACGCTGTATTTTATTTTATAAGAAATTCCAATTTCTTGATTGTTTTTTTTAGCATTATTTAAAATGCCAGCAAATGCTTTTTTACGAATTTTTTCACTTAGCAATTCCAATCCCATATCAAACCAAAACAAATCTGGTTTGTATTTTTGAGCTGCTTCTTGCAATAAAGCATTCCATCTTTCTTCGTACTCAGCATCAGGATATTCGTCAAAACTATCATTATCACTAGAAAACTTATGAGGTTTAGAATATAAGTCTTGAAATTCAGGGTTTGCTCCATCAAATTTATGAGATTCATTAAAAAACCACCACGAAAATGCATGATGAAAAGTCATTACGTATTTCATACCTCGCGCACGTATAGCTTTCTCTAGCTCTCCAACTACATCTATACCCGCAGTGCGTTTCATATTCCAACGCGTAATTTTGGAATCCCAAAGCATAAAATTGTCATGATGGCATCCCATGGGGCCACTAAATTTTGCCCCAGATTTTTCAAAAATGTCTGCCCATTCTTCTGCATTAAATTTATCGGGCTGAAATTTCATTATCAAGTCTTTATAGCCGAATTCATTTTGATCGCCAAATAGCTCTCGATGCAACTTGAATTCGCGTGTAGTATCGGGCGAGTCGGGACGTATGGCATTTGTCCAATATTTTGCTTTTTTATTGTACATAGCCCATCCCCACCACTCTGTCGTTTGGTGTTGGGTAGCCAATACAGCTGGTCCAAAATGTGTGTAAATTCCAAACTTAGCATCTCTAAACCACTCAGGTGTTGAATGACGAGCTATAGAAGGCCATTCTTCTTTATAAATTTTTTCATTTACCTTCTTTTCTTGCTTAGAATGGGTTTCACTTATGTTTTCCTGAGATTTTTTTTGACTAAATCCTGTACTTCCAAAAAGAAGAATAGAAACTATTGTCAAGGTTTTTATTTTAATCATTATATTATTGTTTTTAAATAAGACCGTATAACATTTAAGAGTTTCTGATTTTGTTATCCTAAAAATTCCGAGACCCTTAGCAATGTATTTAGCAATAAGTAGCATTCTCTAATTAAATCATAATGCAAAAAGTTATTTTTAATACGTTTATAAATAAACCCTTTAAAATTTTAATTCCCTTCTATAAGTGCCCTATCTAGATGAACATAGCCACCATCAACAAAAACGTACTGACCTGTAGTATGGGATGATTTATCAGAAATTAAAAACATAGCAGTATTGGCAATCTCCAAAGGCGTTGTCATTCTTTTTTCCAAAGGAATTTTTTCTTCGATGCTTTGTAAAATCTCCTTACCATTGGGTTGAAGGTCTACCCAATTTTGATAAGCTGGTGTCCAGCTCTCGGCTATAACAAGGCAATTTACCCTAATTTGGTCTTTAATTAAATCAACTGCCCATTCTCGGGTAAGCCCTAGAACGCCTCCTTTGGCAGCAGCATAACCAGAAGTATTTCCTTGACCGGTAAGCGCAACTTTAGAACCAATATTCAATATAGTTCCTTTGCTCTTTTTTAGTTCAAGTAAAGCAAACTTTGTGGTAAGAAAGTAGCTTACTAAATTCAATTTTAACGAGTACATAAAATCATCATAGCTGCTCTCAAATCCTGCACCATCGTTTACTCCTACATTATTAATTAGAGCATCTATTCTTCCATATTTTTTTATTATTTTGTTTATGGCTGCCTCTATTTGCTCAGGTTGTGTCATATCTGTTTGAATGAATATGGAATCAACACCTTGATTATTCAATTCTTTTTCATAATCAAACCCTCTTTTATTTCTATCAACCAAAACAGGGATAGCTCCTTCATCTGCCAAAGCTCTTACTATAGTTTCTCCAATACTACCTTTCAATCCTGCAGCACCTGTAACTATCACGACCTTATTCTTTAAATTCAAGTTCATTTTTTGAAATTAAAATTTAACTAATATTTTCATTATTGCTCCAGAATTTTCGGACCACTCTTTAATTTCCTTTGGAAATTCTTCTGGCTCGATAATTTTAGTAATCAGTTTTTCAGAATCATCATTTTTTCTGAGATAATTGATTACCGCCTCAAAATCTGATTGTGTAGCATTTCTGGAACCTTTCATATCTAGTTCTTTTTGTACAAACAAATGGGTTGGAAATGCAATTTCTTTACCTGCATAACCAATAAACACCACGCGTCCTGTAAAGGCTACTTGGGCAATAGCGGTTTGATAGGTATTATTATTTCCTGCTGCCTCTATAGTAACGCTTGGACCAAAATTATCGGTAAGCCTTAAAATTTGAGACTCAAAATCATTGTCCATCGCATTCACTATATGGGTGGAACCAATTGATTTAGCTATTTCCAGTTTTCTTTGATCAATGTCAACGGCTATTACCTTAGCACCTCTTAAAACGCTTCTAATGATTGCTCCAGCTCCAATCATACCACAACCCAAAACCATTACCGTATCGTTATCGGTAACCTCTCCTCTGGCAACAGCATGGAAACCTACAGAAAGTGGCTCGACCAATGCTAATTTTTTCTTACTAAGACCCTCTGCAAAAAGCAATTTACTAAACGGAACATTGTGAAATTCCGTCATAGCACCATCTCTTTGCACACCAAGGGTTTCATTATATTTACATGCGTTTGTACGACCTGTTCTGCACGGATAACACTGACCACAATTCGTATAAGGCATGCAAGTAACTTGCTTTCCAATATACTCCTCTGAAACTCCTTCACCTGTTTCAACGATTACTCCACTTATTTCATGACCTGGTATTCTAGGGTACTGCACCATCGGGTTTTTTCCCATATAAGTACTTAAGTCAGATCCGCAAATACCAACATAATGTATTTTAATCTTTACTTCCCCTTGTTCAGGTTGCTTATCCACTATTGAACCTATGGTAGCGTTACCTGGTTCATTTATAAATATACTTTTCATCTTTTTTTATTTAAAATCCAACAGCAGCTCCGCCATCTACAGGAAGTAATACACCATTTACATAGGATGAAGCATCGGATCCTAAATAAATAGCGGCATTACCTATATCCTCAGGCTTACCAAATTCTTTAAATGGAATTCTGTTTAGAATTTTGTTTTTACGTTCGGCATCTTTATCTAATGCTTGGTGTAACATTTTAGATTTGATCCAACCGGGCGCAATTGAATTCACTCTTATACCATCCTCAGCATAATCGGCTAAAAGTCCTCTCATTAATCCTAACATAGCAGTTTTGGCACTGGTATATGCTACTACCTGTGTCATAGCCATAATGCCAGTCATAGAACTTATCATAATTATAGATCCTTTAATATCATAGCGTTTCATGGATTCCATAACCTCTCTGCTCAAGGTAAAAGCACTTAATAAATGGGTTTGAATCACGCTTAAAAAGGCATCATCTGTAGTTTTTGATGCTGGAGCTTTTAAGTGAATGCCCGCATTGTTTACCAAAATATGAATAGGACCTTGATTGTCTACTATCCTATTAATTAAATCTTTTATTTTTGACTGCTCGGTAATATCAAACACATAATACGACGCATTCGATCCTAATATAGCAACCGCTTCTTTTAATTGAGATTCCGTTCTACCAATAATAATAACTCTTGCTCCAGCTTCTGTATACGCTTTAGCAATTCCAAAACCAATTCCCGAACCACCTCCTGTGATTAGAGCTGTTTTTCCTTTTAAACCAAACTGAGGTATATTCATTCTAATAAAATTAAATAGGTAGGCAACCTGGTTCTAAATCGTTAAATGTTTTATAATTAAGTTGAAATTCTTGATGCAATAACGCTTCAGATTTTGATAAAGCACCATTGGCAACAGATATTATAGTTTTTTCCAGCGTTTTTGCAACCTCCTCTATAGTTTCGGTTCCCTCAACAATGGTTCCTGCATTAACGTCCATATCTTCTTCAAGGTTTATATACGTTTGCGGATTCGCGCAAATTTTAATTACTGGTGATATCGCAGAGCCTACCACCGAACCACGACCTGTTGAAAATAGCACTATTTGTGCCCCACAGGATATCAACTCTGCAATTTCTGCATTATCATTGGCATTAGGCCAACCAAATATAGGGTCACCATCTGGCACAACATCAAGTAAATACAATCCTGAATTTTCTGGTTGAATAGTTGGTTTTATAATACCGTCTATTTGTGAGTCGCCGCTCTTTATATATGCACCCATAGATTTTTCTTCTATTGTGGTTAAGCCTCCCTTAGCGTTCCCGTCAGAAAAACTACCTAATCCCATATTTTGGTAATAGGTTTTTGCTTTATCTACGGTTCTCACTAACATTTCCGCCAATTGGGGCGTTGCCGCTCTTTTTGCCATAATATGTTCACAACCAATAAGCTCGCCTGTTTCTTCAAATATAGCAGTAATGCCTTTTTTTAATAAATTATCAAAGGTTTTACCAATAACGGGGTTGGCGGTAATACCACTGGTTGCATCAGACCCCCCACAAATGGTTCCTATGCATAATTCATCAAAAGACATTGATACAACGGACATCTCTTTTAAGACGCTTAATTGCTCTTCTACCCATTGTCTACCTTTTTCTATAGATGTTCTACTCCCTTTGGATTCCTGAATTGTAATGGTTTTTACAGGCCGTCCAGAGGCTTGAATTGTTTTCTGTAAATTTTCTTTATTCAAATTTTCACAACCTAATGACATGATAAGAACCGCACCTACATTAGGATGTGTACAGAGGGCTTCCATCATACCATTGGCATAGGTATTTGGTGCGCACCCATGAAATCCAATAACATGCACGCCTTTATCTCTGTAAGGGTATTGTATTTCACGCGCTACATGATGTGCACACTCCACAGTATAAGCTACCAAAATATAATTTCTGATGCCCTTTTTACCATTTTGTCTTAAATATCCTTTTAGCATTTTATTTTGAAAATTGATTCATATACAGGCTTTCCATATTGTGTGTGTGAATATGACTGCCTTTTGAAATATTTTTAGTTGCAACTCCTATAGGAACACCGTACTTAACAACTTGTTCACTTTTATTAATCAATTTTAGTGCAATTTTATGTCCAAAATTGACGTCTTCAAGTAATTCAAACGTATCTGAGTTATAAGATATAGTATCTCCTCTTTTAAGGTTAGACAATGCTACTACTACATTATCAGACTCATGTAAACCAACAACTTTATTCATAGCTTACATTATACCAAATGTATTAAAAGCTTCTACGGTACTCATTCCGTTTTGCAAAGCCTCCAATACTATTTTTTCTCCTCTTGCTTTTCCAAGAGCTAAAGAAAAAGCTTCTTCTACAGCAACTTTAGGAACAATTAATACACCATCTCTATCTCCATAAATAACATCACCTGGATGTACTGGGATGCCTCCAAATTCAATAGGCAAGCCATAATCTACTACTTTACCTCGAGGTCCTTGATCTTGAGCGTAGGTACCCGCTGAAAAAGTTGGGTAATTTAACCTCAATATTTCGTTGGTATCCCTTGTAAAACCATTCACAACAGCGCCAGCAGCTCCTAATTTCATTGCTCTGGTACTCATTAGTCCACCCCACATTGCGTAGTTATAGGATCCTCCCGAGCAAATATAGACTTCGTTTTGCTTAAGACCGTCTAAAGCTTCAAACATCAATCCAAATGGTTTATTCATAATGGGATTTGCAGTTCCCTCTATTTTTTCGGCAAACACATCTGCCTCTAAGACGGGCATTGCTCTACCAATTACTACCATTTCCGAAGAAACTGGTTTTATTTGCTGGGGCAAAAACTGGTGTAACAACCCCATTTTATCCATAACATCACCTACTAAGGCAACAAATAATTCTTGTTTTGCTAGCTGAAATAGCTCATTGTCGTCTTTCCAAAGATTCATATTCTTATTGTATTTAATTTTAATCTAATTTAACCAAGAACGTTCTATATCTTCAATTGTTCTTCCTTTTGTTTCTGGCATTAAAAATTTCACAACCAACAGTAACAAGACAAGTTCGCCTGCAAACAGGAAGTAAATTACTCCCGGTGGGGTTATGGCTTCAATAACAGGGAAAACCTGAGCTACCAAAGCACTTGTTATCCAAATACAAACTGTTGCCAATGCAATGGCTTTTCCGCGGACCTGATTTGGAAAAATCTCTGATACTACTACAAATTTCACGGGGCCTATGGCACAGGCAAAAAAGGCAACAAAGGCATTAATAGCCACTACAATGGGCCACCCAGTAATATTGCTCATAAACAGAACACCTATAGCTATATGAGAAAGTAATGCCCCTATGGCTCCTACTGCCAATAATTTTCGCCTACCAGCAGAGTCAACAAAACCCAAGGCAAAAATGGTAGCTATAAAATTTACTATAGCAATGGATGCAAAACCTCCTAAAGAACCTCCTAGATCAAAACCAGCGCTTTCAAAAATCTGGGGGCCGTAATAGAATATAACAGACACCCCACAACCTTCTGATAATATACAAATAAGTATGGCAAGAATTAAAGGTTTTTTAAGTTTTTTTCCGAACAAATCTGCAAACTTCACAACACCTTCAGCGTTAAGCGTCTCCTTGATTTCCACTACTATTTCTTTAGCTCTTAAACTTCCATTTATTTTAGTTAATATGTTTTCTGCTTCAGCATTATAACCTCTTTTTACAAGCCATCTTGGGCTTTCGGGAATAAAAAAAGCACAGACTAAGAATAAAATTCCTGGAAGCGCTTCTGCCATAAACATTAAACGCCAGTTTTCATCTACTGCCAACCACTTCCAAAATTTAGAAAGTGTTGTTGAATTTGTATTAGACTCGGCAAAATTGAAAATGCTCCAATTGGCAAATACGCACATTACGATACCAATGGTAATGGTTAACTGGAAGAGTGTTACCATTCTCCCTCTTAAGTTTTCAGGAGCTACTTCAGAAATATATAATGGACAGACCATTGTGGCAGCCCCTATACCAAACCCACCAATTAACCTCGCAATGATTAAATCTATTGGTGTTGATGCCAGACCACTCCATACTGCCGAAATAAAAATTAAAACTGACGCCATCATCAAGGCTTTCCTTCTTCCAAAAGAATCAGAAATTGGACCAGCGATACCCGAACCAATAGCACACCCCCAAAGCACACAGCTTACATAAAACCCTAGTTCTGCTTTTGAAAAAGAAAACTGTTCTACTACTTGTGTATTGGTTCCTGATACTACAACCGCATCATAGCCAAAAAGTAAACCGCCACATGCGGCTACAATACATATAAACCATAAATATAAGGCTGACTTTCTTTCCAGTGGTGAAGCTACTTGATTCATTTAGTTTTATTAAAAATTTGTATTACAAAGATATGTTACGATGAATCAAATAATTTATCTCTTGTGACAAGAAATAACACTAAACTACCTAAAATAAAACTATATTATATGTATTTTTGAATAATTAAATCAATTAGATGAAACCACAATTAATTCAAGTTCCTAAACAGACTAGTACTTTATATATAATAAATGAAATTGTTCCCTATTTTTACAATCCTTTTCATTATCATAATAAATTAGAACTAACTTACATTTTAAACAGTGTTGGAACTCGGTTTATAGGTAATAACATGGAACGGTTCAAACCAGGAGAACTGGTACTTGTTGGTCCGTTATTAGCACATTGTTGGAAAAACGACCCTGAATATTTTGAAAAAGACCCTACTTTAAAGGCTCAAGCAGTAGTAGGACATTTTGATTTAAACTTTCTTGGAGAATCCTTCTGGAAAGTATCTGAAATGCAAGCGATAAATCAATTACTTGAGCAATCAAAACAAGGTATTCTCTTTAGTAAAAAAACTACTGAAAAAGTAAAATTAAAGTTACTAAAACTTGAGTCTTTATCTGAATCTAAAAAAATAATTGCGTTTTTAGATATACTCAGCATTTTGAGTGAAGATGAAAACAAACGCGTTTTAAGTTCAGCTTCGGTAAACCATCCTATTAACGATAAAAATCTTGATAGATTAAATAAAGTAATTAATTATATATCGAATAATTTTACCAATGACATAACCGTTGGAGAGCTTTCTGAAATAGCCCACTTGACCCCTAATGCATTTTGCAGGTATTTTAAAAAACATACACGCAAAACATTTAAAGCTTTTTTAAATGAATTGCGTGTAGATTATGCTTGCAGGTTAATGCAAGAAGAACAAATGAGCATGGCTGAAATAGGTTTCCAATCTGGTTTTAATAACACGTCTCATTTTATTAGAACATTCAAAAAGATAAAGGGTGTTTTACCTTTAAAATATAAAATAGCTATTGCAAAAATTTAATCTTCTATTCTATTCAAACTCTCCCTTAAACACTGTAGCTAAATCATTGGATATACAAATAAAGGTTGCTTCTGGTTTAAAGTAGTTCGTGATTACGGAGATTTAGAAGTAATATTTTTTGAATTATTAACCCTCAAAACACCACAAATACCATCTTAAAACCATTTGTATTATTTATAAAACCATTTGAAGGCTTAAATTTTAAACCAATTTAGAATCTTTGTAACGTTAGTTTTAGTTAGTTTGTTCACATATTAATACTCGCTCGGATTCTATTTGGAGCGAGTATTATTTTTTAATCAAAAAACCAATAATGAAATTTAAATTTTTTGCCGTAATCGTATGGACTGTATTATTGTATAATACCAAAATTAGATGTCAAAATAATTCACAAGGGAAGCCCAATATCGTTTTTATATTCACAGACGATCAAACTTATTCTTCAATCCATGCACTCGGAAACAAGGAAATTCAAACTCCCAATATGGATGCACTCGTTAAAAACGGAACTACTTTTACCCATGCCTATAATATGGGATCTTGGAGTGGAGCGGTTTGTGTAGCCTCCAGAGCAATGCTGATTTCAGGTCGTAGTGTTTGGCGCGCCAATGAAGTTAGTAAAGAATGGGCTAAAAATAAAAGTGTAGAAAAAACATGGGGAAAACTCATGGAACAACAAGGTTATGATACCTATATTACAGGTAAATGGCATGTGGATGCTCCTGTAGCTCAAGTGTTCCGGCATACTAAAAATATCCGTGCCGGAATGGCTGAGGATGGCTGGAATCATAGCAAAATGGTCGCGACTTTTGATTCTATCAGAAAAACTAAAGGTTCATTTGATGATGTTCGAATGCCGAACGGATACAATCGACCATTGAGCAAAAATGACACATCATGGCTGCCTTATGATAAAACTAAAGGTGGCTATTGGAAAGGTGGCAAACATTGGAGTGTCGTATTGAGAGATAATGCTATTGGTTATATCAACGAAGCAAAAACGAAAACCAATCCGTTTTTTATGTATTTGGCCTTCAATGCACCTCATGACCCTAGACAAGCACCAAAAGAATATCAAGATAAATATCCTTTAAATAAAATATCTGTACCACAAAGTTTCTTGCCTGAATATCCTTTTAGAAGAGATATGGGAAACAACAATGATTTGAGGGATGAGGCCTTAGCTCCTTTTCCTAGAACTGAATATGCAGTAAAAGTTCATACCCAAGAATATTATGCCAGCATTACTTATACTGATGAGCAAATAGGTTTAATTCTTGAGGCGTTAAAAAAATCTGGTAAAATGGATAATACCTATATCATTTTTACTGCCGATCATGGTCTGGCAATGGGGAGACACGGATTGTTAGGAAAGCAAAGTTTGTTTGACCACAGTGTTCGTGCTCCATTTGTAATGGTTGGTCCGGATATTCCAAAAAACAAAAAAGTAGATACAGATATTTATTTGCAAGATGCCATGGCAACCGCTTTGGATTTGGCCGGAGCTCCAAAACCAAAATATGTAGAGTTCAACAGTTTAATGGATTTAGCAAAAGGAAAAAAGACCAAAAGTAATTACAAAGCCATTTATGGTGCGTACTTAGATTTGCAGCGAATGATTCGTAAAGACGGATATAAATTAATCGTCTATCCTAAAATCAAAAAAGTATTGCTTTTTGATCTGAAAAAAGACTCAGAAGAAATAAATGATATTGCTGGCCTTCCAGCCAACAAAGAAAATGTAAAAACGCTATTTGCTGATTTACAGCAATTGCAAAAAGAAATGGACGATCCGTTAGATTTATCAGGAATACTTCAGTCATTATAATATTAAAATTACCATCTAAAAAAATATTTACATTGAATAAGTTAATATCCTTTTCGGTTCTTTTTTTATCTCTTAGTATTTTTTCTCAACAAAATGAATGGGAAAATCCAGCTGTTAATCAAATCAATAAAATGGCAGCACATGCTACCTTTTATTCCTATGAAAATGAGGCATTGGCCAAAGAAAATAACAGAGAAAAATCATCTTGGTTTCAATCCCTAAACGGAGATTGGAAATTCAGTTGGGCGCCCAAACCTGCTGATGCATCGACTAGTTTTCAGGAAAACAATTTCAATACTTCAAGCTGGAAAAACATTGATGTTCCTTCAAATTGGGAAATGAGAGGGTATGGAATTCCGATTTATACCAATTCGACCTATCCTTTTTTCAGTGATTTCCCATTTATCAATCACCATGACAATCCTGTAGGTCATTATGTAAAAACATTCGACCTCAATGATTCTTGGAAAGACAAAGATGTGATTTTACATTTTGGGGGTGTTTCTTCGGCCTTTTATGTTTGGGTAAACGGTACTTTTGTGGGCTATAGCGAAGATACTCGCTTACCTTCAGAATTTGACATAACAAAGCATCTTGTTAAGGGAAAGAACAAAATCGCCGTAAAAGTATATCGTTGGTCAGACGGGAGTTATCTCGAAGCTCAAGATCACTGGAGGATGAGCGGAATCGAAAGAGAAGTTTTCTTGCAAGCGGTACCAAAAGTTCGTTTGTCAAATTTCACCGTTCGTACCGATTTAGATAAAAATTATGAAAATGCCTCATTGCAAATTCGTCCTGCTTTTGTAGCCAATATTGCGAATAAATATATCGAAAAAGTAGGTCATTTTGGAGATAATCCTTTGCAAACCACCGTAGATAACTGGACACTTACAACCCAGTTATTAGATGCCAGAGGTGCTGCTGTAGGAGATGCCAATGTGATGAAGTTGCAAAAGTATTTTGGTGAATATTATCCGCAACGAGATAATGTTGATTTTGCCATGATTGAAACCCAAGTAAAGTCACCCAAAAAATGGTCTGCAGAAAACCCTTATTTATACACTTTATTATTCACTGTCAAAGACGACAAAGGTAACCCGATACAATATACAAGTACTAAAGTAGGATTTAGAGAAGTTGAAGTTGATAGTAAAGGACGTTTTTTAGTTAATGGAAATCCGGTGAAAATGATAGGTGTAAATCGTCATGATCATCATATGACAAACGGGAAAACGGTTTCAAGAGCCGATATGGAACGCGATGTACAGCTGCTAAAACAATTTAATTTTAATGCCGTTCGTACTTGTCATTATCCAAATGATCCTTATTTCTATGATTTGTGTGATTTGTACGGAATTTATGTTATGGATGAGGCAAATTTAGAGTCACACGGTAGTAGAGGCCGATTGGCAAATGAACCTGAATGGGCAAGTGCTTATCTTGAGAGAGCAATTCGCATGGTAGAAAGAGATAAAAATCATCCGTCAGTAGTTATTTGGTCTTTAGGAAACGAATCAGGAATGGGGCCTAACCATGCCGCTATGTCAGCTTGGATTAAAGAATTTGACCCTACTCGTTTTATTCATTATGAAGGAGCTCAAGGAGACAAGAATGATCCTCGATACCAAAAGAAATTTAATTCAAAAATGGCCAATCCAACTGACCCGAAATGGGTAGATATGTTGAGCCGAATGTATCCTACACCTCAGGAGTTGCAAGACTTGATAGACGAAACCAATTTTGATACCCGTCCGGTGGTGATGTGCGAATACGCACACTCTATGGGAAATTCTACTGGAAATATGAAAACCTACTGGGATGTGATTTACAAAAATGATCGAGCTTTAGGTGGTTATATTTGGGATTGGATTGATCAGGGATTGGTTAAAAAAGATAAAAACGGAAAAACATTCTTTGCCTATGGAGGTGATTTTGGTGATAAACCAAATTCTGGTAGTTTTTGTTTAAATGGAATCATTACTCCTGACAGAAACCCTAAACCGGCTACTTATGAGTGTAAGTATGTTAACCAACCAGCAGTTATTAGTCAAATAGACGCAAGCCGAGGCAAATTTGAAATTCTCAACCGTCACCATTCGGTAGATTTATCACAATATGAATTGGTTTGGAATCTTACCGAAAATGGAAAAACAATTCAATCGGGAACACTTGCCACTTTGGATACAAAACCTTTTCAAAAAGAGGCTTTGAATGTGAACTTGAAAAAAATAAATTTCAAGTCTGGAAATGAATATTTTATTACCATTCAAGGAAAATTAAGAGAAAATACGCTTTGGGAAAAGAAAGGTTATGTGGTTTTTGAAGAGCAATTTGCTGTTGAAAACCCAACAAAATTTGAGGTTAAATCAACGAAAACCGCTGCTTTAGAAGTAAATGAAACGTCTCAAAAGATAAACATCAGCAATAAAGCGGTGCAAATTGAAGTTGATAAAAAATCAGGTTATGTTAGCCAATTTAAATCAAACGGAATCGAAATCTTAGCGAGCCCTTTAAAATTGAACTTTTGGAGAGCCGAAACAGAGAATGATGAGGCATATCGTAATGCGAAAAAACTTTCAGCCGAATTGGATTGGATGAAGGCAGGAGATCGTTTTGAAGTGCAAAAAGTAACCGTTAACAACAGCGATAAGTCAAATGTTGTGGTTACGGTAAACGGAACAATTGCAAAGCCTAAAACGGCAATCACTTTAACATATACTATTCAAGGAGACGGTAAACTAAAAGTAGATTACTCCGCTAGCATTGATAAAAATGCACCGAATGTTCCCAAAATAGGAATGCAGTTTGATACCGATAATCAGTACCGAAATCTAACATATTTCGGGAAAGGACCTTTCGAAAACTATCAGGACAGAAATCTGGGATCAAAAGTAGGCTTGTATAGCGGTGATGTATTTACTATGAATCAAAGCTATATATATCCGGAAGAATACGGAAACCGTATGGACACCCGTTGGTTCTCGATAGCAAACAAATCAGGGAAAGGGATTGAAGTTACCCAAGAAAACAAGTTGTTAAACTTCAGTGTTTTGCCTTACAGTACATATAACTTACAAGAGGCCAAACACACCAATGAGTTGGAAGACAGAAAAGTAGTAACTGTAAATATTGATTTGATTCAAATGGGAATTGGTGGAGATGACACTTGGTCTAAAAGAGCAGAACCACATCCTGAATATTTAATCAAGCCCGGAACCTACTCCTATTCTTTTTATATTAATGCAAAAAAATAATAACTATTGAAAACTAAAATTGCTTTAGCATTATTAGTGTTATCGGGAGCTTTTTTTTCGAACACCATTAGCGCCCAAAAAAAGAATAGGCAAAAGCCCAATATCATTGTAATCCTGACCGATGACCAAGGTTGGGCAGATGTGGGCTTCAATGGCGCTACGGATATCCCTACACCCAACTTAGACCGAATTGCCAAGGAGGGAACCATCTTTTCTAACGGTTATGCGTCACATCCCTATTGCAGTCCTTCCCGTGCCGGATTGATGACAGGGCGCTATCAGGCACGTTTTGGTCACGACTGTAATATTGCCGATGATGGAGTAGATAACCCGACAGTAGGTACACCGCTTTCAGAAAAAATGATAGCTGAAGCCTTAAAAGAACAAGGATACCGTACTAGCGCTATTGGGAAATGGCATTTGGGTGACCATCCTGATTTGTATCCTACCAAGCAAGGCTTTGACCACTGGTTTGGTTTCCCTGGTGGAGGCATGAATTATTGGGGTACGTCAACGGATGCTATTCATACCGTTTACCGAAACGAAATTCCGGTTCCTGAAACTGAATTAACCTATTTGACTGATGATTTTACAGAGGAAGCCATAAAATTTATCACCAAAAAAGATCAAAAACCGTTCTTCATTTACCTGGCTTACAATGCGCCTCATGCTCCTGATCAAGCTACCAAGCAATATCTGGACAACACCAAACACATTGAGTACGGGGGGCGTAGCGTGTATGCCGCTATGGTAAATGCTGTCGATGTAAATGTCGGCCGCATTGACTCTACATTGGTAGCAAAAAAGATGAAAGACAATACCATCATTGTGTTTTTGAGTGATAACGGTGGCCGAGCAGAACTTGCCGATAACAGACCTAACCGTGGGCATAAAGGGATGATCTTTGAAGGGGGTATCAAAGTGCCTTTTTTCATGACATGGAAAAATGGATTAAAAGGAAATCAAGTTTATTCAAATGTGATTTCTTCATTGGATTTATTCCCAACTTTTTTGGATGCCGCAGGAGCTGATTTTCGTAAAGAAAAACAATTAGACGGTACTAGTTTGTTGCCGTATGTTAGAGGAGAAAATAAAGGCAAGCCTAATAACTTGTTGTTTTGGCGTTCGGTAGGTGGTTTTGAATATGCTGTCCGTAAGGGAGATTTTAAGTTGTATAAAAGTGCTTATAAGGGGAAAACTATGCTTTTTAATCTCAAAAGTGATGCTTTAGAACGTAATGATATTGCCCAAACTAATCCTGAAATTGTTTCTGATTTGGAACAGGAATATAAAAAATGGGATGCCATAAATATCGCCCCGGCTTGGATTGACCCTCATCCTGAAAACGTGATGAAAGAAGAAAAAGTTTTCCAGGAAATAAGACAAAAATCTTTAAAAAAGGTAAAGTAATTCTAATTATATAATTTGAAAAATTAACCACAACAACTCTCTAGTTTTAGTGGTTTTTTTGCTGCCTATTCTTTTTTATTCATAGGAGAGTTTAGGTTATTATGTTTCCGATATTATGTAGAGGAACCATTTGTGCCATAGTTTTTAGTTCTAAACTCTTCATAGAAACGGATTGGAATTATTTTTATAGAAAAACTATTATTATTCGTTTTGGATAGTTTTTGTTCAAATATTTTGTATTGTAATTAATTAAGATAACATGTTTGGCTCAAAAAATAAACATTTGTTGTAGTCTATAAGTCATATCATTTGTCGTTTTTAAATGAGAATAACGAATTTTATCTTTTTAAAATTCAGATTAAATGATAAAATCAACTTTTTTTAGTTCAAAATCAATTATGGTTTTGATTCTCAGTTTTATAGGTTTTTGCGCAATCCAAGCTCAGGAAAAACCTAATTTCATTGTAATTGTTGCAGACGATTTAGGTTATGCAGATGTTGGGTTTACAGGATGTAAAGATATTCAAACGCCTAATATTGACAGACTAGCCAATAATGGAGTTGTTTTTAATAATGCTTATGTGACACATCCATATTGTGGGCCATCCAGAGCAGCATTAATTACGGGAAGGTATCAAGCACGTTTTGGGATGGAAATTAATTTAACTTTCTCTCCTTTTGATATGCAAAACGGATTGCCTGTTTCAGAAAAAACATTTGCCGACAGATTAAAACCAGCGGGTTATCATACGGGAGTTATTGGAAAATGGCATTTGGGAGCCGCTTATCCATTTCATCCTAAAAATAGAGGTTTTGATTATTTTTATGGATTTCTAGCTGGAGGACATTCTTATTTTCCTGAAAGTGTCGATACTACCTGGCCATTATATACTAAAAAAGGGACAGCAGATTACAGTGCTAATGAAGGATGTTATTGGCCTTTGGTGCGTAATAATAATACAGCAGAATTTAATGAATATTTAACTACGGCATTAAGTAGAGATGCTGCCAAATTTGTAACAGAAAGTAAAGATCCATTTTGTTTGTATTTGGCTTATAATGCACCGCATTCACCATTGGAAGCTCCAAAAGAATTAATTGCTAAGTATGCTCATATTAAACACAAAGAGAGAAGAGTATATGCGGCTATGATTGATGCTATGGATCAAGGAATTGGTATGGTAGTAGATGCCTTGGAAAAATCAGGTAAACTGGATAATACAGTCATATTTTTTCTTTCCGATAATGGAGGAATTGTTAATCATAGTAGACCTGAGAATGAACCAAGACTAGATCATAATGATTGGGGAGATAATTTCCCTTTTAGAGGTGGTAAAGGAAGTTTATTGGAAGGAGGTCATCATGTTCCATTTTTTGTTCATTGGCCTAAAGGGTTGAAATCAGGTATAAAATATGATTTGCCTATTTCGTCTTTAGATATTGCAGCCACTATGGTTGCATTAGGTAATGGTGATACTAATGGCGAAAAATTAGAAGGAGTCAATTTAGTACCTTTTGTTCAGGGGAAAAGTAAAGCTGTTCCACATGAAGCCTTGTTTTGGCGTATGGATAGTGGGTCAAGCTGGGCTGTACGTACTCCTGAGGCTAAATATTTTAAAATGGGTAAAGAAAATCCAGTACTCGTTGATATAAAAAAAGATCCATACGAGAGCAAAAATGTTATTGAGAATAAACTTGATGAAAGAAAAAGATTGGCTAAGTTATGGAATGAATGGAATGCTCAAAACCAACCTAGCAAATATTTGCAAGCCAATGAGTATCAAAAGCAACGTTTGAAATTCTATGAAGATATGAGAAAACGTTTGGATAAAGAAGCGGAAAATATGAAGCCATTGATTATAGATTAATGACTATACTAAATACCATAGTTGAAAAAATGAAATACAATTTTTTAAATCTGTTATTGTTATCAGTTTTATTTTGTTCTAATGTAGAAGCACAAGAAAAACCTAATATTATTGTCCTTTTTGCTGATGACATCAGCGCAAGAGAGTTGCCTGTTTATGGATCTACCGTATGGAGTGATTTACATGGCGGAGATACTTCGGATAAAAATTTAAGAGCTTTCACTCCGGTATTGGACAAAATAGCAAACGAAGGTTGTTTTATTAAAACTGCTTGGGCAGCGACAATATGTGGTCCTAGCCGTGCGATGATGATGACGGGTCGTTATGCGCATCTGCATAAATGGTGGTTTAATACTGATAAAGGAAAAGCTCCTGATGGTAAAAAAACTTGGGATTTATATGATAGTTCTCCTCATACGATAGCCCATATTGCTAAAAAAGGTGGATATGCTACTTTTTGGGCTGGTAAAACTCAAATGAATATTGAAGGATTTAAATTTGATGAAGGATGTTTTACACCTGGTGGGGAAACAAGTGAAAAAGCTTCTACGACTGATGCCTACAGTGATTTCAGATTGGAAACGAAAAAAATTGATGGGCAAAAGAAGCTAATTAATATTGACACAGGAAAAGAAGTTGCAAAAGGATATGCTCAATCGAGTTGGTATTGGAAACCTAATGTACAATTACTAAATAATCCTAAAGCGTCTTCTGCTTTAGAACGTTGGCCAAATAACAAAGTAGCTATCGATACTTTTGGTTTAAGTACATATGGTCCTGATGTGGAATTGAACTTCATTTTTGATTTTATGGAACGTAAGCATAAAAGTAAAACTCCATTTTTCGTATACCACACCAGTCATTTAGGACATGATGCCTTTGATTTCTTAAATCCAGAATCTGGTAATAAATGGCCAGGTACTCCCAAAGTAACTTGGGACGGAAAAAAATATTCCCGTTTAAAACCTCATGTTACTGGTGACAACGGGGTTTACGATTCACATGGAACAATTACTGGCTCAGGCATTTACAATCACGTAAATTATTTAGATTATCAGATTTGGTTGTACATGAAAAAACTCAAAGAATTAGGAGAAGAAAATAATACCATTTTTATTTTCTGTGCTGATAATGCTACTAGTGGTTACGGAAAAGCAATAGCAACCAGTCAGAAAGGAACTCATGTACCTCTTATCATTTATGCTCCAGGAATGAATTTAACTAAAAAAGGAGAGCAGGATATTCTAGCTAACATTTCCGATGTTCTACCTACAATTGCGGATATTGCTGGAGTAAAAATCCCTGATAATTATGAAATTGACGGAAAAAGTTTAGTTCCATTTTTAACTACAAAACAAGACAAACACCGTGATTGGATATATGGATATCAAAAAGAATTTCAAATTATTCGTGGAAATTTAGTGTTAAGAGATGGTAAAGACATTTGGTATGATGTAAGTAAAAATCCTGCCGATTTAATTAGTTTTCCTAAAATAACAGATTGGAGTACAGTTTCTGAAGCCCATAGAAAAGAGAGAGATGAATTGCAAGCGATATTGCCAAAATTCAATAAACATGATACGGAACATGATGCTCCAAAAGATGGAATTGTTAAAGTTGATCCTTTAGAAGTAGTTAAGAAAAAGAAAAAATAATTTTAAAATGAGCTTAAACAAAAACATACAATTAAATTACAGTAGCGTATTTTATACGTTACTGTTTTTGTTATTTTCTGTAGGCGTTATAACTGCTCAAAAAAAGCCTAACGTCATTTTAATTTTAACTGATGATCAAGGAATTGGAGATTTGGGCTGCGAAGGAAATCCTTGGCTCAAAACCCCAAACATAGATGCTTTTTACAAAGAATCGATTCGAATGACTGATTTTCATGTAAGTCCGATGTGTACTCCCACACGCGCAGCAATTATGACAGGTAGATACCCCATAAACAATGGAGCTTGGGCAACTTATAAAGGGAGAGATGCATTATCAAAGGACCAATTGACAATGGCAAATGTATTTAAACAGAATGGCTATACAACAGGATTGTTTGGAAAATGGCATTTAGGAGATAATTATCCAACAAGACCAACAGATGTTGGTTTTGATGTAGCCATACATCATAAAGCGGGCGGAGTAGGCGAATTATCAGATTATTGGGGCAATAGCTATTTCAACGATGTGTATTACGTCAATAACGAGCCTAAGCCATTTGAAGGCTATTGCACTGATGTTTGGTTTAAAGAAGCAATTAAATTCATGAAGCAAAGGAAAAAAGAGGACAATCCTTTCTTTGTTTATTTAGCGCTTAATGCTCCTCATGATCCTTGGCTTGTTGATGAAAAATATTCAAAACCATACAAAAAACTGGAAGGCACAAAAATTAATAATGCCAATTTTTATGGAATGATTGCTAATATTGATGAAAATTTTGGAAAACTTCAACAATTTTTAAAAAACGAGAAATTACTCGAAAATACTATTGTTATATATATGTCTGACAATGGTACAAGTGGCGGAATTAGTCGTGATGGTAAAGAAATTGGCTACAACAAAGGTTTTAGAGGAATTAAAGGTACAAAAACCGAGGGAGGACATCGGGTACCGTTTTTTATTCGTTGGCCCAACGGAAAGATTAAAGGAGGAAAAGACATAAATGAGCTTGCTGCTCATGTAGATCTTATTCCAACCTTGGCCAATTTATGTCAAATGTCTGTTCCGGAAAAAATGAAATTAGATGGAGTCGATTTTTCAAAACTATTACGCCATCCAAAAGAAGAAACACTAGCTAATAGATCTGTTTTTGTACATCACCGTCAAGATTGGCGTCCACCAATGGATGTAAACCAAAGCTGTATTTTAAAAGAGAATTGGCGACTAGTAAACGGAACCGAATTGTATGATATTGCAAAAGACCCACATCAAGACAATAATGTAGCGGGAATTTATCCGGATATCGTAAAACAGCTTTTAAATCAGAATACTGAATTTTTAAATGTTTCGAAGAAAAATCCAGAATACAACGAACTACCTGTAAATGTAATTGGAAATAAATCGCAACCAGAAATAAAATTAACCATTCAACACGCAATTGGTGAGGATGGAGGTATTTGGAAATGCGAACAAGTAGCTGAGGGAATGAAGAATAAAAACAATACGCATGCTATTGAGATTGAAGAAGAAGGCGATTATTTAATCTCTTGTTGCCGATGGCCTAAAGAATGTTCGGGAACAATTTTAGGAACGCCAAATGAAAATATAAAAAACAGGTTTCAGTACCAAAAGATTAGACCAAGCAAAGTCCAGATTAGTATCGCCAATCAAATATTGGAAAAAGAAATTAAACCGACGGATGAGGAAGTGGTGTTTAAAGTTCATTTAAAAAGAGGAAAAACCTTATTGAGAAATGATTTTATTGAAGGAAAAGAAAGTTATGGTGTGTACTATACCTACATCAGTAAGTGCAATTAAATTAAAAAGACAACTATGAAAAGAACTCTTTTTTTGAGTTTAAAAATCTTTGTGATTGTGGTTTTTAGCATAATCAATCCTAGCAATTTACAGGGGCAGGAAAAGCCTAATTTTATTGTCATACTTGCCGATGATTTGGGCTACAATGATGTAGGATTTACAGGGGCCAAGGATATCATGACCCCAAATTTAGATCGATTGGCTAAGAATGGAGTGGTATGCAATAATGCCTATGTAACACACCCTTATTGTGGTCCCTCACGTTCAGACCTGATTACAGGAAGATACCAAGCTCGATTTGGTATGGAAATTAATCTGACCTTTTCGCCTTTTGACTCTCAAAATGGTTTGCCGGTTTCTGAAAAGACTTTTGCAGATCGATTGAAAACTGCAGGATATCGTACTGGTGTCATCGGAAAATGGCATTTGGGTGCTGCTTATAATTTCCATCCAAACAATAGAGGTTTCGATTTCTTTTATGGATTTTTATCGGGAGGACATTTTTATTTTCCTAACAGTGTTAATACTATTTGGCCTTTATACACCAAGAATGGTACGGCAGATTATAGTGCAAATGAAGGCTCGTACTGGCCGTTAATGCGCAATAATAACACAGGGGAGTTTAATGAGTACCTAACTACAGCCTTGAGTCGTGACGCTGCCAAATTTGTAAAGGAAAGCAAAGACCCTTTTTGTTTGTATTTGGCCTACAATGCACCTCATTCGCCCCTCGAAGCACCAAAAGAAGTGATAGATAAGTATGCACACATCCCTCAGAGAGAAAGAAGAATCTATGCGGCTATGATTGATGTCATGGACCAGGGAATAGGAATGGTGTTAAAATCATTGGAAGAATCAGGCAAACTAGATAATACAGTAATCTTTTTCCTTTCGGATAATGGAGGAATTATTGACTATACACGTCCTGAAGGTCAACCTAGAAGAGAACGTAGCGACTGGGGGGATAATACACCTTTCAGAGGGGGAAAAGGCAGTTTACTTGAAGGAGGAAATCACGTTCCTTTTTTAGTACACTGGCCCAAAGGTTTGAAAGGAGGAAAAACCTATGACCTGCCTATTTCGGCCTTAGATATTGCCGCAACGATGGTCGCTTTAGGTAAGGGTGATACCTCGGGCGAAAAACTGGAAGGCGTCAATTTGATACCTTATGTACAAGGAAAAAATAAAGGTGTACCGCATGAAGCAATTTATTGGAGACTAGACGGGGGAAGTAGCTGGGCGGTGCGTACCCCAGAGGCAAAGTACCTTATGATGAGAGGAGTTAATAAGGGAAGCCAAATGCTAGTAGACATGGTTAAGGATCCTTACGAGCACAAAAATGTTATTGATGAGAAACCCCAAGTCCGAAAAAAATTAGCCAAATTATGGAATGACTGGAATGCTCAGAACCAACCCAACAAATATTTACAGGCAAATGAATATCAAAAACAACGTTTGCAATTTTATGAAGATATGAGAAAGAACTTGGATGAAGAAGCTGCAAGAAAGAAACCATTAATAATTGATTAAAGTATGCAAGTAAGCCTACCAATAAACGCAATAATTTTTCGTATCTAGAAAATATTATCCCACTATAAAATGAATTTTAACTCTAAACATGTTCACAAAGGATTAGTAGCTTTTTTTATTGCCTCTACTTCTTTTGCCTAAAAGTCGATTTTTCTTTTCAAAATAATAATTTACCCATTGAAAATAAAGCAAGATTCTTAGTGTCACAAATGACCATTTAAGAAAATCAATTAATTTAAAAACGGAGCTACTGCCATACCAAAGTTAAAGGTTCCCGATTACGATTGGTGGAATGAAGCACTGCACATGGTATAAAGAAACGGAAAAGTGACTATCTTTCCTCAGGCAATTGCTTTGGGATCGACTTTTGATCCCAAATTAACAGAAAGGCTAGCCTCGGCTATATCCATCGAAGCACGTGCTCAATATAGTATTTTTCAAAAAAATAGCAATCAAAGTATGCTTATTCCGTCAAATCCTGATGTGAAAACAGGGACGAATTATCCGTGTTCTTTGACTTCTCTATTGAAATCAGAAAAATAATTTATAACACAAAACTGGGGTATTGTTTTAAACTAATTTTCTCTTATTTTTGAAAAAAGGCTCCGATTATAAAACCGAAGCCTGACTTTTCTATTTATACACTTTATGGGATAGTTTCTCATTTTAATCAAAAAATTGTATGTCTTTAAAAAACGCTCTTAGTTGCAGGCTCTACTTTGTGTAAGCACAACTATTTGGGCTATACTAGTTGTTATCTTTTTTTCATCGTATGTATTGTTCTGCCCTTATTAATTTGTTTATCGCTACTAACTTATATCAGATGTCCTTTTTTGAGTGAGTTGTGACTTAAATCTTAGATTCAATGAAAACAGGTTTCATAATGAATAATATTTTGTCTACGAAACACTATAAAAAAGACATACATTGTACATTTTTAGTCATACCGTACTCGCTTTGAATTTAGAAATGGGGAATTTTACAATCATTAATAGAAATTTCGACGGCTCCTCATAAAATATGTTGCCGTAAATTCATAAGAGCTGTAATCCACATAATAAATTAGCTGAATAGCGATGAAATTAAATACTTTATTTAAAATTAAAACAATTTCTACTTTGTTATTCGTAACCGTATTTTTTGCAGGACAAAACCAAGAGAAACCTAGTTTTATAATTATCCTTTCAGATGATTTAGGTTATAATGATGTAGGATTTACAGGTTTTAAAAAAATTTACACACATTCCTGTGGAAAGACAAACTATAAAGACATCAATGGTTGTAGACTATGTCAACCAATATACACAATCTTGTCTCACTGAAATTATTTCACTTATACCGCTAATTACATCACCTAACAACATACAATAAAAATGCGTCCTTATAAAAATCAACTTGTCAACAAAAAATAATTAATATTTGAAACTAGTTTTGTATATGAAATCATTAATTTTGTTTATTCATAATTGTAATGAATCAAAAAGGCTCGTTGATCTGACCTACAAAAAGACTTTATTATAAAAATACAAATGATAAAAAGTACTCTATACAAAAAAATAAGTATCGCCTCAATGGTCTTAGTAACCATGAGTGGAACGGCACAAAATGTAGATTTTTCTTTCCAAAACAACAATTTGTCAATTGAGAGGAGAGCCGAAATTTTGGTGTCACAAATGACAACCGAAGAAAAAATTAACCAGTTGAAAAATGGTGCAGCGGCCATACCACGCTTGAAAGTGCCCGATTATGACTGGTGGAACGAAGCGCTTCACGGTATTGGTAGAAACGGAAAAGCAACTATTTTCCCGCAAGCTATTGCTTTGGGAGCCACTTTTGACCCTCAATTGGCAGAAAGAGTTGCTTCGGCAATTTCGACAGAAGCACGTGCTAAATATAGTATTTCTCAAAAAAATGGCAATCACAGTAAATATTCTGGATTGACTTTTTGGACGCCCAATATCAATATTTTTAGAGACCCAAGATGGGGTCGTGGTCAAGAAACCTATGGTGAAGATCCGTTTTTAACGGCTCGAATTGGAGTTGCTTTTGTAAAAGGATTGCAAGGAAACGATCCCAAATATTTGAAATCTGCTGCCTGTGCTAAACATTTTGCTGTTCATTCGGGCCCTGAGAATGTCCGTCATGAATTTAATGCAGAACCTTCTAAACAAGATTTATATGAAACCTATTTGCCTGCTTTTGAAGCCTTGGTCAAAGAGGCAAAAGTAGAAGGAGTAATGGCTGCTTATAATGCCGTTTATGGCAAACCAGCTTGTGCGAGTGATTTTTTATTGAAAGAAACTTTAAGAGATAAATGGAAATTTGATGGCTATATAACGTCAGATTGTGGTGCTGTGAGTGGAGTTTCGGGCAAATTAAAATATGTAAAAACGGCGGCAGAAGCGGCAGCTGTTTCTTTAAAAGCAGGAACCAATTTGGAATGTGGTACAACCTACGATCAATTGAAAAAAGCGATTAAAGAAGGTTTTATAACAGAACAAATCATTCATGAAAGAACAGTCCAACTTTTTAAAACCCGTTTTAGATTGGGAATGTTTGACGAATCGGGTACTGATAATCCGTATTTAAATTATGGTTTGGAAAAAATTCATAGTCCTGAGCATATAGCACTTGCAAGAGAAGTAGCGCAAAAATCGATTGTATTGCTGAAAAACAAAAACAATATATTACCCCTGTCAAAAGACATCAAAATACCTTACGTGACAGGACCTTTTGCCAATTCAAATGATATGTTAATGGGAAGCTACTACGGCGTAACCTCTGGCATGGTTACTATTTTGGAGGGAATTGCAGATGCGGTTTCTCCTAGTGCTTCTTTAAACTATAGGAGCGGTGTGTTACCTTTTCACAAAAATATTAACCCAAAAAACTGGGCTCCTTTTGAAGCGGGTGAATCAGATGTTACAATTTGTGTAGTAGGTTTGACTGCCGATAGAGAGGGAGAGGAAGTAGATGCGATTGCTGCCGAGAATGTAGGAGATAAAAACGATTTGAAATTACCACAAAGCCAAATTGATTATGTACAAGAAGTGGCGTCCAAGATCAAAGGCAAGCCATTAATTTTGGTAATAGCCAGCGGAAGTCCGGTTTCACTAGAAGGGATCGAAGAGCTATGTGATTCAATCGTACAGATTTGGTACCCAGGAGAACAAGGGGGCAATGCAGTTGCCGACGTACTTTTTGGAGACATTTCACCATCGGGACATTTACCATTGACTTTCCCTAAAAATATCAAGCAATTGCCAGCTTATGAAGATTATTCGATGAAAGGTCGCACGTATAAGTACATGACCGAAGAGCCAATGTACCCCTTTGGATTTGGTTTGACCTATTCAAAAACAGAATTTAATAATCTAAAATTATCTTCGGATAAAGTGAAGAGCTATAGTTCTTTATCAGCTTCTATAGAAGTAATAAACAGCGGTAACTATGATATTGACGAAGTGGTACAACTTTACATTTGTCCAGTTGACCATAAAGATGGCGTTCCTTTTAAAACTTTAAAAGCTTTTGAACGTGTTGCATTGAAAAAAGGAGAACGTAAAACGGTTTCATTTACTATAGCTCCGGAGCAATTGAAGTTTGTTAATGAAAAAGGAGAGAAAATATGGCGCAAAGGCGACTATAAAATAGTTATAGGGAATGCATCACCTGGAGATTTAAGTGTAAAACTAGGATCTGCTGTACCACAAGAGACTATGCTTAGGCTGAAATAAAACTGGTGAAAATGAATTTATAGAACTGAAATCCACTTATCAACTTTGTTTCTGATAATGATTTTTTTTTCGTGTTGAACGAATGTTAAAAAATATCAGAGCGCTTTCTATAAAAAATTTACTTTTTCAGAACGTTTTGATTGTGATTTGAGTCTCGAATAAGGGAATGAAAAAAAAGCCGAATTTGATAAAATGATCGAATGGAATAAAAGCGATAAAGACTGGAAAGAATAATAAAATAAAGATTGAAATTTAAATAAAATGAGGAATACAAAAACAAAATTGATTGCATTTTTATTACTAATAGCTCTATTTGCTAGTGTGAAGATGATATCACAAAATGTAAGGGAGCAAGACTTTAATTTCGATTGGAAATTTCAGTTGCAAAAAGACACAAAAATTACGACAGCGCTTCCGCTAAAAGATACCGATTGGCGCGATGTACGTTTACCTCACGATTGGAGTGTCGAATTTTCATTTGATAAAACCAAAGAAGGTGCTACGGGTTATTTAGATGGAGGTGTGGCTTGGTACCAAAAACATTTTTCAATTCCTAAAGCCGACAAAGATAAAAAGTTCTATATCCTTTTTGATGGTGTGTACAATAATGCGAAGTTTTGGCTAAACGGAAAACTATTAGGAGAAAACCCTTATGGCTACTCCCCTACTTATTTTGATCTAACGCCTTTTCTTACCAAAGACGGCAGTCAAAATGTAATTTCGGTACATGTAGACCACTCTCGTTATGCTGATAACCGCTGGTATTCCGGTAGTGGAATTTATCGTAATGTAAAATTAATCACTACAGATAAATTGCATATTCCTATTTGGGGAACCTTCATTAGCACTCCCGAAGTAAACAAAGAGTTGGCCAAGGTACAATTGAAAGTAAAGGTTGAAAACGAACTTTCAAGTAAGAGTACTTTTGATTTATCGACAAAATTAGTTGATGCTAATGGAACTGTAGTTGCAAAACAAAACAGTACCCTAAAGTTGAATGCCAAAACAAACAAAGAATTTACTCAGACATTTACTGTAACCAATCCAAAACTATGGGATCCAGAAAACCCAAACAGATACAAAGCCATTACAACGATTACTACAAAAGGTAAAGTCATTGATGAATATACTACTCCTTTCGGAATCCGTAAAATTGAATTTAAAGCCAAAGAAGGTTTCTTTTTGAATGGAAAATCGACCTACATGAAAGGAATATGTATTCATCACGATGGTGGTTTGGTAGGTTCAGCTGTACCTGAAGGCGTGTGGCGCAGAAGATTGACAATATTAAAAGAATGTGGCGTTAATGCGATTAGAACGTCTCACAATCCTTTTTCTGAAGAATTTTTGGACCTTTGTGACGAAATGGGATTTTTAGTTCAAAACGAATTATTTGATGAGTTTGATTTGCCAAAAGACAAACGTCAAAATTATCACGAAAGACATGACGATTACATCACAAAAGGCTATACTGAGCATTTTCAAAAATGGGGAAAAAGTGATTTGACACGTACAATTTTACGTGACCGTAATCATCCTAGTGTAGTACAATGGAGTATTGGTAACGAAATTGAATGGACTTACTTAAATTACAGATACATCACTGGTTTTTGGAAAGATCCAAAGGACCCTCAAAAATCTGGTGATTTTTGGGGAAGTATCCCGATGTATTCTCCAGAAGAATTAAAGAAAAGATATGACGAATCCAATCACGGCAAATACGTTCTGGCCGAAACTGCCAAAAGATTAAGCGGTTGGGTAAAAGAATTAGATGATACCAGACCTACTACTGCCAATATGATTATTCCGCAGGTGAGTCATGTGAGTGGTTATGCAGATGCTGTAGATATTGCTGGTTATAGCTATAGAAATGTAATTATTCCGTGGGCACAAAAACATTTCCCTACTAAACAGGTAACCATTAATGAATGTCCGGGAACTTGGGATGATTGGAAACAAGTTTTAGAATATCCCGGTGTTTTTAGTATGTTTTTGTGGACAGGGATAGACTATCTTGGCGAAGCACATAATGAATGGCCTCAAAAAGGATGGGATGGCGATTTATTGGATTTTGCCGGATTTAAAAAACAAGGATTTAACTATCACAAAAGTATTTGGGTAAATAAACCCAACATCGCTATAGGGACAATGCCTGTAAAAGGAACCGATTTTAAAGTAGATGAACTAAGTGGTCAATTAATTGTTCCCAAAAAAGAATTAAAATGGAATAATAGTAAAGCCAATTTTCACTGGAACTATACTCCTGGAGAAATGATTGTGGTGGAAGTCACCTCAAATCATGCTGAAGTTGAATTATTCCTAAACGGACGTTCATTGGGAGTTAGAAGCATGTCTGAATGTCCCGATCGTATTTTCCGTTGGGCAGTACCGTATCAAGCAGGTACACTTACTGCAAAAGCTGGTTTTGACGGAGCTGAAGTCACAGCTCAATTAAAAACGACATCTGAACCGGTGAAAATCGTATTGACTACTGACCAAACCAAATTAAAAGCAGATGGTTATGATGTAGCACACATTATCGCTCAATTAGTAGATAAAGACGGGAATGATGTTACTACAACTGAAGCTCAATTGACTTTTGATGTCAAAGGTGATGTTAAAGTATTAGGTGTTGATAATGGATGGAACAAAAGCACTCAGGACTATCAGACCAATACAGTAGAAACCCATAACGGACATGCTTTGCTATTGATTCAATCGTTAAGAAAAGCGAGCGATGTATCTGTAAAAGTTTCAGCCAAAGGGCTAAAAAGCAATGAAATAGCAATAGAGATAAGATAATTAAATATGAATACCAAACTTTGCTTACTTCTTTTTGTATTTACAATTCGATTAAATTATGCCCAAACCAAGGTTTGGAACAAGCCAAAATCGAATCAAACTATTGCTACGGTTCAATGGGAGGTTAGTGATTTGGTATATCATAGTAGTCAAAAGATTGAAAAGCCGCTTGAGAAAGAAGTATTTGCATTGGTAAAAGGAAATAATGAAACCCAAAAAATCCCTTTGTTTTATAACGGAAACAACGATTGGGTATTCCGATTTTCGAGTTCGACTGTGGGGAATAAAAACTTTGTAATCCAATCAGATATAAAAGAACTAAATGGTAAAAAAGGGAAATTTACCATTCAACCCAATAAAAAAGTAGACCGCCACGGAGGAATTGTTTTGCACAAGGATAATCCTCAACATTTTTTCTACGAAGACGGTTCTCATTATTTCAATCTAGCCTTTGAATGCGATTGGTTGTTTGCCTTGGATTATGGTCAAAAAGAAATACCTAAAACTAAACAATTACTTTCGACAATTGCCGAAAACAGATTCAATCAGATTGTGATGAATGTGTATGCCTATGACCTAGATTTAGATTGGGTGAAGGATGAAAAATTAAAAACAAACCCTCAACATAATTATGGTGCTCGTGAAGATATCTTCCCCTTTTTAGGTTCCAATTCAAACCCAGATTACAGTGCCTTAAATATTGACTTTTTTAAGCATTTTGATAAAGTTATTGCAGCCATGCATGACCAAGAAATTGTAAGCCATTTGATGATTTATGTGTGGAATAAACGGGTAGCATGGCCAAAAGCAGGATCTGATGCTGACAATAGGTATTATAATTATGTCATAAAAAGATACCAAGCCTTTCCAAATGTTATTTGGGATGTATCCAAAGAAGCTACTAATAAAATCGCATTGGAGCAAAATAAAAACGTAGTCCAGCACATTGAAGAACGTATCAGTCGTACAAGAAATTTAGACGCATTTGACCGTTTGGTATCTGTTCACGATTTTGGTTTTTGTAAAAATCATAAAAATGAGGTTGACTTTATTTCTACCCAAGATTGGAAATTGTCACTACATGAAAGTATGCTCAATGTGTACAAGCTTTTTCCTGATAAGCCTGTTTTTAATATCGAGCATGGTGGGTATGAAGAATCTCCGTACAACATTTTTCCTGGTGGATTCTCAAATGCAGAAGCATGCTTACGAAGAAATTATCTGTGTCTTTTTGCTGGAGTTTATACAACTTACTATTGGCAGGCAGCGGCTTGGAATGCCATTATTCACAACCCTTTTGAACAACCTGAAGCTGTAATTAAACCGAGGTTTGATTATTTCAAGTATATGCGGAATCTGTTTGATAAAGTAAATTTTGAAAACTTTGTCCCAGATTCTAAAAAGATGACTAGATCCTATGTGTTAGCAAATGCTAAAGAGGGTGTTGTAATGCAATACCTTCCTAAAGAAGTACATTCAGATGATATGAAGCAGTATCTGGAAAATGAATATAATTACGAAAAGGCTACTTGGCAATGGTTTAATACACTAACAGGAGCATTTACAGAAGAAAAAAAGGTGCTGTTTGAACATAAATATGGTTTTTGGGATTGGCGACCTTGGCGAAATGAAGCTGATGCTATATTGATTATTAAAGGGCTTAAACAATTGTAAAATAAAAAAATATATGAAAAAAGGACTCTTAATTATTCTTGTATTTCTCAGTTATTTTTCTTTTGCACAAAAAAAGAATGTATTAGAAATTACCAGAAATCAAACTCCGAATGATCGCATTTGCTTTGCACTTTATACCGTTCATGATAAAACGTTAAAATTGACTGCGCAATTTTATCCCATAAAAGATTATGAACCTTTCAGAGCTTTATTGCAAATTAAAAAAGGAAATGATTGGGAAACCGTACAGACAGCTGAGATAGAATATCCAAGCTATACCGCTCATTTCAGAATAGAAAAATGGGATGATACCCAAGAAAAAGAATACCGTGTAGCGCATAACAATAAAGCGTTTTATGACGGAATCATCCAGAAAAATCCGATTCACAAAAAGGAAATCACCATGGCAGCTTTTTCTTGTTGGTCGCTTTACGAAAGACATGGAGGACAAATTCCTGCTACTGATATCGTAAATAATTTGAAAAAATTGAAACCGGATGTTTTATTTTTTTCAGGAGATCAGGTGTACGATCACAGTGAACATTATAAATATTGGTTAAAATTTGGCGAGTCTTTTGGAGATGTGATTCGCAATACCCCAACCATCTGTTTGCCGGATGACCACGACATAGGTCAAGGTAATTTGTGGGGTAATGGCGGAAAAAAAATTGAAAGTAGAGACGGTGACGAAGGAGGTTATTATATGCCGGTTTCTTATATCAAAGAGGTAGAAAAAGCACAAACCAGTCACTTACCGGATCCGTATGACCCAACACCTATTGAACAGGGAATTGGGGTTTATTATACCGATTTAACCTGGGGCGGAATCAGTTTTGCTATTATAGAAGACCGAAAATTCAAGTCGGGTCCAAAAAGAGTTTTGGAGAGAAAAGGTTATGCCGATACCAGAGAAATGGATGTTCCTGGAGCTTCCTTGTTAGGACAAAGACAAATCGACTTCTTGGAAGACTGGACTACAAAATGGCAAGACGCCGAGATGAAAGCAGTATTATCTCAAACTATTTTTACCAATTTATCAACGCATAGCCCAACCATTAATCAAAAGCAAAGATACAGTACCGACTCTAACGGTTGGCCGCAATCAGGCAGAAACAAAGCCTTGAGTGTCATCAGAAAAAGTTTTTCATGCATGATTGCAGGAGACCAACATTTAGGTTCTGTGGTGCATCATGGTATTGAAGAATGGGACAATGCAGGCTATTCTTTTGCAGTTCCTGCGGCAGCCAATTTTTGGATGCGCTGGTGGAATCCGGAAAAACCGGGGAAGAATCACATCAAAGGAATGCCTGAATATACAGGAGAATATAAAGATGCTTTTCATAACAAAATCACTGTTCATGCTGTTGCCAATCCTACTCACAAAGACAATACGCCTAGGGAAGATTTACTAAGTGGAAGAGCTGCCGGATATGGGATAATTAAATTCAATAAAGAAAAGCGAGAAACAACTTTTGAATGTTGGGAACGCAACGTAGATATGTTTGCAGCCGGGAGTAAGCCTTTCAATGGTTGGCCTGTAACTTTTTCACAGGCAGACAATTTTAACATAAAGGAAGGTTTTGAATTACCCACCTTAAAGATCAATCAAACCGATCAGGTGGTAACCGTAAAGAATTATTATACCAGCGAGGTGGTTTCTTCATTAAGAATTAAAGGGACAGAATACAAACCGAAAGTAATGCTAGCTGGGAAATATACAATTGAAGTAGGTGAAGATAAAAATATCAAGCGTTTCTACGAAATAGAAGCAGTAAAGAAAAACAAAGAACTAATAAAAGTAACTCTATAAAAATGAAAACCAATAAAAAAAATCTGATATTAGTTGCCTTATTGAATTTGTTTTTTGCACAAGCGCAGACAGTTTCATCAGGACCACCCGAACCACCTTTGGGGAAAAGATGGGTGTTAAATCCTGATTTTTCTGATGAGTTCAACGGAAGAGCATTGGATACAACCAAATGGTATGATCATCACCCAACCTGGAAAGGTAGAGAGCCGGGTATCTTCTTACCATCGCAGGTTTCGGTCAAAGACGGCTTTCTTCAAATCAAAGGAGAAAAGCTGAAGAAAGATACCATTATAAAAGCCTATGGTAAAGAATTGAAATATAACATTGCAGGTGGAGCGGTAGTTTCAAAAAAAGCGGTGCTTTTTGGTTATTATGAATCAAGGATTAAAGCAGCCGCAACTACAATGTCAGCCACTTTCTGGTTTTCAAGTCCTGGCCATAAGGGGCAAAAAGATTGTGATAACTATAGTTTAGAATGGGACATTCATGAATCTATAGGAAGGGGTGGTGATTTTAAAGGAAATTTTTTCGCCTATGGTATGCACTCCAATTCGCATTATTGGTACACCGATTGTAATAAAGAAAAACATGATTATCGGGCAGCAGTCATCAATTTTAATAATCCGGAAGTTTCCTCAGCCCGTTTCCATGTGTATGGCGGTTGGTGGCGCGACGAACAAACGGCTAGCTATTATTACAATAACAGCGAACCAAAACATCAAAAATTTTACGACAAAGTAAGCGGAAAACCATTTGACCAACCCATGCATATGCGTTTGGTTTCTGAGACTTACCCTTATCCTTGGATTGAATTGCCTAATGATGCCGAATTGGCCGACCCAACCAAAAACGTGGTGTATTATGACTGGGTACGCGGGTACAAATTGGTAGATGTGAATGATGCTAATACAGGAGCTAAGAATGATCCAACGGTTAAACTTTTTGACGAAAGCATTATGTTTCATTCGGCTACAATTGATTTGTCGTCAGCAACTGTTTTAAAAATCCCATTGGCATACAAAGCCCTTGAAGACCGTGAGATTTATTTAAAACTTTGGGATGCTAACGGCACAAAAATTGTAGAAACCAAATTCATTGCCTATGCAGGTTATGCCAATTTAGAATACGAATTAAAACTGGATAAAATTCTGGAAGCTAAAGCGGGGTATTCTCTATTGGCTAAAATCCGACCATTAAACGTAGAAAAACCTACCGATATCGACTCAAGTACATTAATTATTAATATTAACGATACTAAAACAGCAAAAAACTTAACTTCAAAGAAAAAGAAAACAAATAAATAAAATCATGAAATTAAAAAATGCAGCCCTATGTCTTATAGTATTGGGATTAATAAGTTTCCCACTATTGGCACAAAAAAAGAATACTAAAAAACCCAATATTGTTATTATTTACCTGGACGATTTGGGTTACGGCGATTTAAGTTCCTATGGAGCAACCGAACTAAAAACACCAAATATAGATGTCCTTGCGAATGGAGGTATAAAATTCACCAATGGGTATGCTACTTCGGCTACTTGTACTCCAAGTCGTTATGGCTTATTAACGGGAGTTTATCCATGGCGTAATGATGATGCTAAAATTTTACCGGGTTCGGCACCATTAATTATTTCTGAAAAGCAAGAGACCTTGCCTAAAATGCTAAAACGAGCTGGTTATCAAACCGCTGTAATAGGAAAATGGCATTTGGGTTTAGGTGTGGGAGAAACCGACTGGAACAAACAAATTAAGCCAGGAGCAAATGAAGTTGGCTTCGATGAATCCTATATTCTAGCAGCTACACAAGATCGTGTACCTACTGTTTACATTGATAATGGTCGTGTAGATAATTTAGATCCTAAAGACCCTATTTTTGTAAGTTATAAAAAGAACTTTGAAGGACAACCTACAGGATTAGACAATCCTGAGTTGACTACGATGAAATGGAGTCATGGTCATAATCAATCTATTGTGAATGGAATTCCAAGAATTGGTTATATGAAAGGTGGTGAAGCAGCCAAATGGAAAGATACTGACATGGCTGATCATTTTTTAATCAAAGCCCAAAACTATGTAAAAGAGCATAAAAACAAACCCTTTTTCTTGTATTATGCCTTGCAACAACCTCATGTACCGCGTACACCACATCCTCGTTTTGAAGGAAAGTCAGGAATGGGACCGCGTGGTGATGCTATTTTAGAAGCCGATTGGTGTATTGGTGAATTTATGAAAACCTTAAAAAAAGAAGGGATTTTAGAAAACACACTAATTGTTTTCTCTAGTGATAACGGTCCGGTTTTAGATGATGGATATCACGATGATGCAGTCGAAAAATTGGGAAAACATACTCCGGCAGGTAAATTAAGAGGTGGGAAATATAGTTTGTTTGAAGCAGGAACGCGTGTTCCTTTTATGGTATATTGGAAAGGCACCATTAAGCCAAAAGTTTCAGATGCTTTGGTTTGTCAAATGGATTTACTGGCTTCTTTTGCTTCGATGTTTGGGGTAAAAACTGATTTGGGAGATAGTCAAAATACAATCAATACATTTTTAGGAAAAGACAACAAAGGACGTCAAAACTTGGTTATAGAAGCTAATTCTAAAACCGCTTTCAGAACTGGGGATTGGATTATGATTCCGCCTCATAACGGAAAAGCTATGAATGAACAAACGCATACCGAATTAGGTATTGATACTGAATTCCAATTGTACAACTTGAAAAAAGACATTAGTCAGAAAAAAAATCAAGCTCCCTCTAATCCCAAGTTAGTTCAAACATTATTTGAACAATACAAAAAAATCGTAGTAGACAAATACACCCCAATAAAGTAAATTATGAGTAGTAGAATCCTAGTAATTGTAATGCTTTTTTGCTTTCAAACAATAATAAATGCACAAGTAAGAAAGGTAGAAAGCTATTCAACTCCAGAGATTGATGCCAAAGTCGAAAAAATAATGGCTACAATGACTATGGAGGAAAAAATTGCTCAAATTACGGGTACACGTTTAAAAGAGATTATGGTTGATGGCAAGGTCTCTTTAGAAAAATGCAGACAAAATATCCCCAATGGTGTGGGCCATTTTTGCCAATTTTCATCGGGGCTTGAACTTTCTCCAGAAAAACTAAGAGATTTAGTGCGTGAGGTCCAGCATTTTCTAATGACGGAAACCAAATTAAAAATCCCTGCTATTTTTCACGAAGAGGCCATTACTGGTTTTGCCACACAAGGAGCCACTACTTTCCCGCAACAAATTGGTGTAGGTTGTTCTTGGAATCCGGAAGTAGTGAAAAACAATTCTCGTTCTACTGCTCAAAACATGAGAGCCGCTGGGGCAACTTTTGCTTTGTCTCCAATGCTTGATTTAAGTCGGACCGCACATTGGAACCGACTCGAGGAGAGTTATGGTGAAGACGCGTATTTGACTTCAAAAATGGGAGTAGCCTTCGTAAAGGGTTTGCAGGGTGAAGATTTTAGAACGGGAGTGGCGGCCACCGTAAAACATTTTGCAGGCTACGGCACATTTAATAATAGCGAAAAAGAATTATACGAAGAATATTTAATGCCGCATGAAGCTTGTATCAAAATTGCAGGAGCCAAAAGTGTGATGCCATCGTATGGAAAATACAGAGCTTTACCAGTAATTGCGAGTCCTACCATGCTTGACCAAATGTTACGCAAGGAAATAGGTTTTGACGGATTGATTGTGAGCGATTATTTTGCTGTTTCTAAAACTTTTAAAGGCTATAAACAAGCGCCATCTGAAATGGTAGCGGGCGCTATGGCAATCAATGCGGGTGTTGATATCGAATTGTCCTCGCCTATTGCTTATCCGCTTTTGCCAGAAGCTTTGAAAAAAGGAGAAGTTTCAATAGAAACGATTAATCAAGCCGTAAAGCGTTCCCTAATAATGAAGGCAAAACTAGGCTTGTTAGATAAAAACCCTATTATTGGCAAAGAAGGAAAATTAGATTTTGATCCACCAGCATTTAGACAATTAGCCTATGAAACTGCTACCCAGTCCATTGTTCTTTTAAAAAATAACGGACTATTACCCTTAAAAAAAGAGGTAAAAAAAATAGCCTTAGTAGGCCCAAATGCGGCAACAGTGCAATGTTTATTGGGTGATTATACCTATCAGTCTATGATTTCTTTTTGGCATAGCACTGAGTTTGATCCTTTGAACCCAAAATTGGTGACTTTAAAAGAAGGCTTAGAAAACAAATTAGGAAATAAAGTAAAAATTCTTCACGAGAGAGGTTGTGATTGGAGTGCTACTCTTGAAACTAAGGTAGATAATAGCGGTTTGGGTGATGACCGATTGAGCAAACTAAAATTAATGGCTATCAAAGGATTGCCGCAGCCGGATTTGCAAAATGCCATAAAAATTGGTAAAGAGAGCGATGTTATTGTGGTGGCTGTTGGCGAAAATTTATACTTGTGTGGCGAAGGAAGAGAACGTAACGGAATAAGGCTACCTGGTGATCAAGAAGCCTTTGTCGAAAAAATGATTGCAACAGGCAAACCCGTTATTTTAGTAATGTTTGGTGGTCGTCAGCAATTGGTAAGTAAGTTTGAAAGTAAATGTGCTGCGATTATTCAGGCTTGGTTTCCAGGTGAAGAAGGCGGAAATGCTTTGGCAGATATTATTGTTGGAAATGTAAATCCTTCAGCAAAATTATGTGTTACTTATCCCAAAACCGATTCCAAAGAAGAAATTAATTACAAAAATGGATACGTTGATGGTTCATTAGTACAATATCCTTTTGGTTTCGGATTGTCATATTCCAATTATGTTTATTCAGACTTACAAATGCAGCCTAACGCAGCCATTACAGACGAACGTTTTTCGGTTTCGGTAAAAATTAAGAATACAGGAAAAAGAGAGGGAACTGAAATTGTTCAATTGTATGTTTCACCTGTAGATAAAACCTCAACCATGAAACCCATTCAGCTTAAAGGATTCGAAAGAGTGTCGTTGAAAGCTGGTGAAGAAAAAACAGTAGTTTTTAATGTTTCGCCGCAACAATTAGTGCAATACAAAGAAGAAAAATGGATTATCGAATCTGGAAAGTATGAGTTTAAAATAGGTGCATCCTGTACAGACATTCGTCAAAAAGGGATTATTGATGTCCAAGGTAAAGAGTTGATTTTGAACAAAGGAAGAGAAGTGTTTTTTACCGTTAATGAAATTAAATAAACTATAAAACCTAACATCTAATGGTTTGAGATGAAAGAATTTAGTTCTATTTAGAGTATTTTAGGCGATGAAATACTCTTTGTCTAGTTTTTGTCTAGTGAAAAAAATGCCATTCTGAATGAACTTAATTTATATTTGTTTATTATCAATTGCCACGGGGTCAAAATCGTGGCAATTGATTATTAATTAAAAAATAAAAAAATAAAAAGATGCCTATTAAAAGATTAATCCTAACTACCGCTGTTTTTTTGATGGCTTTTATGCCAATGAAAATAACAGCTCAAAAAACAAATATAATTTTCCTTTTCGCAGATGATGCTGGGTATAATGATTTTGGTTTCCAAGGAAGTAAATATTTTAAAACACCCCATTTAGACAAACTGGCTTCGGAAGGTATGATTTTCAAAGAAGCTTATACCACAGATTCAGTTTGTGGACCTTCGAGAGCAGGATTGCTTACAGGAATGTACCAGCAACGCTACGGAATTGAAGAGAACAATGTACCAGGGTATATGAGTGAATCCTCTCGATTGAATGATGACGAAATGGGTTTACCAACCAATATCAAAACAATTGCCGATTACTTACAACCATTGGGATATAAATCAATTGTTTTAGGGAAATGGCATTTAGGTAATGACGATAGATACCATCCGTTAAAAAGAGGTTTCGATGAATTTTATGGTTTTAGAGGAGGCGCCAGAAGTTTTTGGCCCTTGACTGAAAATGAAGCCAAACTAACACCTGAAAACAGACTGGAACAAGGTTTTGGAAATTATAAAGAACCCACTAAGTATATCACCGATGATTTTGCAGATAAGGCTTGTGAATTCTTGGATCGAAACAAAAAAAATCCGTTTTTCATGTATGTTTCCTTCAATGCTGTGCATGCACCATTGCATACTACTGAAGAAGATATGGCAAAAATTGAGCACCTAACCGGTAAACGAAAACAATTGGCAGCAATGACCTTGGCACTAGACCGTGCCTGTGGACAAATTTTGGATAAACTTAAAAAATTAGGTTTAGAAAAAAACACATTAATTGTCTTTGCCAATGACAATGGAGGTCCTGACGGTACAGAAACCTCAAACTACCCTTTGAGTGGTTGTAAATCTACTTTTCTGGAAGGCGGAATCCGAGTGCCTTTTATCATGAAATTACCTTCAATAATCAAGGCCGGAACTACTTATGATAAGTCAATTAGCATGCTGGATATGGCCCCTACTTTTATTAATCTAGCCGGAGGAAATGCTACTGCTATCAAAGATTTAGATGGTGTTGATCTTATGCCATTTGTAACCCATAAAAAATCAGAAGCACCACACAAAAGACTGTTCTGGAAAATTGCTAACAGAGGGGTCGTACGTGAAGGCGATTGGAAATTGCTGCGTTATCCTGACAGACCTGCTGAATTGTATAATATTGCCGAAGATATTAGAGAGAAAAATGATTTGGCAGTCAAATATCCAGAGAAAGTACGTGAAATGTACAAAACTTTGTTTGAATGGGAAGCAGGTTTAGAGCGCCCTTTGTGGATGCTAAAGACCATTTATGAGGTAAATGCAGTTCACCGTACAGATGAAAAAAGAGATCCGGTAATTGATAAATAGAGACCCAGAATCAAGCAACCTAAATTCGCAAATTGAATTATTGAAAAATAATTGAGTTTGCGAATTTTTGGTTTAAAATTCTTAATGTAAACCTCATTATTCTCAATAATAAATCATACGTTCTACTTATCGGTTAGTCTGTATAATGATAATTCCGTTCAATGTCATAATATTGCTATAATAAAGTTTGATGCTTCAAAAAGATTTAAACACATACAAAATGAGATTTTTTAAAATAAATACAATGCTTTTAGTTGGATTGATTTCCAATGCTCTTTTTGCACAAATTGGAGTGAAACATGGTAGTGATGATAATCGTAGCAGTTGGGGGATAAATCCTCATGCACTTTATGTGGACGTAATTGCACCTGAACATGGAATGGCGGATCCGCATGCTTGGGTACAAAATGATACTGTTTATGTTATTTGTGGTCATGATGAATCTTGGGAAGGTAAAGGTTCTTTTCGAATGGACCGATGGGAAGTTTGGTCTTCCACAGATTTAAAAAATTGGAAACACCATCGTAATATTTATCCATCACAAACCTATATCGGCAATCAGCCCAATTGCTGGGCAGGAGATATAACGGAACGAGATGGGAAATTTTATTGGTTTTTTTCCAACAGAAATAAAAATACCGGTGTTATGGTTGCCGATAATGCTACTGGTGAATACAAGGACTTGTTAGGCAAACCATTATTGCCTGAAGGAATTGTTCCTGTGCATCCCTATGATCCGGAAGTTTTTGTCGAAAACGATGTCTATACGATTTGTTTTGGAGCAGGAACCTATTATATGGCTACTTTATCTAAGGATATGAAATCTTTGGCATCAGAACCCAAAGCGATTACCGTTATCGATGAAAAGGGACAAAGTATGAAAACTGAAGATAAATCAACTTTATTCAAACGCAATGGTTGGTATTATTTAGTCTTTGGAAGTAGATATGCTATGTCAAAGAATTTGTATGGTCCTTATGAATTTAAGGGTGCATTCTTAAAAGGTGGACATACCAGTTTTTTTGAATGGAAAAATCAGTTGTATGTACTACAGGAAAACCATGACATCAGTGCTTTCTATAGAGGAGCAAGTTTAAAACCTGTCTTTTTTAATAAAGACGAAACCATTATCGTCCCAAAAGAGGACCGCATGTATCCAGCACCGGGAAGACCTTTTGAATTTAAAAACAGTACCATGGGCTGGAATGCCTTAGGAGGAACTTTGATTTCGTATAAAGAGGGCAAGTTGATGGGGACAATTACCGCAAAAAATGCTGTTGTACAAAGTGCCCCCTGGTTGTACACAGAAACCAAATTATGTTCGAAAATCACTTTAAAAATCAAAAACAATAGCCAAGCTAAGGAACTAAAATTGGCACTTTTTACACGTAATTATTCTAAAAATTTTTGGTCAACAGAGACCGGTCAGGTGGATTGGAGCAAACAAGAATGGATTACAATTCCTATTGCGGCTAAAGATGCCTCTTTTAAAATCTACACTATTGATTTAAATAAATTCAAAAATAGAAACGAACTATTAATGCAATTGGCATTTCAGCTTGAAGCCGATAAAGGAAGTTGGGAAATAGATGAAGTCATCATTAACTAAACCACTCTGCACTTCCAGTACAGAGGTTTGTTTGACGAGAGACTGAAAATCTCTAAATTTTGAAAACTATTTATCAATGCTGAAAAAATCAGAATATACTTTTTCGCATTACTTAAGTACTGCAATAAATTGCAGGGTTTTAGACCCGAAACTGAGACCAATAAAGGAAATTCTAGTTTATCCCCCCTGAAGAGACCACATTCAGAAGTAAGTGTTTTTTTGAGTGAAGCATAGAAAATAGCTGATTTTAATGTCCTAAAATCGGTCATTTTTGTTTTGTGATTTTTTTCAAAGATTCATTGGGGTGGAGGGTAAAAAAAGGGATTTTAGCACCCAACAGGACATAGGGATTCCATTAAAATGGCATGAACCCTGAATGCAGTTTATAATAAAGACAATCTGGAAATAAAAAAGAAAAGCCACAAATAGTTCAAAAACTACTTGTGGCATCCTTATTTTGGTGATTTTTTTTACTGTGAATTTTATAAAAACTTACTTCGTTTCAATTACAATCTGCGTGCTTTTTAATGATTTTGAATTGGCTTTTAAAGCAATTTTTCCAGCATTTTTAGATGATTTTAAAATAGCCAAACACATACCGTTAAAAGCTTTTCTTTGGTTACCCTGAAAAGACTCCAAACTGATTTGGTTTCCGTTATCAACGCCTATGATTTCCCCTACTCCTTTTACATCAAAAGTTACTAGATTATCTGCCAACGGACAGAAATTGCCGTTTTTGTCTAAAATTTTCACCGTTACATAAGCAAGGTCTTGTCCGTTAGCGTCAATTATACTTCTATCAACAGACAAACTGATTTTTGCTGGCTTTCCAGCTGTTTTGATTATTTCTTCATTGACCTTTTTACCATCTTTGTAACCCACCACTTTTAAGGTACCGGGTTGATAGGGAACATTCCAAGATAATCTATATTTAGATTGAAAGGTTTTGGGTTCGTAACGAGTAAAATCAACTTTAATTTCGGTTAAATCCTTCCCTTTCACTTTTCGTCCTAATGATTTACCGTTTAAAAACAGTTCCGCTTCATCAACATTGGTATAACAATAAACGGGAATCTCCTTTCCTTCCATTCCTTCCCAATTCCAATGTGGCAACAAGTGAATCATCGGTTTAGTAGTCCAATGACTTTGGTACAAAAAGAATCGGTCTTTAGGGAAACCGCATAAATCCACTGCTCCAAAATAAGAGCTCTTAGAAGGCCAATGTCCGTTCCAATAACCATTAGTCGAATTGTCTTTTCCTCCGTATGGAGTAGGTTCTCCTAAATAGTCAAATCCAGTCCAGATAAATTCTCCCATCACAAATGGACTTTTTTCCTGAAAATGAAATTCGATATCCGGTGGGTATGCCCATGGCGGTCCGATGATATCATAACTCGTAACATGCAATGAAGGATGTGTTTCGTATTTTTCAATTGGTAAATGATAGACCCCGCGACTACTGGTACAACTGGAAGTTTCAGAACCATAAAAAGGCAATTCAGGATAATTACTTCTTATTTCCTCATATTTACTCGGTTTGTAATTTACCCCTGCAATATCTACTTGTTGTGCGAAATTATTGTCATACGGGTTTGAATAATTATTCATTCCCATCGTAGTGGGTCTGGTTCTATCTACTTCTTTACAATAATCATTGAGCATTTTTGCCACTCTCCAACCGTTCTTTTTGTCTCCTTGCTCTAGGATTTCGTTTCCTGTACTCCACATAATAATAGATGGGTGGTTACGGTCTCTGTACAACATGTCTTTGATGTCTCTTTCTGCCCATTGGTCAAAAAACACACTATAGCCGTTAGGCACTTTAGGCATCTTCCACATGTCAAAAGATTCATCCAAAACCAATAATCCTAACTCATCACATAAATCTAAAAATTCTCTTGAGGGTGGATTATGACTGGTACGAATCGCATTAGTCCCCATGTCTTTCATGATTTGCAATTTGCGTTCATCAGCTCTTTTATACACTGCCGAACCTAAAGCGCCATTGTCGTGGTGTAAACACACACCATTGAAACGTATTTTTTCATTATTCAGAAAAAAACCATCTTTGGTAAAAGCGATGGTACGCAACCCAAAACGAGTTTTATACGAATCCAATACTTTTCCATTTTCGGAAATTGTGGTCACAGCATTGTACAAATGCGGTGTTTTAGTGTCCCAACGTAGCGGATTTTTTATCACTGTGTACAATGCTGAAATCGCTTTGGAGTTGGGTGCAATTTTCAAATCTTCCTCAACTGATGCCACTGATTTTCCGTCAGGCGAAAAGTATTCCTGTTTTACTTTTACAGTAACTGCCTTTTCGGTTTTATTCTCTACAGTAGTTTCGTTTTGGATGGTTGCTTTTTCCTTAGTTACTGTTGGAGTCGTAATATATGTTCCCCATTGTTTTACATGTACAGGCTCGTCAATTTTTAACCAAACCGAACGGTAAATTCCTGCCCCCGGATACCAACGAGAAGATAAATCCTCTGGTTTTAATCGAACGGCAATTATATTATTTGAACCATCGTATTTTAAATATTTACTTATATCAAATTCAAAACCGATATACCCATTAGGGCGATTCCCAACCAATTGACCGTTGACCCAAACATAGGCATCATACATCGCTCCTTCAAACTCGATTCGTACGACTTTGCCTTGAGCACTTTTATCCATTTTGAATGATTTGCGATACCAACCTGTTCCGTGAAAAGGCAAACCGCCACAACGCGCATTGTATTTTTCGTCAAAAGGACCTTCGATAGCCCAATCATGAGGTAAGTTTAGATTACGCCACTTGGAGTCATTGAAATTTACTTGCTCAGCACCCTTGGCTTCGGCATTGAAAAATCTCCAAGAATCATTAAAATTCAAATCTTGTGCTTGTGCTTTGCTTACTCCACAACATAACAATGTTGCCGCACAAAAGGATAAAAAGAGTTGTTTCATTTTGAATTACTTCAATTAATTATAGTCTTTATAATAAGACCAAAACTAAGATTAAACAATAGGAATAGTATTTACAAATGTTTTTTATTGTACCATAGATGGGTTTTTGCATTCATAGGAATGCAAACTAATAAACCCAGTATTAAAATTTTGACCCCACAATATAAATCCCCTTAAAATTATTTTCAATTATTATTGATTATTTCGTTGACTTTATATACTTATTTATGGGCTTCGATGAATTTATTTGGTTCAATATCTGGTTCCATTTTGGTTATAATAAAATCGGTACAAGTATTAACGATCTTTTAATTCATATACTCTTATGTAATCAATCAAAGTTGTTCTTTCTTCTTTGCTTCCTGTAGCGACTTTACTTCCTTTCTCCGGTATGGGGTTCCAATCATAGGCTTCTATAGAAAATTGTAAAACCAAATCTTGATCAAAAGGTACAGGTGGTTTCAAAGTGTAAACGTATTCACCATCTAGATAAAACAACAATTCTGTTGGGCTTTTCCAGTAGAATCCATAGGTATAAAAACGTTCGTGGTTTTTAGTTGGCGGAGCCATTTTCTTTTGATCTCTAACTTGTTTTACACAGGCAGACTCTCTATGAATAGCATTAGAATGCATAATTTGGTCCCAATCAAAGGCCCATTTATGAGTTTGATCTGTCAAAACACCTACTGATTCCGTAATATCGATTTCATGTTTGTTTTCACAAGTTCCTTTATGACACAACCAAAAACCACCACCCATTTCTGTTTTGTTCATTTTCATACGGCACTCATAATAATGCCCTACAGATGTTTTTTTGTAGGATCGCAGAATACCTCCATGGTATTTATAGGTCGATTTCCCAATTGTAACAGGTTTAGGCAATTCTCCAACTTCAATGGTTAGACAACCATCTTTGATGTCAAAACTTTCTTTTTGAAACAATCCAGGAGCACGACCCGTCCAGTCTAATTTGTAATGTCCCTGTGGATCTATATTCCATTTTTTAGAATCAATTTTTTTACCATTAAATTCATCACTCAACGCCTGTACCTTTTCCCACTTCTTTCCCGCTATTTCCGGCAACTGTGCATACGAATTTGTAATGGCCAATATTAAAACGGCAAATACAATACTTTTAAAAATCTTTGAATATTTCATATTTAAAAATTAATTATTAGAGGTTCGGTTTTTATTTCTTTTATACTGCACCAATTATATTTGGCTCCTTTTTAAAACAAGTTCTCAGAATAGTTAATAATTTTAAAAGACAACATTTAGAATCATTAAAGTTGAACTTCATATCCCCGTCGATCAGGATCGAAAAATTTTCACAAATCCATATAATTCATTTTCTAGGGATTTACCGTAGTTCAAAACAAAAAAATGCTATTTAGAAAAGTTTTAAATAAAACTACTTCATCATAAAACAGTTCAAATTTGGGTTGCATATTCATCTTCAAAAATAGATTTAAAGCAATACTGCCCTCCTAACATATGTTTTTTATTCTAACATAAATGTATTTTCCAGATTTATGAAGGACTTTTAGATTGTACAATTCAAAATAAATGGGACTATTCCGAAGAATAAGCCCTTCTCAAAAAAATAGTAACAGCTGTTTTCTAAACGGAAATACAGGTTCAATTTAATAATTCTTAGTCTTATTTTATTAGGCAATTAGATAATACGCTCCTCAAAAAAACCACTATAAACTAGAGGTTCATAGTGGTTATAACATAGCAGTTTTTCTGCAAACATTTTTATTCACGAGGTTATTGGATAAAATGACTTGAAAAAACCAAAAAAATCATCAAAAACAATTTCTCAAAACAGGCTTTATAGAATAAAAATATTACAATATTTTTTAGTATTTTATTTCAACTCAACTTTATAACACCAAGCATATTTACCTTGAGCATTTTTTGGAAAAGTCAAATGTAATCCCTCTAAATCACGTTTCCAATGAATAGAATTTTTGGATCCGATTAAAGATACAGCAGCAATTTCTCGTTCCAAATAAGGGTTTACAGTTGACAAAGCTTTAACAACCACTTCTTCAGTTGATGGTTTATTTAAAACGGTTATATAAAGTGTATTGTTATCCTTACTTCTTGTAAATCGAATGTCTTTTTCAGTATAAATAGCCTCCCAATTTTCATTAAAATGTCCATCCTTCGATAATTTTGTAGGACCTTCTTCTGCAATTACCCATGGGCGAGTGTTATAAATTGCTTCTCCATTCATGTCTAACCATTCTCCTATACCCAATAAGGTTTGTTTTTGATCTTCAGGAATGGATCCATCTGCTTTTGGACTTACGTCTAGCAATAAACAACCATTTTTACTCACAACATCTACTAGAATTTCAACAATTGCTTTTGGAGAGCGCGAAGGTCTTGTATTATAAAACCACCCCCCTAAAGGAGTGTCACTTAACCAAGGATCTGGTCGTAATCCTGTAGAGCGCCCTTTTTCAAAATCCAAAATACCTGCTGTTGGAGGAATACATACATCGTATTTTATTTTATAAGCCAACCCTATATCCTGTTTGTTTTCGTTGGCTAAATTTAATAACCGAGAAAATGCTTTTTTGCGAATATTATCACTTAAAAGTTCAAGACCCATATCAAACCAAAAAAGGTCTGGCTTATATTTCAATGCTGATTCTTCTAAAATTTTAAACCAACGCTCTTCAAAGTCAGCATCAGGATATGGCTCAAAACTATCTGGAAGCGGTGAGAACGCATGTGGTTTTCCATATAAATCTTCATTACCTGGTTTTCCTCCGTCAAAAGCAAATGAATTGTAATACCAATACCAAGTAAAGGCATGGTGGTAGGTTATAAGGAATTTCATATCGCGTTTTCGAATGGCTTTTTCTAAATCGCCCACAATATCTACTCCTGCCATTTTTTTGCTATTCCAACGACTAATGTTTGAATCCCAATTCAAATAATTATCATGAAAAATTCCAATAGGCCCCATAAATTTAGCACCCGCTTTTTGAAATAAATCCGCCCATTCTTCAGCGTTAAATTTTGAAGGTTGAAATTGTTTTATAATATCTTTATAGCCTACTACATTTTGATCACCTCCAAAAAGTTGTTTATGTCTCAAAAATTCGCCAGAAGGTTTGTGTTTACCTAAAGGTGTATTTGTCCAAGAAACGCTAATAGTATCGTACATTGCCCAACCATACCACTCGGTAGTCTGATGTTGTGTAGCCACAGTGGCAGGTCCAATACATGTAAAAATCCCAAACTTAGCATCTCTAAACCACTCTGGTACAGAATGTTTTGCTATAGATGGCCATTCTGGTCTAAATTCAACACTTTTTTTAGCTTCTTCTATTTGATTTGTTTCACTTACATTTTCTTTTTTTGCTAATTTGTTTTGTGCGTTCAGTGTTGTTAGAAATACACCTATGCTCAAAACAAAAACTGTAAATTGAATCTTTCTTTTCATTTTATATTGTTTGGGTTAATTTTTAATGATTTGCTCTAATTCTAATTTATAAATTACGACTAAAGACCTATTTACCTTTTGTCTCTTTAGGAAATGCCAATTGCTGTCCTTTCCTGCGTGTTTCCAATTCAATTTTAAAACAAAAGCATTGCTGCTAGGATATTCCCTAGCAAGCTACTGTACTTTTAATGTTTTAAAATAGAAGATCTCGCCATCGAAACAGTCTCTTTATTATCTTTGAGTCCACAACTTATATCTAATATGTTTTTATCAACTTGCTCAAGTTCAACCATTCCTATTAGATTGTATATACTTATTTTTCCTTTACTACTCAGGCAAACAATATTTTTCTCAAGATTGGAAATATCAAGTGCGACTAAATCCTTACCTCCTAGTTTTTCCCAATAAGTCCCCTCAAAGCGCTCTAGCTGGCCATTGTTAATAATAGCAACCATTCCTAACCAGCCTCCGCCACATGCTATATCCTCAGCTTTTTTATCGAGTTTTTTCCAAATCAAATCAGCGTAATATGCAATTGTATGATCATCCTGAACTGCCCATATAGTCCCTGTTGTACTAATGTCACATCGTATTGCTTTGATTCCGGGAATCATTAACCATTCTTTATCATCTTTACTTTTTCTTGTAACACGATTTTCTCCACTTGGCAAATCAACCCACATAGGCAAATTCTTAGTATATAAATATACAATATTATCCATCCCAACGAATACTGTTCCTCCTGCACTAGCACCTACATCTAAAGCCTTAAATCCGAGGTCAATTTCTTTACCATTTTTAATTTCAACCAAAGAATTATCAGACTTTATAGCCCACACTTCATTTTGATTATTAACTGTAATTCTTTTATAAACTCCATCTGATTCCGTAATTGGTAGATTTTTCCACCAATCTGTTAACTGTTCAGTACAATCATCTAATTTTGCTACAGCTTTTTGACTGTATTCTTTTAAATTATCTAGCTCTATTTTTATAACCAGGGCATGTTTCAGTTCTATTCCTTTTGGAATTTCAACATTAAAGCTTTCTTCATCTGAATTCCATTTCAGACTCACATTTTCATGACCAAGAATTGACACTTTTTTAATACCTAAACTTTTCCCTTTTTTGGGAACTAGATATGGAACATTGAGTTTATTCCCTGTAGGCATCTCCATCAAACTTAGGTAAAGAGATTTTTCACCTTTTTTCACAATACGCAAATTACCAACACCACTTGTTGCCCAAGGGGTAGTTTCGTAAATTGACTCTCCATTAACCTTCATCCAAGCACCAATTTCTTTAAGAAGTAATAGCGCCTTATTGTCTAATTGACCATTAGACATAGGGCTTACGTTCAAAAGCATATTTCCATTCTTTGAAACTATATCAATTAATTCTTGCAATATCTCTGTTGCAGACCTATACTCATCATCTTTTACATAAGTCCAATCGCCAATTGAAGTATCTGTTTGCCATGGTTTTTTTCTAATTAAGGGCAAGCGAGCACGCTCAAGGTTTAAGGTTGCAATACCATCCCAATAATAACCCCACTCTCCTTTAGGGGCTTTTGCATACCAATCTTTAATACACATTACCGCTTCATTTTCCCCATTATGCCTTGCTGCATTAGTAGTATACAAGTTGGATATCATTTCTAATCCTGTTCGCCCTTTATCATCTCCAGGGAAGGGCACACCTCCATCAACATAGAAAAAATCAGGTTCATAATGTTCAAATAAATCTTTGCAACGCGCTAGCCAGTTTTCTTTCCAATATGTAGGTGCATTAGAGGGTTGAGTTGGTTTAACATCACCATCTGCATTCGGAGGTAGATAAAAATCCCAATAAGCTGCATCGTTGCCATCATAAGGCACACCAGCGTAAGGACCTTTTTTATCAGCACCTTTATTTGTCTGAAACCAACTTGAAGCCCGCTCAACATGACTTGTCACTCCCCAGCGGATTCCCTTATCTTTGTATTTTAAAACAGCCTGATGAAATTCAGCCATAATATCGCGTTTTGGACCATAATTCACAGAATTCCATTTATGGTATTTTGAATTCCATAAATCAAAATTATCGTGATGATTAGCCATTGCGACTATATATTTAGCTCCTATTTCAACAAACAAATCAACTAATGATTGTGCATCAAAATCCTCACCTTTCCACTCATTTACAATGTCTTTATAACCAAATTTAGACGGATGCCCATAATTTTTAAGATGAAAATTATAATGTGGATGCCCTTCAATATACATGTTACGCGCATACCAGTCACCAACTGCTGGAACAGTGTAGGCATTCCAACAAACCCAAATGCCAAATTTTGCTTTACTAAACCAATCTGGGGTCTCATATTGTTGTAGTGATTCTACAGTGGGATTGTAAATTTTAGGTGATTCCTTTTTACTACTCTGTGCATAACCAAATATAGTTGTGAGCACAAGTAATATTGACAGATGTCGAATTTTCATAATTTTAAATTTATTTGTTAATTGATTTGTTTAATTGCCATCCTAAAGACAATGTTAGTATTTTGTGTTATATTTTTTTTTTACAAAATCTAGTTTGTATTTAGTATATGATATTTTAATTTTCTAAACTAGTCGGGATTTGTATGCTAAGCGATAGACAAACTCCAATTCCTCTGCTTTAATTTTATAGCCTTTTTTTGTTCATTCAAGCTTGCTTTATTTAATTCATTTTTTAAATATGTTCCAGAATTTAACAGAAAAACATAACACGACACAAATAGACTGAACGATACATTATTACATTAGATATTTGATTTCAAGCTAAAGGTTTTGTTTATACTTTTTATTATTTGCTACTATATATTTTGATTTTTTAATCAAATAGAAAAACAGCATTCAATCCCAGTATTTTGAATATGCAACGATATGATTTTCAACATTTCAAAATTATTCTTATTTATTTCCATTGAAGAAAAACAAACTATATTAAAACTATATTCTACTATATCTTATACTAAATTAAACTATATTTTGCATGCCAATTGAGTATATTGCACGTTCAAGAAACGATATCCATGATTTTTAACTTATTCTTTAATTTCCGGACCATAATCTTTGGACTAATATTCACTATTGTTCCATTTACTTCTTTTTCACAAGATGCCAAAAATGACTCCGCTTATAAATTAGAAAAATTCAATAAGGAACGTTATTTAATGACGCAAAAAAGTACCAAAACAGCTTACAACTATTTTAGCAATGGTGCCAAATACTTTTTGAAAAAAGGAGATACAATTAACCATCTAAATTGCATTGCGCATCTTTCGGACATTGAACATCGTAAGGGACAGTTTAATAATGCTTTTGAATTGATTTGGGAAGCAATGCCTCTGGCTGAAAAAATTTCTAATAAAATGCCTTTAGTAGAATTTCATCAAATGTTAGGTATTTTATACCAAGTATATGGTAAAGAAACTATTGCTTTAAAACATACCAAAATAGGTTTGGAAATTTCAAAAGAATATTCCAAGGTAAATAAACTATATAAAAAAAGACTTACGTCATGTTATTTAGATGTTGCTGTACAATATGTTGCTATGAAGGAATATGATTTGGCTATTAATTATTTAGACTCTTGCTATTTTGTAGATACTTCAACTACTCGCTTGCACTTTGTAGATGCAATTTATTCGCAAGTATATCTTGAAAAACAGAATTACAAAAAAGCTCAAGAATATTTAAATGGTGTTACTGAGAATTTTGAAATGAATGGAAAGGTATTTCAAACCGCAACCAACTATTTTCAGGGGAGAATAAAATCAGCCATTAACGAACCTGAAAAAGCTATATTTTACTACAAAAAATCGTTAAAGGCTATTGATTCTTTGCAAAACAACCTCAATTTAAAACCTGAAGTATTAGAAAAACTTGCCTTTGAATATAGAAAAGTAAACAATTCAGATCAGGCTTTTTTATGTTTAAAAGAATCTAAACATCTTTCAGACAGCCTTTTTAATATTCAAAGCAAACAAAATAAAATTCTTTTTGAAATAAAAAACAAGTATAAAGAATCTTTATCATTAAAGGAAGCACAATTAAACACCCAAAATAAAATGTTACAGTTAAGCAATCAATCAAAATTTAGGCTACGATTGTTAATTGTAATACTAGTTTTACTAGTAATTATTTTAATCATTACTTTTCGACTACATTCGAAAATGAAAAAAGCTTCGTATGAAAAATTAATTCAAAAAGAAAAAAGTGAAGCAATCATTGAAGTAAAAAATAAGGAACTTACAACAAATGCATTGCAACTTATTGAAAAAGAACAGGCTGTATCCGAATTAATGGAAGCTGTAATGCTCAATTCTCCCAATTTATACAATAAATTCCAAGCAAAGTATAAAAAAAGTAACAAAAAAATTTGGGAAGATTTCCATCTCCGATTTACTCAAACGAACGATGCATTCTATAACAAGTTATTAATATCCCACCCCGATTTAACATCAACAGATTTAAAGCATTGTGCATTGATACGGTTAAATTTTGATAGCAAAGAAATGTCACATCTTTTAGGAATTTCCATAAATAGCGTTCATATGGCACGTTCTCGAATCCGCAAAAAATTAAATTTGACTAGAGAGGATAGCTTAAGTGCCTATTTGGGTAAAATTTAATACCGATTTTCATTCTTTTTTGTTTAATGCTCAATATCTGAATTGACTCATACTTTCGAACTAGTAACTTGAATTAATAATAAAAAAAGGTCTAATCAATTAAGATTAAACCTTTTTCAACCTAACCAAACTAAACCAATTTAATAATTATTTTGAGATAAAATTTTATTTGACAAGTCAATTTGTGTTTGCGGAATAGGCATCACTTCGTTTTTATTTTCAACAAATCCAAGTGGAGCCAAAATAGTTTTAGCTCTCCCAGTACGAATTAAATCTTGAAAGCGTAAACCTTCTCCTGCAAGCTCAACTCTTCTCTCATGATAAATGGCATCTAATAAAGCTTGCCCATTTAAGGTTGGAGGTAAATCAGGTACAACTGTTGGTAATGCTGTTCCTCTGGCTCGCGTTCTTACTTTATTTACATATTGTATTGCTGTAGGTGCATCGGTGTTGTATATAGACTCAGCATACATCAAATAGGCGTCAGCCAATCGAATTAAACGAACGTTTTGATCACTATTCAACTGCCCTCCAATTGTTGGAATTGCATATCCACTATAAGGTTTCCAAGAATATTTTTTATTGTAATGCCCTGTTCCATATACACTAGATTCATTAAAAATAAAAGCATCTAATCTAGGATCGTTTGCTTCATACTCATCAACTAAATTCTGTTTAATTTGTGCAAAACCAAATCCTTGTCCAGAAGGTGTTCTGGGCATCATTTGTTTTGGTACAGATGTTCCTAATCTACTATTATTAGAAGAATAATTGATTTCAAAAACAGATTCTTTACTCCATTCTCCAAGAGGTTGAAAAATTGTATTCAGTTCTACCAATTCATATGGTAACTTAAACAGCTCTTCACCATATAGCTTTACTTGATCCATCTTGTTTTGATATAAAGAAACTCTCATCATATAGCCCAATGCAGCACCTTTGTCTGCATGTCCCTGAAAAGAGGATGGTTTAGTAAATCTAGAAGGCAAATCTTGAATAGCTTTTATCAAATCTTGTTCAATGAAATCATACGTTTGAGCTTTACTAGCCCTAGGAATATCGGCCTTCCCATATGGTAGCGCTTTGTCATATAATGGAACTCCCCCAAAAAACGTAACTAAATTAAAATAATAATATGCACGCAAAAAATGAGCTTCGGCTGCAATTTCTTTTTTTCTGTTAGCATCAGTAAAATCAACTTGATCAATATTGTCTAAAACCAAATTTGCATACAAAACACCTCTAAACTGAATATCCCAACGAAAATTCAAGTAACTATTATTAGTTGTTAGAGTATATTCCTGTTTTTGTAATAATAATGGAATATCGGCCAAACTTAACCCCCCTTTTTCAATATCATCTGTTCCAATATCTCCCATAAATAAATCAGATGACCAAACTTGACCAAAAGAAGTATATTGTTCAAGCATTGGATTATAAGCAGCAGTCAATGCTTGTTCCATATCTGCCGGTGTTTTGTAAAAATTATCAACCACAGGAGAGCCAAAAGAATCAATTTCTAAATAGTCCTTACTACAAGATGTCATACCTAGTAATAAAACAACTGAAAAAAATCTGATTCCCTTTCTAAATCTAATATTTATATTATTCATAATTTTCTATTTAAAAATTAATATTTAACCCCAAAGAAATTGTTCTCACAGAAGGATACCTTCCTCTATCAATTCCAATATCCAAAGGACTACTTTGAGAATTATCGACACCCACCTCTGGATCTAATCCATTATACTTTGTAAATGTTAGTAAATTCTGAGCAGAAACATAGAAACGTAACTTTTCTAAAGCTATTTTATTTAAAAGAGTCTTAGGCAAAGAATACCCTAGCTGAATATTTTTCAATCTGAGATAAGAACCATCTTTGACATATCGACTAGAAGTTATTGTATTATTGGCTTGACTAGCAAAAGACGCTCGTGGAATAGAATTAGAAGTACCTTCTCCAGTCCATCTTCCTAAGTAATCTACATTAAAATTTGTAGACAAATCTCCCATTAAATCATAATCACTGGCATTAAAAATTTTATTCCCTTGACTTCCTTGGAGAAAGGCTGATAAATCGAACTGCTTGTAATCAACGTTAAGATTGATTCCATAAGTAAATTTCGGCAACGGTGAACCGATAAAAGTTCTATCCGCATCATTAATAATCCCATCATTATTTTGATCTTTGTATTTTACATCTCCCGGTTTTGTGCCCGGTAAATTCGGATAAGCATTAATTTCATTTTGATTCTGAAAAATCCCTAACATTTCCAGACCGTAGAATGACGCTAAAGGATGACCTGCTTCAGTTCGACTTACATTAGCTATTGCTCCTTGAGCGTTCCCTGTTTGAAATACTGTCCCCTCTGTGGCTAGTTTGAGTACTTTGTTTTTAATAACGGCAATGTTTCCGCCTACATTAAAAGAAAAATCTTTAATCACTTTTTTGTAGTTGGCAGTAAACTCAAATCCTTTATTCTCAATATTTCCCGCATTAGTAAAAGGAGAATTCCTATACCCAGACGAAGACAAAATAGGAGTGGGCATTAGCATATCAGTGGTATTTTTGATAAAATAATCTGCAGTAAGTGTAATCGAATTATTCAATAATCCTATATCCAAACCAAGATTTTTAGTCACTGTTGCTTCCCATTTTAGGTTTGAATTCCCAGGTGTTAGAGGTGTTACTCCTATTGTTGTTGCTTCACCAGGACCAAATGGATAATTGGTTCCTATATTTAATGTATTATAAATGGCTGAATTAGGGATGTCCTGATTCCCTGTTTTCCCCCAACCCAAACGGAATTTTAATTGATTGATAGCATCTACACTATAAAAATGTTCTTTATGAATGTTCCATGCCAAGGCTAATGACGGGAAGTTGGCCCATCTGTTATTGGAACCGAAACGTGAGGAACCATCTTTCCTGAATGTACCTGTCAATAAATACCTATCGTCATAATTGTAATTAAATCTACCAAAAAAAGATAATAATCTTGACTCTGAGATATCGCCACTATTAGTTGCCGAAGAAATAGAACCAGCACTTAAAGTGGGATTTATAACGCTTGGTGGAATATCATTTCGAGTCGTGTTAACATTGTTAAAATTCAATTCTTGAATTTCTTGCCCCAATAAAGCACTAATAGTATGCTTCTTTGCTATAGTTACGTTATAATTTAAAGTATTAGATATTACATAAACTCTATTTTCACTTCTGTTTAGCGTATAAGTGCTTAAAGGAGAATTGATAATAGAAGATACAAAATAAGCTGGAACAAAATTATCTACTTTAGTGTTGTTGATTTGTAAACCAAGATTTGACTTAAATTTTAAGCCTTTAGCAACATCAACATCAAGAGATACATCTCCTAAAAAGCTTTCTTTAATAGAAGGTGTATTAACATAGGTGGCAAACGCAAGTGGATTAGCCACAATACTATTAAATTTTGATATCCCAAACGATCCATCTGGATTGTAAATTGGAGATACAGGATCATTCATATAACCTAAAAATGCCACTCTACTTGTTGAATTTCCAAATTCTGCAACACTTCTGCTTTTTGCTTTTGCGTATTGAATATTGTGACTCAGTTTTACTTTTGGCATTATTTGATAGCTATTATTTACTCTGAAATTTGTTCGATTATAAGAAGAATTAACTACAATTCCTTCTTGATCAATGTATCCAAAAGAAACATAAAAGGTTGAGTTATCAGAACCTCCTGAAGCTGAAAGTTGATGGCTTTGTATTAGAGCTGATTTATATACTAAATCCTTCCAATTATAAGATCGTAATGATGAAGGGTTGATTAAATCTGAGTTCAATGGGCGCCCATCGTTAGCTAATCCTTCATTATATAAGGTTGCCCATTGCTCAGCATTCATAACTTCTAAATTGTCTATCCTCTTTTGAATTCCTGCATAGCCAGTATAAGAAATAACAGGCTTCCCTTTTAAACCACTTTTGGTCGTAATCAAGACAACTCCATTTGCTCCTCTTGAACCATAAATAGCAGTAGCCGAAGCATCTTTTAAAACTTCAATTGATTTAGCATCCTCCATATTAATACTGGAAATATCATTAATGGGAATACCATCTACAACATACAAAGGATCAGCGTTGTTCACTGTCCCAAAACCTCGCACCCTAACTGTAGGAGTCGCTCCTGGAGCTCCTGAACTTTTAGAAACCGTAACTCCAGCCATTCTTCCTTGGATAGCTTGGGCAATAGATGTATTTTGGGTTTTATTTAACTCCTTAACATCAGCAGAAGTAACTGATCCCGTGACATCAGATTTTTTAACAGTACCGTAACCAATTACTACAACCTCATCTAATGCCGCCGCATCGCTCTTCAATGAAACATTAACAACGTTTCTACCGTTTATCTCTACTTCGGTTGTTTTCATTCCTAAGTAAGAAAAAATCAATATTTTAGCTGTTTCTGGAAGAGTAAGAACATAATTCCCATCAAAATCAGTTGTAGTTCCTATAGTCGTCCCTTTCACCGAAACATTTGCTCCTGGAATAGGTAATCCATCGGGATCTTTTACTGTTCCTTTGATTGTTATTTGTTGTAAAGGGTTATCATTTATCTCTGTTTTTTCTAATTCAATTACAATAGTATTATTGTTTAAATAAAAGGTATGATTTATTAGAGAACGGGACCTTGCATGGGTTGTGCTCACAGTGATCAATAGCAATAAAATGGATAATTTAGTAGCCAAATTAAATTGAATATATAAAGACAAAGCATGTCTTTGACTAATATTTCTTTTCATATTTTTTTTTTGATTTAATAGATTATAATAAGCGGAAATTCCATCATTTTTAATCAGTATTTTTCATGGGCTTGATTGTTTTTAAGGTTGGTTAATAATTAATAATTTTTTTTTATTAAACTTCTAATTCTCGGTTAAAATTGCAAGATGAATAATTTGGTCTTTGTTTTTTATAAAATTTCTTATATGAAACTAATTTCAAATATAAACATTATTTATTAAATAAATTAACATAAAAAAAAACATTTATTAATAACTCTATCAGTTGTAATTTTTAAAAGTTATTACAAATTTTGATGTGTATTCTTACAACTTTTTATTAGCAATAGTATTCATAACATTTTTTTTATATTTTCAATTAAAATCAAAAGCGGGATTTCTAGGAGGTCTAATTTTAAAAAATTAAATTCTTGTTTTTATATTAAAAAAAAGGTCTAATCAATTAAGACTAAACCTTTTTCAAACAACCAACCAGATACCAAATATTTAATAATTATTTTGAGATAAAATTTTATTTGACAAATCAATTTGTGTTTGTGGAATAGGCATTACTTCATTTTTATTCTCGACAAAACCTAGTGAGGCTAAAATAGTTTTAGCTCTCCCGGTACGAATTAAATCTTGAAATCGTAAACCTTCCCCTGCAAATTCAACCCTTCTTTCATGATAAATGGCATCTAATAAAGCTTGCCCACTTAAAGTTGGAGGTAAATCAGGTACAACTGTTGGCAATGCTGTTCCTCTGGCACGGGTTCTTACTTTATTTACATATTGTACTGCTGTAGGTGCATTGGTGCTGTATATAGACTCAGCATACATCAAATAAGCATCAGCCAATCGAATTAACCGAATATTATTTCCACTGTTTCCATTTCCTCCTGTAGTAGGTTTACTATAGTTACTATATGGTGCCCAAGCATATTTTCTATTATACCATTCTGTACCATAACCGCCCGTAACGTTATAAAAAGAAGCCGTAAACCGAGGATCATTAGGTTCAAATTCATTACGTAAGTCAGATTGAATTTGTCCAAAACCTATCCCTCCTTTACTTCTAGGACTCATCATATTAGGCATTTGAGTTCCTAAATTACTCGCATTAGAGGACATATTAATTTCAAAAATTGAACCTGTATTCCATTCGCCTTCTTGTCTGAAGAGAATACTATAATCAGCCAAGACATAAGGCAATGCAAATAATTGTTCACCGTAAGTTTTAACCTGATCCATCTTATTTTGATACAAAGAAATTCGCATCATCAATCCCAACGCAGCACCTTTATCAGCGTGCCCTAGAAAACTCGTAGGTTTTGTAAATCGGGACGGTAAATCTGAAATAGCAATTTTCAAGTCATTTTCTATAAAAGTATAGGTTGCTTCAATGGTTGCTCGTGCCACATTATACTCTCCATTCTCTAATGGCTTGTCTAATAAAGGAACACCTCCAAAGGTAGTTACTAAATAATAATAATAATAAGCACGTAAAAAATGAGCTTCCGCTAAAATTTCTTTCTTTCTATTAACATCTGTAAAAACAATATTAGGTACTTTATTCAATACTAAATTAGCATACAAAACACCTTTATAATTTACTTTCCAAATAGCTTCAACTGCAGTATTTGAAGTTATAAGACTGTAGTTTTCTTTACCAAACAATTGAGGACCATCATCAGAACTCGCACCTCCTTTTAATAGATCATCTGTTCCTATATCTCCAAATAGTAAGGTACATGCCGTAGAGGCTAAAAAGTTTTCTCTTGCGTACATTTCTCTCATTGGAGAATAAGCGGCTGTTAACCCTTGTTCGGCATCAGTGGGCGTTTTATAAAAAGCATCCACTTCTGGTGTACCATATACTCCCACATCCAAATAGTCTTTATCGCAAGACACCGTTGTCAGCATTGTTATTACAGCACAAAATATTATATTCCTATTAATTGTTTTATATAATTTCATTGTCTCTTTAATTAAAAATTAATATCTAATCCTAATGATAAAATTCTGGTAGATGGATACCTACCTCTATCTATTCCAATATCTAAAGGGTTATTAAAGTTCTCATCAACACCCACTTCTGGATCCAAACCTTCATACTTAGTAAATGTTAGCAAATTCTGACCTGAAATATAAATACGGAAATTTGTTAATGCAATTTTTTCTAAAATCGATTTAGGCAATGTATACCCTATTTGCACATTTTTTAATCGTAGATAAGATCCATCTTTAACAAAACGACTAGATTGTTGTGTATTTATACCGTTATTTACAAAAGTTGCTCTAGGAATAGAATTGGATGTTCCTTCGCCTGTCCATCTATTTAGATAGTTAGTACTCATATTAGTCCCTAAATCACTCTCTAAGTAATATAAACTAGCATTAAAAATCTTATTTCCTTTACTTCCTTGGAAAAATGCTGAAAAATCAAATTGTTTATAAGTCATATCCAAATTAATACCATAAGTAAATTCAGGAAAAGGAGAGCCTATATAGATCCTGTCTTTATCATCTAAAACACCATCTTTATTGATATCCTTGTACTTTACATCTCCAGGTTTACTATTTGCAAATGCTGCACTAGTATTCACTTCATTTTGATTTTGAAATATCCCAATCATTTCATACCCATAATAGGATGCTAATGGGTGTCCTACTTCTGTTCTCCCAATATTATTAAAACCTTGAGCAGGGCCAGATTGAATAACACTTCCTTGACCGGATAATTTAGTTACTTTATTTTTTACAAAAGAGATATTACCTCCTACATTTAATGAGAAATCTTTAATTACTTGTTTATAATTTGCTGAAAGTTCAAATCCTTTATTTTCAATATTTCCAGCATTTGTAAATGGATTATTCTGATATCCCCCAGTAAATAATATAGGAGTAGCCATCAACATATCCGAAGTGTTTTTAATAAAATATTCGGCAGTAAGTGTAATTGAATTATTTAATATCCCTAAATCTAAACCTATATTTTTTGTAACTGTAGTTTCCCATTTTAAATCGGCATTTCCAGGTGTTAAAGGTGCTACACCTGTTGTGGTCGTCTCATCATTTCCAAATAAATAATTGGTGCCAATATTTAGACTATTATAGGTGGCCGAATTGGGAATGTTTTGATTTCCCGTTTCTCCCCAGCCTAAACGAAACTTAAGTTGACTAATTTCATCAATTTTAAAAAAATTCTCCTTATGAATGTTCCATGCTGCAGCTATTGATGGAAATTGTGCCCATCTATTATTAGATCCAAATCGAGAAGAACCATCTATTCTATAAGTTCCTGTTAATAAATAGCGGTCGTCGTAATTATAATTTAGCCTTCCAAAGAAAGATAATAGCTTAGACTCAGAAATATCACCATCATTTTTAGAAGTAGAAACATCCCCAGAACCCAAAGTAGGATTTATCACACTTTCTGGTATACCTGTTCTTTGTGTATTTACATTATTTGAATTCAGATTTTGTATTTCTTGACCTAAAAAAGCAGTAATATTATGCTTTTTTGCTATTGTCTTAGCATAATTTAATGTATTAGATAATATCAATACTCTATTTTCAGAACGGTTTAATGTATAGGTACTTGTAGTAGAATTATAGGTAGGTCCAACATTAAATATTGGAACAAAATTATCAACTTTCGTATTATTTATTTGAAGACCAAAATTAGACTTAAAGGAAAGTCCCTTTAATAGATCCACATCAAGAAAAACATTTCCCAAAAAACTTTCTTTTATTTGGGGTGTTTTCCCAAATTTAGTTGCCCCTTTTGGATTAGTAGCCGAAGAATATTTAGGGACACCATAACTACCGTCAGCATTAAAGATTGGAGTTACTGGATCAATTAAATACCCCACAAATGCAGACCTGAACCAAGGATTTTGTCCAAATTCAGGAACTGATATTGTTTTAGCATTTGAATACTGGAGGTTGTGACCAAATTTAACTTTTGGCGTTAACTGATACGTATTATTAACTCTAAAATTAGTTCTTTTATAAGATGACTCTTCAATTATCCCTTTTTGATCAATGTACCCAAAAGAAACGTAATATGTTGATGTATCTGAGCCACCTGAGGCTGAAAGTTGATGATTTTGTAAAACTCCTGTTCTATATACAGCATCTTTCCAATTGTAAGATATTAAATTTGAAGGATTTGATAATGCAGTTTCAATTGGACTGCCATCATTAATTTTACCTTCGTTGTAAATTGTGGCCCATTGCTCAGCATTTAATACTTCTAAATTATCAATACGCTCTTCAATCCCCATATAGGTAGTATAGGACAGAGTCATTTTATTTTTTGAACCACCATTAGTAGTAATTAAAATCACTCCGTTTGCTCCTCTTGATCCATAAATAGCAGTAGCTGAAGCGTCTTTTAGTACTTCAACCGCTTTTGCATCAGCCATATTAATACTTGATATATCATTAATAGGCACTCCATCAACAACATATAATGGATCTGAATTATTTACAGTACCTGTACCTCTAACCCTAACAGTTGGAGTAGCTCCAGGTTTTCCAGAAGCTTTTGAAACCGTTACACCTGCGGCTCTTCCTTGAATTGCCTGAGCTATAGATGTATTTTGTGTTTTGTTCATATCATCAGTATTTACTGAAGACAACGAACCTGTTACATCTGATTTTCTAACCGTTCCGTAGCCTATTACCACGACTTCGTCTAAGGCAGCCGCATCACTTTTCAATGAAACACTAACAACGCTTCTACCGTTTATTTCTACTTCGGTTGTTTTCATACCTAAATAAGAAAAAACTAATACTTCGGCTGTTGCTGGAACAGTAAGAACATAGTTTCCGTCAAAATCAGTCGTAGTTCCTACAGTAGTCCCTTTCACCGATACATTTGCTCCGGGAATCGGCATCTCATCGGCATCTTTTACAGTTCCTTTTATTTGAATTTGTTGAATGTTCATCTGACCTACTTCAGTTTGATCTGGTGTTTTATTTCCTTTTAGAATAATTTGTTTGTTCATAACTTTAAAAGAAACGTCAGAACCTGAGAATATATTCTCTAATACAGATTTTAGCTCAATATTGTCCGCTTTTACAGATACGATTCTATCTACGTTTATTTCTTCATTATTAAATAAAAATTTGTATTTAGTATCTTTTTCTATTTTTTCAAAAACTGAGGCTACCCTCTCATCTTTAAAATCATAAGATACTTTAACACTTTGAGAATAAGTTGTTGCACTTTTAGAAACTATAGTTCCCATACAAAAAATTGCTGTTAATTTCCATGTCAATTTCAATCGAGATGCAGCAAAAAATGTAACATTTAAACGAGTGGTTTGTTTCATAAATTTTTTAATTTTTAATTAGTCTTTTTGTTGGTTAGTTAAATTTTTTCTCATTTTCTTTTTTCATTGGTATTTCTCTTTTTAAGGTTTTGTAATCGTAATTGTTTTGTTTTTAACTTTAAAAACAAAAGGTTTATTTTCGGCAAATAGAGACAAAACTTCTTCTATCGTTTCTATATCAAAGGTTGCAGTAAATAATTCTGAATTTAACTCTTTGTAGTTGTTGATAATTTTCACATCATAATGACGCTCCAATTTCTTAATAATGCTGAAGAACCGTTGATTCTTAAAGACTATTCGTCCTTCGATCCAGCTCGTATAAATATCAGTATCTACCTGTCCCTTGTTTATTTTTCCAAACTTATAATTCCATGAGACGAAGTCGCCAGACTGTAGTACAATTTCTTTGTGATCTATAGCTGCATTATCATTAGAGCTCAACGCTACAGACCCTTCGACCAAAACCGTAGTAATCCATGGATCCTCAGGATAAGCAGACACATTGAATTTTGTTCCTAAAACAGCAATATCAAACACATTAGCACTTACTATAAATGGATGTTTTTTATCTTTAATCACTTCAAAAAAACCTTCGCCTTCTAAGAATACTTGACGAGAACTTCCTTTTACAAAATTGATAGGAAATCGAAAAGAGGATCCTGAATTAAGATATACCAAAGTCCCGTCTGAGAGTGTAACTTCAAACTTTTTACCATACGGCACTCTTAAAGTGTTGTAAATTAGCCTATCAACATACTTTACTCTTCTAAAATCTAATTTGCTCCCACTTTTGACCCCTAAAACCTGCCCTTGAGTATCTTTTATGCCATAAATTTTATCTGAAGAAAGTACTTGAATAGCACCATTTTCAGATTCTAAAGTAACTTCACTTGTATGAACAGGTACTGCACTTGCTTGAAAATTGTAACTATAGTCACTAAGTCCATAACCCAAAGACAAAGCAATAATAAAAATCGCTGCATACTTTAAAGTACGTTTTATAAAAATTTTATTTTTATTTCGTTTTTCTTCTTCCTTGTATTTTGCCATTACTTTATGCCAGGCTAACTCTGGATTTACATCTGCAAATGGATTTTTTTCGTGTTCTTCTTCTTTTAAAATTTCTAATTCTTTATAAAAATTATAATTTTCATCAGACTCTTGATACCACTCTAAAAAGCACTTTTCTTCTTGTTGAGACAAGGATGTATCATGCAATTTTTTGACAATTAAATCTATTATATCCATAACCAAAAAAAAACTTGGTGATTACTATTTATAATAAGACCCTAAAAAAGGAAATAGGGTAGTCAAAAAATTAAAAAAAAATTAAAAAAAAATTTTTCAATTAAAAGTTAATTGTAAAAAGTGAAGCTTAATGTGTAAAGAAATTTGTAACTAAAAAGCTCATCTGTGTTCTCAATCGGATGTAATTATTAAATACCAATTACTACTACCTAGTATATCTTAAAAACACTATCGCTTTATTTTCTAATCAATTTCAATAGTACTAAAAAAAGAAGTGAATATGATATCATTTCGGAACGAATATTCCTGTAGGCCGACTTGATGTGATATTTCACGGTATTTACAGATATTCCTAACGAGTCTGCTACTTCTTGGTATTTTTCACCCTCGATAACACATCTTAAAAAAATATTTTTAGCAGGCTGGGGTAGTTTTTCAATAATCCTGAATAACTCCCCTGTTTTTTGCTCTAATAACTGACTCTCCTCTCCAGGGTCATGTAAGTTATTCTGAATTTCAGATTCAGATAAAATGGTAAATTTTTGTTGGGTTTTGATTTTCTTCAAACAGCTATTTTTTATAGCTACTGTGATGTATGATTTGAGATTTAATACATCTTCTGTTTTCTTTTTCAATAGAACTTTTGCACATACATCTTGCACCACTTCTTCTGCTTCATCTTTATCTTTTAGGTATGAATATGACAAAACACACCAGTCTTTGTAGTGTGATAAAAAAAGTTTTTCTAATTGTACATGAATAGTATCATTCATTTCTATTTTATTTTTTGACAAAATTTAAAGTAAATTAATGATCATTAAATCTCATTAAATAAATTATATAGTCATGATTTTTCTAAACAACTAATACATTTAGTAAGTTAGACAAAAGTAAAATTAAATATGATCAAAGAAACTAACCCGAACATATGATTCTAATCATAATACAAATGAGTTTTTACTTAATAAAGGGGGGCAATAATCGAGAATTATTAATTAATTCAAGTTGCTAGATAATTGATTTTTTCAATTGTAATCCGAATGCAAACAATGTCAGCTTTACTAGAAACCCTTCCAATGCATCCCGTTATTGTGTTATGCTGATGTAATGTTATTGGTGGCCGAAGCCGAAACGGAACTCAATAATAGTATACCAACGACTAATGCTTTAGATTTAGTAAATTCCCTACTTACAAAAAGGTATGGTACTTTTACACCAGCTGCAGTACCAACCATTAATTTTTTAGATTTTATCTTTGCAGAAAGATCTAGAGAACTTTGTTATGAAAGTCAATTATGGTTTGATTTAGTTAGAACAAAAAGATTAGTAGACGCCGTCAAAAACACTTCATTTAGAGGAAACCTAAAAAATAATGGCCCTGCTGCTATTACCGATAAAATTATGTTTATCCAATTCCTCAGACTGAAATTCTTAATAATACTGCTATATCGCAAGTAGATCAAAATGATGGATACTAATTACTACCATTTTTCTAAAAGACAAGTCTTACCAGGATAATTCAGTACTGGGATTATTTTATCTATCATTATCTCGCCCAAAAATAAATATTTTAACAACTACTATTTCAAAAAAATTGCAATTATCTACGTTAAGCTACCTTAAACACTATTTTATTTTAAACTCTAAAATAATTTCTGAAAAAAATCAGAAATACTAAAAACATAAACCAATAATTAGAAGCAACCAAAACAGTGTCCTATTGTAAAATATTCAATTTTAACTTAATAATACATAAAATCATATTCATATATTCTAATATTGGGACTCATTTATTTCTATCAAAAACAAGACAACTTATCTAAATCCTCTACAAAATGATTCGACATTTGTTCATTTGAGGTCACATTTATTAATTCAAATAAAAATTTGATTGTAATCCTAATCACTTTCTGAAATTGATTATCCTCTCGCGACTAATCTTTAAAAAAACCGTAATCAACTAAAATAATAAATTCCTTAATCCAATTTTCAAAATTTGTTTTCAAAAATATTTGTCTGAGTTTATTATAAAAATGCTTAACTTTGTCTTTTAATCAATTAGGAATTATAACATAATTTTAAGCGGATTTAAACCAGTCTAGAACTTTCAATATTTATAAAAATGGAGAAAATCTTCATGGCATATCCGTGGCACAGCAGTTAAAAAAATATTAGAAATGCAGTATATAGGGAGTTGCGACGGTTTTGTTCGAATCCCTCTTTCTCCGCCAGATGAAGTTTCAAAAGAAACTTTAAAAGTCAAAAAGCCTTTAAATACTAGTATTTAAAGGCTTTTTTGTTTTTTGCAATACGTCAAAAAACACATATTTTATCAAAGAACAGTGACCCTATTAGTGACCCTATTTTATTTTATGCCTTTTTTAGCAAAAATAGGGTCACTAAATCAGAAGAATTCCTCGGGAATTCCCTGTAAACACTGGACACTTTCAAAGTTTTTAAATCAATTTGAATATTAATTTAAAAACAAAAAGTCATGTTAAAAATTATCTTCTATCTTAAATCAGGAAAAGACAACAAAAAAGGAGAGTCTCCTATTTTTGCCCGCATTTCCTACAACCAAAAATCCACAACTATGGCTACTGGTAGATCAATCTTAAAAGAAAGATGGCAGTTCACCAATAACCTAAGAAACGTACTAAAAATTGAAAAGGAAAAAGTTATCAAGCATAGTCTGGATCTTTTTCAACTCAACATTGAAAAAAAATTCAATGAAATGATCAAAGAAGGTTTAGACATTTCATTGCAATTACTAAAAACCGAATTTACGGGCAAAACGGATCCAAAAATCAAGGAAGTAAGTATATTAGAAATTTTAGACAAGCATAATAAATACTTTGAAAGGAAAGTTAATGGAGATGAACGCTCTAAAGCGTCGCTCCAAAAATATGAACGCTCTAAAGAATTACTTATTACCTTCATGAAAAAACAATATAATATGTCAAACCTTCCATCAAATGAAATTTCCAGCGCTTTTATATATAATCTCGAATCATTCCTAAAATATGAAAGTGATTTTAAAGGCAGAATTGGCATCAAGAACAATTCTGTAGTCAAATACATGAGAATGTATAAAACCTGCTGTAATCACGCCATCAAAATGGGGCTGATAGATAAAAATCCTTTTGATCTCTATACCGGAAAACTTAACATAAAAGATGCTGTATTTCTTAGCCAACAAGAACTAGATTGCATTGAAAATAAAAAATTTTCTATTGAACGTCTGGAGAAGGTCAAAGATATATTCTTATTTAGCTGCTATACCGGATATGCGCCTGTAGATGCTTTAAATCTTACCTCAAGTAATATTTTCCAAGATAACAATGATAATTTTTGGATTATGACCAACAGAGCGAAAACAGCAATTAAGGCCAACGTACCTCTTCTGCCACCGGCTCTTAAGATAATAAACAAATACAAAAACCAACAGATTGGATTAATTCCTCAAATATCCAATCAAAAAATGAATGCTTATCTCAAAGAGATTGGTGATCTATGCGCAATAGACAAAAAACTGACCTGGTATGTTGCAAGACATACATTTGCGACTACCGTTACGCTGGCAAATGGTGTCAGAATAGAAAATGTTTCATCAATGTTGGGGCATACAAATATTAAGCAAACTCAACATTATGCTAAAGTCTTAGATGAAAATGTAATGGAAGACATGTCAAGACTAAAACAAAAATATAGCTGATAAGCGTATTTACTAAGTAATTAATAAGCCTGCACTAGTGTTATACAAAAACAATTAGATGAAAAATGTTTGTTATTATGAACATAAATATTAATTTTGTTTATAATAACGAACATTTAATCAAAATGAACAGAAAAAAACAAACCATTTTTCCTCAGTATCAAAAGACTTTAGAACAAATGGGAGAAAACATAAAGTTAGCCAGAAAAAGAAGAAAATTAACTACTATTCAAGTAGCTGAAAGAGCTGGCATTGTTAGGACTACTTTATATCAAATAGAAAAAGGAAATCCTAGCGTTGCTATTGGTGCTTATTTTAATGTTCTAAGAGTATTAGGGTTACAAGATGATTTTCTTAAACTCGCTTCAGATGATGAACTAGGAAGAAAACTGCAAGATCTTGAATTACTAAAATAACAGCTTGATGTGAAACGAAGTATACTCCCTAAATAATCCAATAATTTAAATTAGCTACAATGTCCACCAACAAAACCAATATATTCGTTTATGCACACTGGAAAGAAATGTCTGAACCAAAAATCATTGGCATCTTATCTGCACAACAGGCAAAAGGTAAAAAAGCATTCAGTTTTGAATACGATAAAGAGTGGCTTAAATCAGAACAAAAATTTATACTCGACCCAGATATTCAATTATACGGTGGTAAACAATTCTAAAACCACATCAGAAAATAGTAATGAATAATGTAGAAACAAGCGAAAAAGGATTTCTATTATATATTCACGAAGATTTTTTAGTGAACCATAACCTTCATTCAGAAATAAGTAAGTATGGCTATTTTGATTACGAAGTAAATGAAGCTTTGCACCTTTCTCCAAAGGAAGAAGCTATTCTGTGGGATTTATTCAACAAGATAAAAGTGGAATATTACAATAATCAGGATGAGTATAGCAAAGATATCATACTTACTCATATAGATTCTTTCTTAAAATATGCTCAGCGATTTTACAAACGGCAGTTCCTGAATAGAACCGTATTATCCGGTACTATAATCACGAAATTTACAGAGATATTAAAACACTATTTTAAAAACGGAGGTCTTCAAAAAAGCGGCTTACCCTATGTGAAATATATGGCTGCCAAGCTATCATTGTCTCCAAAATATTTAAGTGATGTATTAAAACAAGAAACAGGTAAAACAGCGCTGGAGCACATTCACATTGCATTAGTTATCGAAGCAAAAAATATTTTGATGAATACTGACAAAACCGTATCTGAAACTGCTTATGAATTAGGTTTTGAAAACCCTCCTTACTTTTCAAGACTTTTTAAGAAAGAAGTAGGTATTACACCTACCGAATATAGAGAACAATTTTTAAATTAAATGTTCCTGTTTATCGTCAAAAAGATTAACACTAATTGCTTCAGAAAGATTTGATTTTTTTACTGATACATCTCGAATCAAATTTTCCAATAAATATTGATTTTCTAGAACCTTTAAAATTTAAATAATTTTTTGGAACAAAAAACCTCTAAAATCTACGACTTTAGAGGTTGGTGGAATTTCTATGGATGATACGAAGCGGCTTCGACCCACCTTTTACTGGATTTGAAGAAAATGTAAAAGGTGGAATATGCTGTAAATAATTTGTAAAAATACTATTGCATTAATACTGAGTATGGAAAATGCAAAATACAGGTTTTCAAGATATCGAAATTAATTTCGCATTTATTTTTGTTTTTTCAGGTATTCCTGATACAATTTGTTCATTTCTTCCGGAGCTAATTTCCAATATTCCACTAGAGGATTTGTTTTAAGCTTTTCTTTATATTCGTCTATGAATTTTTGATTTAAAGTATCGTTGTCTTTATACTTAATTCTTAAATTCTCGAGTTCTTTATGTAATTTTTTCTGAATGGCTGCATACTCAGGATTATCATAAACATTATGTAACTCATTAGGATCTTTCTTAGTATCGTATAATTCCCAGACATCCATATCATAGTAAAAATGTATCAATTTATATCGGTCTGTTGTAATTCCATAGTGGCGTCTTACATCGTGCTCAGATGGATGTTCATAGTAATGATAATAGTGTGATTTTCTCCAGTCTATTGGTGTTTTCCCTTTTAATATTGGAACGATGCTACGTCCTTGCATATCTTCAGGGATATTTGTTTGCGCCAGATCTAGAAAAGTTTCGGCAAAATCTAAATTAGATACTAAATCATTGTTAACCTGACCTGCTTTAATTTGTTCCGGCCATTTTATAAGTAGTGGAGTTTTTAAAGATTCTTTGTACATCCATCTCTTATCAAACCATCCGTGTTCACCTAAATAAAAGCCTTGGTCTGAAGTATATATTACAATTGTATTTTCATCTAAACCGGCTTTTTTCAAATAATCTAAAACACTTCCTACTCCTTTATCAACACCTGCAACACAAGCAAGATAATCTCTCATGTATCGTTGATATTTGTAACGGGTTAAATCTTTACCTTTTAAGTTTGCTTTTTTAAATTTATCATTTATGGTACCGTATATAGAGTCCCACATTTTTTGTTGTTTTTCATTGAAACCGGCTTGAGGATTATCGGTAATTTTGATATCCTGTCCCATTTTCATAGCTTCAGAGATTGACATATAATTTAGCGAAGCAACTTTTCGGTTACCTGAATAATCATCAAATAAAGTTTCTGGTTCCGGAAATTCTACATTTTCATACATTCCTAATTCATTAGGCCCAGGTTGCCATGGTCTGTGAGGAGACTTATGTCCAAGAAATAGCATAAATGGCTGGTCGTCATTTTTTACAGAATCGATCCAATTAATAGCTTTATCAGTAATAATTTCTGTTGCATAACCTTCTACCTGATACATTCCTTTTTTATTTACAAACATAGGATTGTAATACGATCCCTGTCCAGGCAGAATATCTACATAATCAAAACCTTTTGTTGGCGTTTGACCTAAATGGAGTTTTCCTAATACACCTGTTTTATAACCTGCTTGTTGCAGCAATTCAGCAAAAGTTTGTTGATTGAAATTAAATTCGGAACCGAAGGTATTATCAACAAATTCATTTTGATGGCTGTATTTTCCGGTAATTATAGTGGCTCTTGATGGACCACATATAGAGTTTGTTACCAGACAGTTGTCAAACCGTATACCTTCATTTGCTATTCGATCAATATTGGGTGTAGGTGCAACCTTAGCCAATCGTCCTCCGTAAGCACTTATGGCTTGGTAAGCATGATCATCACTGATGATAAAAACGATATTGGGTCTTTTTTCAGTTTTTCCCGGTTTTACTTCTATGGTCTTTTTGTTGCTTACCCCACAGGAGCTTATCATAAGAATTCCAAGAAGGGTGTAAACTATTTTTTTCATATTTTAAATAAATTATTTATTAAACTATTTTTTTAACTCGTCCAGATTATTTTCCAGATTAAAGGTATTATTCACTTTTTCGGCTACAATATCATTTGAAACTTTTAAATCTTTACTTAGCTTTATATCTTTAGAAGAAGCAGCTGCTATAATCTTATATGTTCCTTTTTCAACTACCCAGGCACTTTGTGTATCTATAAAAGATGCTAGATCTTTAGCTTTTAGATTGAATTTCAAAGTTTCTGATTTTCCTGGTTCAAGTTTTTGTGTTTTTTTGAAGGCTTTAAGTTCTTCAGTTGGCTTATCAATAGATCCTTTTGGAGCTGAAACATAAATCTGTGCGATTTCTTTCCCTGCTACTTTTCCGGTATTGGTTACTTTTAAAGATACTTCTATTTCTCCATTAAAGTCTGTTGCACTTAATTTTAAATCAGAATATTCGAAAGAGGTGTAGGAATCCCCATAACCAAATTCATATGATGTGTTAATGTCGAATGTGTTGAAGTAGCGATAACCTACATAAATTCCCTCTTTATAATAAACATCTTTTGGGTTTTCAGCAGGAACACCTAGCCAGTTTGCTGCGGAGGCGTGATTGTGATAATCCACAGGGAAGGTCATTGTTAACTTGCCAGATGGGTTAGCTTTCCCTGTTATAACATCAGCAACCGAGTTTCCACCTTCCTGACCTGGTTGCCATGCAAGTAAAATAGCATCTACTTTGTCTTTCCATGAGAAAGTTTCTATTACACCTCCTATGTTTAATATCACTATTACTTTTTTACCTTCAGCATGAAAAGCTTCTGAAACGGTATTAATCATTTTGATTTCATCCTGTCCTAAGTAAAAATCATTATCGATGTGTCTGTCTTCATTTTCTCCGGAATTTCTTCCAATAGTAATGATAGCAACAGCATCAGTTTTTGCTTTTTGTGCAATCATCGCTGGATCAAGTGGCATTTCAGGCAATCTTTGTGGTACAGCAAGTAGTCCTCCGTGTTCTTCACGTCGTTTCATTTCTTTTGCCACAACGTCGTTTACAAATGGAACATAGGCGGCTTCGATATCTTGGTCTATTTTAAATCCCGCATTGGTGAGACCTTCTATCAATGATACGGTATATGCTTTATTGACATCACCACTTCCGGTACCACCGGCAATAAAGTTATAAGAGGTATCACCAAAAACAGCAATAGTATTTTCGGTGTTTTTATACGGTAAAATGCTATTTTTATTTTTAAGCAAAACCATTCCCTCGGTCGCAGCATTTCGAGTAACCGCTGCATGTGCCTTTAAATCAGGTTTATTACTGTACTTATAATTTTTAAATGAAGGAGATATCAAAACATAGTTTAAAATTCTCCTTAGGCTTGTATTAACAGCATTTATATCTACTTTGCCAGAATTGATAGCATCTATCAGTGCTTTTTTTTGTGCTTCCATACCTGGCATAAGAAGATCGTTACCTGAATTAATTTGTGCTGCCACATCACTTGTCACTCCCTCTTTTAGTATACTTTCGAATCCCGGATATCCACCAAACCAGTCTGTCATAACAAAACCTTTGTATCCCCATTCTTTTCTGAGAATTGTGGTTAGTAAATCGTTATTAGATGAAGCATATTGTCCATTTATTTTATTATAAGCTGACATTATAGTCCATGGTTTTGACTCTTTGATAGCTATTTCAAAACCTCTCAAATAAATTTCTCTCATTGCCCTCTCTGAAATATGAGCGTTAACAGATAAACGGTTTGTTTCCTGATTGTTAGCGGCAAAGTGTTTTATAGATGTTCCAACATCATTTTGTTGTATTCCCTGTATATATGCAGATGCTATTTTACCGGCAACAAGAGGGTCTTCCGAATAGTATTCAAAATTACGTCCATTCAAAGGGTTTCTATGAATATTTACTGCTGGGGCAAGCAGAACATCAACACCATATTCTTTCACTTCTTCACCCATTGATTTTCCTACTTCTTTTATCAATTCGGTATTCCAACTTGATGCCAAAGCCGTGCCAACAGGAAATGCGGTGGCATAATAAGTATTAGAATCATTTTTGCGTTTTGGCTGAATTCGAAGCCCAGCAGGTCCATCAGCCAAAACAGTTTCAGGTATTCCAAGCCTTGGAATTGCCATTGTACCACCAGCTGCGCCAAGGACTCTTACGTCAGGTTCTCCTTCAAGAGGAGTAAGTCCTGCATATCCGGGCATTCCCGGACCTATAAGAAGAGAAGCTTTTTCTTCAGGTGTCATTGCAGTTATAACTTCCTCAACAGAAGCTTTTCCTAATTGTGGTGTTTTTTTCTGAGCACGGGTGTGTTGTACAGTAAACAGTATTATTACTGCTAAGGTTTTTACAGATAAGGTTCTTTTTTTCATTCTATTAAATTATTTACTCATTACATTTCAGCATTGCTGATATTTATTAAAATTTATAATAATTCTTTCGTTAAAAAGATTTTAGACGAGATATAAATCTAAAAATTAATATTAACTGAAAGTTGTGCTGTAAAAGGAAGTATGTAGGACCCGGTTAGTAATTTTCCATAATAAGCAGAAGGCTCAGTAATTAGTTCTGCACCGTTTATAGTTCCTTTTGCTCCACGTTGGTTTAAAAAGTTAATAAATGTTGCTCCAAAATTCAGGTGGTCATTATACTTGTAATTAAGTCCGCCAAAAGTTTCCCAACGAGGTTGAAAAAACAGTGCATTAGTAAGATTAGCATACTGCTTGCTAAAATATCTGAAACTTGCCCAAAGCTTCCATTTGTTGTAACTATAACTAGGGTCTATTTCCATCAGTACTTTAGAGATTTCCAATACATTATTATCACTGTAATCGTAATCGTTTCCAAATGCAGAAAATTTGAAATTTTTATACACTGGATCCTGAAGGGTAATCAAATAGTGTAAATTAAATCCTTTAAAAGGTTTAGCTACGATATCTGTAGTCCAGCCGATAGTTTGTATATCATAATATACTGATGCGTTTTGGTTTTCATTTGAATTTTGAGGGTTAACTAGATTGTAACGTCTCAAGTAGTTGTTTTTAGTAAGATAAGTAGCCTGAGATACAAGACTTACGTATTTATTGTTCCAGAAAACACCCAGTGCGCCAAGAGGGCTTTTACTTTTTTTGAAGTTAGGAGTAAATGCAGTTGAAAAGTCATTTAATTTTCCGTTTTCTTCTGTATAAAGGAAATTGGCTAATAAACCATAATCCTTTCCAATATTGTAGCTAGCATTAACACTTCCTCCAATGTGAATCCAGTTATCATTAAAACTTGCCTTTTGAGCGGGATCAAACACCATTCCAGCTGTTCTCACGCCTTGGTTATATTCGCTCTGCATGTTATGCCATCTTAAATTAAGTCCATAATTTAATTTAAGCTTATCATTAACCTGCCAATTATCAGTTCCGTATGCAGACAATTTGTTTTCATTACCAGTATAATATTCGGCACCAACATTGTAATTAAAGAAACCAAATTCATCTGTGTTAGGAGCTATGAGTCTTTGTGGTTGATTTTCAACTGTCTGATAAAAGAAAGATCTGTCAGAATGGAAGTCTTTTACTTTGAAATATTGTTCTAAAAGTCCAAAAGTAATGTCGTGATTTTTAATTTTTTTTGCAAGTTCAAACCGACCCATAATAGTTGTTGTAGGGATTTCCGGAGAAATTGTAGCTAGCATTGTACCCACATTACCTGAATGACTTTCGCCAGTGGATGCAATAGTATAGTTACTGCTATTACTTGTTTGAAAAATATTTAAAGGAATTGTACTGGCTATAGATGCTTTAGCTAAATGTAGTCTTGTAGAATATTTAAAGTTCCAACCGTTGTTTAATAAATAATTACCAAAAATATCAATATTATGTGCTTTATTAGTTGAGTTTTTGCCGTCTAGATCTGCCCAATAATAATCTCCATTAAGAGCATTTCGCAGTCTAAGTTTTCCGTCTCTTACAATATAGGAATCACGCCCTATTGTAAAGTCATCCAGTTCACTAGCTTTACCACCATTGCCATATTCAAATACAGCATAATTTGTAAGTGTGTAAGATTTAGAGAATCGGTAAAAAACATTAAATTGTCCTTTATTATTTTTAAAAAACTTTGTTAAACCAGCACGATAAATCTGAGTTTGATCGGCATATTTATTGAAACCAGAGTCATAAGTGTTGGGATCAAAGTTGGCAAAAGCACCAACAGAATAACTCCACCCATTTTTAGTCATAGGCCCAGATATATTTACGTCTCCCTGCATCCATCCAAAGTGGCTTCCGGATAATTTTGCTTTAACTTTAAACTCTTTAGTACCATTTTGAGAATAAGAATTAACAGCAAATCCAAGGTCTCCCATTTTTGTGGCAAGATCCTCCATTTTCAATAAGCCCGTTTTTTGTAAACTTACGCTTGGACGCCAAGCTTTGTTGGTAAGTTCGGGCCAAAAAAAGTAAACTACCGGAAGATCATTTTCTAGTATTGTAATTCCTCCAACACTTGGTGGGAGTCCAATGTTAACTTCTCGGGGACCGTTGTTGTTGGCGGCATTTAACATTACATTGCGTTCATCACCATTTCGTGTTGTTGTAACATCTTTTTTTGATTTTTCTTCTACTGTAATGGAATCTTTTGCAGTAAGTTTGTTTTTTTCTTGCGCGTACAGGCTTCCTGATAGGCAGCTGATTCCAATAATAAGGACTTGTAGTTTCCGTTTCATTTTTTGGTTTTTTTTAGGTTAAATAAATGCGAATACTCGCGATTGTAATTGTTTATGAACTATTCTATTTGAAAAAAGTTTGTAGCTGTTGGTTTTGTAGTAAAACTGTTTTAATTATTTTGAGCAACAGAGATTACACATCGAAATCCTGTATTTTGTAATCCGGTATCAGGACTTGACATCATTCTCGAGGATGCTCTATAACCGGAACAATATTTTTCATTACACATAAATGATCCACCACGAATAACTTTTAGCGCGGTTCTTGGTTGATTTGGATCATAGCTGTCTTTGGGACCTGTGGGATTATTTAATATTGCGGTTGAATTTTTTTTATAATAGTCGTTTCTGTAGTTGTCTGAACACCATTCCCATACATTTCCAGCCATGTCAAATAATCCAAAATTATTTGGAGCATAACTTTTTACAGGAGCTAATCCTGCATAATGATCTTTTTTTGTATTCTTATATGGAAACGATCCGTCCCAAGTATTTGCTTTCGGTTTGCCGTAGTATGGTTCTTCTTTTCCCCAAGGATAAGGTTCATTTTTTAATCCTCCCCGCGCCGCATATTCCCATTCAGCCTCAGTAGGAAGTCTTTTTCCTGCCCATTTTGCATAAGCATTGGCGTCTTCCCAAGAAATTTGTACTACAGGATAGTTTTCCATTCCTTTTATGGAACTATTTTGACCGAACGGATGTTTCCAGTTTGCGCCTTTTTTCCATTTCCACCATACACTGGCATTATTAAGAGGTACAGGTCCGGAAGTAGGTTTAAAAACCAAAGAAGCGGCAATTAGTAGACTATCAGCTGGTTTTGGGGTTCCTTCTGGTAGTTGTTTTTTTAATTCCTCCCATACAGGTGCTTTCTCTGCAGTTGTAATGTATCCTGTTGCTTTGACGAATTCTGCAAATTCTGCGTTTGTCACCTCTGTTTTATCCATATAAAAAGAGGAAACAATTACAGCATGTTGTGGGTATTCATCTTGTCTTCCTCTATTGTCAGGTGCACCCATGAAGAATTTACCGCCAATAATTTTAACCATCCTTTTTAATGAAACTTTCTCTTGAGGTTTAATATCTACAGTATCATCAGCCGTTACAAAACGTTCTGGAATACCGGAATGACAACTTTGGTAAGTAATTTCACGTCTTGTTTTTTCTGATTCTGCAACTACTGTTTTGTCTCTACATGAAACCAAAGATGTAATCAAAATTATTGTGATGGATGTCAGTTTTTTCATTTGTATGATAGTATTTAAAGAACCATTGCTTCAATTTGAAGCAATATTAAGTATAATTTTCTTTGATTCAAAAAGAAGCGTTGTAAATTTTTAAAAAAAAGCCTATTTTAATTTCAATATGTATATTTTTTTTATAGAAAAACAGAGGTATTTACTTATTTAAAGAAATGTACAGGCTTTAAAGTATAGTTTGATACGCTTTCTTGTTCACTAAGAAAAACGAGTTATCTTTGAAAAAAATATTTAGTATGTCTAAGGAATTTAATAATAAGTTATTGACCACCGCAGCAAGTATGCGAGAAAATTATCTTGCACATATATCAATCGACTGTGTTGTTTTTGGTTTTCATGATGAGTGCCTAAAAGTATTATTGGCGAGATTTGAAGGAGAAGATGATTGGGTTTTGCCTGGAGGTTATGTAGAGAAGAAAGAAGATTTGTTTGATGCAGCTAAAAGAATTCTTGAGCAAAGGACAGGAGCCAGAAATATATACCTTAATCAATTTAAAACTTTTGGTAAAATTGGAAGGTCTGAATTTTTTTTTAAAGATATTCCCGATGATGTTTGGTATAGGGAGCGTTTTATTACTATTGGTTATTACGCTTTGGTGGATTTTAGTACTTTAGATCCTGTAAAAGATGTTTTTTCTGATGACTGTTCGTGGCACGATGTTAAGTTGAAACCTAACTTGGTAATGGATCACAATGAGATTTATGATAGCGCTCTTAAACAGTTAAGGAGGGATTTGAATTATAAACCAGTAGGGTTAAATTTATTACCCGAGAAGTTTACAATGCCTGAGTTGCAAAAACTCTATGAAATTATTTTAGATCGAAAACTTAATAGGGGAAATTTTTACAGAAAAATGATGAGATATAATATACTTACGAAATTGGATGAGACTAAAAGAGGGGGTGCACATAAATCTCCCAATTTATATGTATTCAATTTAGACCAATATAATAAGGCTTTAGAAGATGGTTTTCAGGAAAGTTGGTAAGTTAATTTTTTATAAATTCAGAATAATAGATTTTTATTTAGAAAATTTAATTACAAATGATGATACCCCAACTTATGTTTTTATCCGATCTAATTTATTTGAATAAAGTCAAGCCTTCTCGAAATATTAAAAAAAACATTGTTTTTTTCGAACCACAAAAAAACTCCAAAATCAATGACTTTGAAGGTATGTTAAAAATTGGTGGCCCTTACGGAACTATTTACGAACCATTTTTTGCAGGATTTGAAGAAATTGGCTCTAACTACGTAGTGTTTAAAGGTTCAAAAATAGTTGTAAAGTCAAAACATATTCTTATTTAGTTGTTCTGTTTTGTAGTAAACTATCTATTAATGAATCTAAAAACAGTAAACAATCAATTACTTTAAAAATAATATCTAATTTTACTTAAAATTAAATGCTTTATTCTTTTGAAAAATATATTAATCATTGATGATGAAGACAAACTAAGAGGTTTGCTTACTAGAATCATTAAATCGGAAGGTTTTGAAGTGGTGGAAGCACCAGATTTAAAATCAGGCTTCAAAAAATTAGAGCAAAACGATATTGATGTAGTGCTGTGTGATGTCAAACTCCCAGATGGAAATGGTGTGGATTTTCTTCAAAAAATGAAAATGGCATTTCCACTGGTTGAAATTATTCTTCTCACTGCTTACGGCAAAATATCTGATGGGGTTCAGGCGATGAAAAACGGCGCTTTTGATTACATAGTAAAGGGTGATGATAATGATAAAATTATTCCGCTTTTATACAAAGCAATAGAAAAATCAGAACTCCAAAAGAAAATAAAAAAGTTGGAACAACGAATTTCCGATAAATATTCTTTTGACTCCATTATAGGGAAATCTAAAGCATTGGAACAAGCTGTTGATTTAGCCAAAAAAGTAGCAAAAACCGATTCCACAGTATTGTTGACCGGAGAAACAGGGACAGGAAAAGAAGTTTTTGCACAAGCCATTCACGAAAACAGCAACCGTGTTGGGAAACCATTTGTAGCCTTAAATTGCAGTACTTTTAGCAAGGAAATTATGGAAAGTGAACTCTTCGGGCACAGACAAGGAGCTTTTACCGGAGCTTTGAAAGACAAAAAAAGATTTATTGAAGAAGCTAACGGGGGTACTTTATTTTTAGATGAAATCGGCGAAATGCCTATCGATTTACAAGCTAAACTATTACGGGTATTAGAAACAAACCAATACATCCCGGTGGGAGATACCACACCTAAGAAGTCTAATTTCAGATTGATTGCTGCCACCAACAGAGATTTAAAAACAGAAAGTGACAATCATACTTTTCGTCTGGATTTGTATTTCAGACTAAACATTTTTGAGATTAAAATTCCTGCACTCCGAGATAGAAAAAAAGATATTGCAACATTAACTACTTATTTTGTCAAACAGTTTTCAGATAAAATCAATAAAAAACAATTGCTAATTTCAGCCGATTTTCTCCAAAAACTGGAAGCTTATCATTGGCCAGGAAATGTTCGAGAACTGAAAAATATCATCGAGCGTTCCGTTATTTTAGCTGATGAAATCCTTACTCCAGAAGTTTTACCTTATGAAATGCAACATATTCAGGATAATTCTAATAAAACAATGTCGGCTTTTTCAATGCAAAGTATTGAAAAACTCCACATTCAAAAAGTATTAAATTATACGAAAGGAAACAAAGCTGAAACTGCCCGATTACTCGAAATTGGGATTGCTACTTTGTATCGAAAATTAGATGAATACAATATTCATTAGTTATTTTTAAATTCAACTTCCAAAACAATAAAAGCCTATCAAAATGATAGGCTTTTTTTTGCTCCGTTTTTGGCATATCAATTACAAATAGAACAAATACAAGGACTTACCGAATTTTCATTTTATTGGAACAGCTTTTGGCATTAGGCGAATGAACATAAAAATTCATATCAATGAAAAATCAAGTTACCAACATTTACAAACAAGCCGAACGCTTTGCTGAAATAACAAAATCAGCGATTATTTCGGGAAATATTGTAAGAGCTAAAAAATGTTTGGCTTTAGCCGAAAAATTATTTACTACCGGAAGCTCCGAAACTAAAAATGCCATTTCTAATGTCTATGTTTTATCGGTTTCCACTTTTATGGAATTACGCCATTGCAGTATTTCTAATCTTTTTCCGAATTCACTCAAGACGGAATATCATAAACAAATAAACACTTCTGGAGTATGACGGCACTTATCCTTACTGCAAGCGGATGGATTCTATTCGCTCTATTTTTTAAAATGATTCTATTCTTTGAAAAAATCTAATTTATGATACCACTTTTCATTATCGCCATAGCAGTTTTTGTATACATCTGTTATGTACTAATTAAACCCGAAAAATTCTAAATATGAACTCTGAAATACTAGGAATTATCGTTATATACGGATTGGTCGTGCTTTTAGCCATTCCGCTAGGTCGTTACATCGGTAAAATATTCAATTATGAAAACACTTGGTTGGACAGAATTTTTAATCCAATCGATAAACTATTCTTTAAGATTGGTGGCATCGATCCATTCAAGGAAATGAACTGGAAACAGCATTTGTTTGCTCTCTTAACTATCAATCTGGTTTGGTTTATCATTTCGATGTTGGTCTTAACCAATATGGCCTGGCTGCCTTTTAATCCAGATGGAAATCCGTCCATGAGTGGCGATTTGGCATTCAATACTTCTGTTAGTTTTGTAACCAATACCAATTTGCAACACTATTCCGGCGAAAGCGGATTGTCCTATTTAGGACAATTAACGTTGATGCTTTGGCAATTTATCAGTTCAGGCTGCGGAATGGCAATTTGTGCCACAGTTTTTATGGCAATGAAAGAAAAAAAATCGGAAACTTTAGGGAATTTCTATAGTTTTTTCGTGAGATCTTGTACCAGAGTTTTATTGCCTTTGTCATTTATAGTAGCCATTATTTTGGTGCTGAATGGAACTCCAATGACATTTGAAGGTAAAGATACCATTACCACTCTTGAAGGCAATGAACAAAATGTAAGTCGCGGACCAGTTGCAGCTTTTGTCGCCATCAAACAATTAGGAACTAATGGCGGAGGATTTTACGGTCCCAATTCGTCGAATCCAATGGAAAACCCAAATTACCTGACCAATATAGTGGAGAATGGTTCCATCTTTTTGATTCCGATTGCACTAGTTTTTGCTCTTGGATTTATCCTGAAACGTAAAAAGTTATCATGGACAATCTATAGTGTGATGACTTTAGGTTTTCTGATGCTGTTGATTCCTGCCGTAATTAGCGAAATGAATGGAAATCCTGCTATTTCTCATATGGGAATTGCCCAAAATATGGGAAGTATGGAAGGAAAAGAAGTTCGTTTTGGTGCTGCTGCTTCCGCAAATTGGGCAACTTATACGACAGTTACAAGTAATGGGTCTGTAAATGCCATGCACGACAGTATGATGCCAATTACAGGAATGACAACACTTCTCGGAATGATGATCAACTGTTTTTATGGTGGCGTTGGCGTTGGATTTTTGAACTTTTATATTTTCATAATTCTCGGTGTTTTCATCAGTGGATTGATGGTTGGTAGAACACCTGAATTTCTAGGAAAGAAAATTGAAGCCAAAGAAATGAAAATTGCGATGATTATTGCCTTGTTGCATCCATTTTTAATATTGGTCGGAACGGCTTTGGCAAGTCATTTATATGCATCTGATCCAGAAGCTTTATCAGGTTGGTTGGCAAATCCTGGGTATCACGGTTTCAGTGAAATGTTATACGAATTCACATCATCATCTGCCAATAATGGTAGCGGATTTGAAGGTTTGGGCGATAATACTCCGTTTTGGAATATTGCTACCGGGATTGTGATGCTTTTGGCACGTTATTTACCAATCATTGGACCCGTTGCTATTGCTGGAATGTTGGCTCAAAAGCAATACATACCTGAAAGCAACGGAACTTTAAAAACAGATACCTCTACTTTCGGATTGATGGTTTTTGCAGTGATTTTTATTGTAGCTGCTTTGTCGTTTTTCCCAGCTTTAACTTTAGGTCCAATCGCTGAATATTTTTCAGCTAAATAATTACAACTATTATGAGTACATCTCAAAATAATTTATTTCAAAAAGAGTTGGTCAGCGAAGCCTTCAAACAATCTTTCGTAAAGCTCAACCCTAAGATAATGTTCAAAAATCCGGTAATGTTTACTGTCGAAATTGGAACAGCCATAATGTTTTTTGTCTGTCTTTGGATTTTATCCGGAGAAGGTTCACAAGGAAGTTTCATCTACAATTTCACCGTTTTTCTAGTTTTATTTCTAACATTGCTTTTCGCAAATTTTGCCGAAGCCATTGCCGAAGCAAGAGGAAAATCTCAGGCTGACAGCTTGCGAAAAACCCGAGAAGAAACGCCTGCAAGATTAGAAAACGGTCAGACCATTTCTTCTGCCGAATTAAAAAAAGGTGACATTTTTGTTTGCGAAGCTGGTGATATCATTGCCGCCGACGGAGAAATTATCGAAGGTTTGGCAACTATAGATGAAAGTGCCATTACTGGCGAAAGTGCTCCGGTAATTCGTGAAGCTGGTGGCGATAAATCATCGGTAACTGGAGGAACAAAAGTACTTTCGGATAAAATAAAAGTAATTGTAACGTCAGAACCAGGCGAAAGTTTTTTGGATAAAATGATTGCCTTGGTGGAAGGTGCAAGCCGTCAAAAAACACCAAACGAAATCGCCTTAACGATTTTATTAGCCGGGTTTACATTAGTGTTCATTATCGTAACCGTAACGTTGGCTCCATTTGCAAAATATGCGAATGCACCAATCACGATTGCAGCTTTTATTTCGCTTTTCGTATGTTTGATTCCAACCACTATTGGCGGATTATTATCAGCTATCGGAATTGCCGGAATGGACAGAGCTTTACGTGCCAACGTAATTACAAAATCGGGAAAAGCCGTGGAAAATTCCGGAGACATTGACGTTTTGCTTTTGGATAAAACGGGAACCATCACCATTGGAAACCGAAAAGCGACTTCTTTTTATCCAACAAATGGCGTTTCACAGGAAGATTTTATCAAATCGGCTGTGTTGAGTTCGCTTGCTGATGATACGCCAGAAGGAAAAAGTATTGTTGAACTTGCTGGACAAGAGGTTGCCAATAAATTATCAATCGAAGGTGCAACTTTAATCAAGTTTACTGCCGAAACCAGAACTTCTGGTGTGGTTTTGAAAGACGGCACCAACATTAGAAAAGGTGCTCAAGATGCTGCGAAAAATATCGCACTTCAAGCAGGAAATTCGTTTCCTGAAGATATTGCACAAAAAGTAATTGACATCTCATCTAACGGTGGAACGCCTTTGGTTGTCATCAAAAACAACCAAGTACAAGGGGTAATCGAATTGCAGGACATCATCAAAACTGGAATGAAAGAACGTTTTGAACGCCTACGCAAAATGGGAATCAAGACGGTTATGGTTACGGGTGACAATCCGCTTACGGCAAAATTTATCGCAGAAAAAGCTGGTGTCGATGATTTTATCGCTGAAGCCAAACCTGAAGATAAAATGAATTACATCAAAAAAGAGCAAGCTGAAGGAAGATTGGTAGCGATGATGGGTGACGGAACAAATGACGCTCCTGCCCTAGCACAAGCCAATGTTGGTGTAGCCATGAACAGCGGAACTCAAGCTGCAAAAGAAGCCGGAAATATGGTGGATTTAGACAATGATCCAACTAAATTAATCGAGATTGTAGAAATTGGGAAACAACTTTTAATGACTAGAGGAACGCTAACGACCTTCTCCATTGCAAATGACGTTGCTAAGTATTTTGCTATCATTCCGGCACTTTTTATCACAGCGATTCCTGCATTGCAGGGTTTGAATATTATGGGATTACACAGTCCGGAAAGTGCTATTTTATCGGCAGTTATTTTTAATGCAATTATTATTCCGTTTCTGATTCCTTTGGCTTTACGAGGTGTTGCTTATAAACCAATTGGTGCATCGGCTTTGTTGCGTAGAAATTTATTAATCTACGGAATTGGCGGTATGATTGTTCCGTTTATTGGAATAAAATTGATTGATATGGTAGTGTCGATGTTTGTGTAGTTAAAGTAATTAGAAAAATAGAATCTGAAACAAGTTCAGATTAAAAAAAAATAGAAATCATGAAAGAAAATATAATACCAGCAATTAGATTAACATTGTTTTGTGCGGTGTTTTTCTCCGGAATTTACACGTTGAGCATTCTCGGAATAGCACAATTGTCTCCCAATCAAGGAAAAGGTGAAATTGTTACCGTAAACGGGAAAAAACAGCATATTAATGTGGCTCAAAAATTCACAGAAAACAAGTATTTCTGGTCCAGACCATCTGCTGTAGATTATAATGCTGCCGGTTCTGGAGGAAGCAATAAAGGCCCAAACAATCCTGAATATTTGGCAGAAGTACAAACCCGCATTGGTGCCTTTTTACATAAAAATCCATCCGTAAAGCGTAGCGAAGTTCCATCGGAATTGGTTACAGCTTCCGGAAGTGGACTAGATCCTAACATTTCTGTGAATGGTGCCAAAGTTCAAATTGAACGAATTGCAAACAGTAGAAATTTGTCAATGGGGAAAATACTAGAAATTGTTCAAAATAATACAGAACGCCCTCTTTTTGGAATGTTTGGACCTGCTAAAGTTAATGTTTTACAATTGAATATTGAATTAGATAAATTAAAATAAGTATTAAGATTTTAGTATTAAGAATTAAGATTGTGAATTTAAAACATAATTCTTTACAAACGGAATGCCTAGCCCAGATTGCTTCGCCAGTTCGGCTTCTAGCCTCGCATGCTGGATTAGTTTCAAATAAAAAATAAAATTAGGATGCGATTGCTTCGTACCTCGCTATGACAAATAAAATGAAAAAAATAGTATTTACAGCTCTTATAACTATCGGATGTGCAACAATAAACGCTCAAGAAATAGATACAGCCAAAAGTCCGTTGACGTTTTCAGGTTATATTGAAACCTATTACAGTTATGATTTTGGAAATCCAGACAATCATGTTCGTCCCGGGTTTATTTATAGTCACAACAAACACAACGAATTAAACTTAAACTTGGGATTGGCAAAAGTGAACTATGCAAAAGATAATGTTCGTGGAAATTTGGCCATTATGACCGGAACGTATGCCGAATACAACTTAGTAGCCGAACAGGATTTGCTGAAAAATGTTTTTGAAGCCAATATTGGTGTGAAAATTTCATCAAAACATAATTTGTGGGTTGATGCCGGAATTATGCCATCTCACATTGGTTTTGAAAGTGCGATTGGGAAAGATTGCCAGACTTTAACCCGAAGTATTTTGGCTGATAATTCACCCTATTATGAAGCTGGAGTAAAAATTGGCTATACGTCTCCATCCGAAAAATGGTATTTGGCGGCGATATATTTGAATGGTTGGCAACGTATTCAGAAGATTGACGGCAATCAAACTCCTTCTTTTGGAACACAAATTACGTATAAACCAAGTGGTAAAACTACATTAAATTGGAGTACCTTTATAGGAAATGAACAGCCTGATGCTGACAGAAAATGGCGTTACTTTAATAATATTTATGGTCAGTTTCAGTTTTCTGAAAAAACCAATTTAACTGCCGGATTTGATATTGGTGCTCAACAAACAGTAAACGGAAGTAGTCATTATGATGTTTGGTATTCGCCCGTTTTGATTTTGCAACACCAACCAACTGCTAAAACTCAAATTGGGGTTAGAGGCGAATATCACCAAGATAATCAAGGTGTTATCATTGCAACTAGAGCTAAAAACGGGCTTAAAACTTACGGCTTTTCAACAAATTTTGATTATTTAGTTTCAGATAATGTGATGTTCAGAATTGAAGCTAGAAATTTATCCAGCAAAGATGATGTGTTTTTGAAAGATGGAAATCCAACTAATAGCAATACTTTTTTGACGACTTCGTTGGCGATTTCGTTTTAATTTTTTGCCACAGATTAAAAGGATTTTTGAAATCTGTGAAAATCTTTTTAATCTGTGGCAAACTTCATTGTTTAGTTTATTTCAAAAGTGATTATGGAAAAACAAAATAACGCCCAGCATTTCCTTGATTTAATTCAGAAATCTCGAAAAGGAAAGTTTAAAATCTACATTGGTATGAGTGCCGGTGTGGGAAAAACGTTCCGTATGTTGCAAGAAGCGCATACCCTTTTGAAGAACGGAATCGATGTTAAAATTGGTTATATAGAAACCCATTTTCGGAAAGAAACCCATGAATTGCTTGATGGCTTGCCTGTAATTCCCAGACGAAGTATTTTCTACAAAGGAAAGCAACTCGAAGAAATGGATGTGCAAGCCATTATTAATTTACGTCCCGAAGTCGTGATTGTAGATGAATTGGCTCATACCAATATCGAAGGAAGTAAAAACGAAAAACGTTGGCAGGATGTTTTGGAGATTTTGGAAGCTGGAATAAATGTGATTTCCGCCGTTAATATTCAGCATATTGAGAGTTTAAATGAAGATGTGAAACGCATTACTGGCGTTGATGTTCAAGAACGCGTTCCCGATAATGTGTTGCGATTGGCGGATGAAGTTGTGAATATCGATTTGACTTCGGAGGATTTGATTTCGCGGTTGAAACAAGGAAAGATTTATACGCAAGATAAAATCCAAACTGCATTAGCCAATTTTTTTAAAACCGAACAAATCCTGCAATTACGAGAATTGGCTTTGAAAGAAGTAGCCAGTCAGGTGGTTCGGAAAGTGGAAAATGAAGTTCCTAAAAATTTGGCTTTAAAGCATGAAAAATTACTGGCTTGTATCAGTAGCAATGACAAAACCGCTAAAATCGTAATCAGAAAATCAGCCCGATTGGCAAGTTATTACAACGGTAGTTGGTATGTTCTATATGTCGAAATGCCAAAGGAAAGTCCCAACAAGATTGCGTTGGACAAACAGCGTCATTTGATTAACAATTTCAAATTGGCCACACAACTTGGTGCTGAAGTAATCAAAATCGAAAGTTCGAATATTACCGAAGCCATGCTGAAAATCGTGGAGCAAAAAGACATCACAACGGTTTGTATTGGCAAGCCGCATTTCAATTTATTTGAAGTAATTTTGTCTACAACTATTTTTAGAAGATTATTAAATAATCTATCGAAATCAAATGTTGATCTTGTAATTCTGTCTTGATATGAAAATTAAAACCAAATTAAACCTCGGTGTTGGGTTGTTATTTACCTTGATTATCATCCTTGTTTTGGTAAGTGCTTTTTATATTTTTTCGATTAAAAAAGACACTCAAAATATTCTGAAAGCTAATTATATAACATTGGAGTATTCCCGAAACATGCTTTCTTCTTTGGATGAAATTACTAAAGATGAACCTAAAGCCATTCATCTTTTTGACAGGAATCTCAAAAAACAACTCATTAACATTACGGAAGCAGGAGAAAAAATAGCGTCTCAAAACTTGCTGAACAACTTTAATCTTTTGAAACAAAATCCAAAAGATGAAAGTCTCAAATCGCAAATTCGACAAGATATTTTTGAGATTATGAAACTCAATATGAATGCGATAAAAATTAAAAGTGATATTGCTAAAGAATCTGCTGAAACTGCTAATTTTTCGATTGCAATTGTGGGAAGTTTGTGTTTTTTAATTGCTTTTAACCTATTGATCAATCTGCCCAATAACATTGCCAGTCCTATCAAAGAGTTAACGGTAAGTATTCAGGAAATTGCGAATAAAAATTATTCTGAACGGGTTCATTTTACCAATCATAATGAATTTGGTGATTTAGCAAAATCATTTAATACTATGGCTCAAAAACTAGAAGAATACAACAGTAGTAATTTGTACAAATTATTTTTCGAAAAAAAGCGATTGGAAACACTAATCAATAATATGCACGATCCAATTATCGGATTAGATAATGAAGCTATTGTTTTATTTGCGAATGATGAAGCTTTAAAAATAATAGGATTAAAATCAGAAGATATTATTGGAAAATCAGCTGCTACCCTAGCCCTGTCGAATGATTTGATACGGTCTTTAATTTTGAAAGAACCAACTAATAATTCACAAAAAAAACAACCTTTAAAGATTTTTGCCAATGGAAAAGAAAGTTATTTTGATAAAGAAACTATTAGCATCACTATTACTCCTACTGGCGAAGAAAAAGAAATCAATGTGGGAGATGTTATTATTTTAAGAAATATTACCATTTTTAAAGAATTGGATTTTGCCAAAACTAATTTTATAGCCACCGTTTCACATGAATTAAAAACACCTATTGCCTCTATAAAATTAAGTTTACAATTATTAGAAAATACATCAACGGGAACCATAAATGAAGAACAAAAACAATTGGTAGAAAGCATTAAAGACGATAGCCAACGGTTATTGAAAATTACAGCCGAATTACTCAATTTGGCACAACTAGAAACAGGAAATATTCAATTGAATATTGAAAAAAGTGATCCCAATGAAATTGTAAATTATGCTATTGATGCTGTTAAAGTAAAAGCTGAACAAAAAAACATTCAATTAGTTACAGAAACTCCCGACAATTTGCCAAATGTTAGAGCAGATAAAGAAAAAACATCTTGGGTTTTAATTAATTTTTTAACCAATGCCATCACTTATTCCTCTGAAAATAGTACTATTATTGTAAAAGTAATTTCAGAAAATGATCAGGTTTCTTTTAGTGTGACTGATTTTGGTCAAGGAATTGATGCTCGTTATAAAAATAAAATTTTTGATAAGTACTTTCAAATTCCAGGAAGCAGTAAATCCGGAACTGGCTTAGGACTTGCGATAAGTAAAGAATTTATTGATGCGCAAAATGGGTCAATCTACGTTGAAAGTGAACTGGGACTTGGCAGTACATTTGGAATTTCACTACATACACTTTCCTGAAAAGCATAAAAAAAACTCCCTAATTGCTTAAGGAGTTTATTGGTGGACGATAAGGGTTTCGAAACATACAAGTTATATTCTGTTTAAAATGTTACAATTTACAGATACAATTCGATTTTAGTACCGCTATGAAAACTCTTAAATAATTATTAAAGGTTTCTTAGTTTATTTTCCCAAATAGACAAATGCACTTTTCTGTAGCAGCAAGACCAAATAAACATGGAAGGAATCAAAGACTTAGATATTGCAGTAACTATAACGTAACAATGCAGTTCCAATTTGGAACTGCATTGTCATTTTCAAAACTCACTAACGGGAGTTCTCAAGGGCGGTACAAAATTTCGGTACAGTTGTCTGAGGAATCTTTACCAAAGGCCTGCGGACCTGAAGTAATACCAGCGCGACAAACAAAGTCTGAAGGGGTGTCACTACAGTTCACTTCAACATCACAGTTCCCCTGATTGTTCAGGAGATATCCTGTTCTTTGGGCAGTACTGCTTGCTGCAGCGCTTTGCATCGCGGTAGTGGCAAAAGCCCCACTAATTCCTAAAATGGCCACTGTAAGCGGCATCATTTTTTTTAAAATCTGCGTTTTCATATCATAGGTATTTAAATGAAACATCGATCTACTTTTTTCTACAGGTGTTCGATCTTATTCCTGATACTGGCCAAGTATATTTTTAAGGACTACTCTTTGTATTTGGTTCCTTTTTTCAATTCTTTTTTGAGCAGAGTATTCCAGTTATAAACTGCTAAATGTGTCCCAAACAAAGCATAAAGATGCTCGTTGGCAATAAAAAAAGCAGTCAGTTTTTTTCCCGGTAGCCGGTAAAGAGCAAAGCTAAAACGGTAACTTTTGTTTTCTAAATTATAAAGGTCTATAATAGAGGCCTCTTGCCATAGTTTATCGTTTTCCAATTGCCCTTTTACCAGAGAGTGTACAAACAGCAAATGCTGTTCTAAAGCGGCATGTGCATTGACAATTAATGGTGGTGCAGCCATTTTTCGCTGCTGCTGATCTTTAAGGTAGGCTATTTTTATTTTTGCCTGAGTTGTAGTATCAATGGTGTGTCCGCGATAATCCAATTCCAAATTATCTTTTCCTACCAGAAATGCATTGCGGTAGTAATAAAGATATACCCATCTGTTCCAGGAGGCATTATATAAAAGCGTCCCATCAGTATCAAAAACACCATCTATTTGCTGTTGCAAAAGGGTCTGGTCGTAGCGTAGGTTTGCTCTTTGACTGGTTTCGAAAATCCCTAAAGTATGCGCGCCATCCTGCCCAATATTGGATCGTATCACAAAAGCACCATTAGCCATCGAAACTGCTTTGGTAAAATAGGGACTGTCACGAAGTTCAGTTGTAATAACCCAATTGGACATATTTCCTTTGTACATCCGCCCCACTACACCATCGACCAAATAAAAATACGGAGGTTGCAACAGTATTTTGACACTTTTAAAAAGAAGCTTTTTCGGAGCATTGGAAATACTGATGGACTTTCTGTTTTTCAATAGTGGATCTACACTCAATAGCTGCAAAGGATTACTATAATTGCCTAAATAAATCCTGTCCTTAGCAAAACCTGCAAAATAATAGGAATTGTATTTTAAATCTATACTGGATTGGAAGCTTACAGGATGTTGGGGATAGCGTCTTATAAAGGGATTATGATACTGCATGATGGCTTCAGAATACAGGAACAACGCAATCATAAAAGTGACACTACTAACAAGGCTTATCACAATAATGCTGACAGTCCTTTTTTGCAGCAACCGAGTAGTCGCAGTGGGATTAAGACTGTGATAAAATACAATGGAGACAATAGCTAATAATACAAAAAAAAGATTGAACAGGAGATGGCTGTTCCAACTCATCTTTTCCAGTATACCACCGCAGGAACAGGGGACAAATGAAGTATAGTGCAGCACTATAAAAATATAACTGCTAAACAAAGTCATTAGGATTAAGGAACCTAAAAGACCTAAATAACGCCAGCTAGTCTTAAGCAAAATCAACACTATAACTATCTCTGCGAAAGGGACGAGATAGGAAATCTCAAAAGCAAAGGCACTCAATAAGGGAGATTGTCCCAACTGCACCTGAAAATTTTCAAAATCAAGAATTTTACTAATGGCTGCGTAGCTAAAAAGCAGAATGTACAATAGGACAATTATTGTTATAATGCGGGTTCTGTTTTTAACTCCAATTTTCATTTTAATCCGTTTTAAGAATTTTTCGTTCAGTACTTTTTCAAAAGTAGCATGGAATCAAACTATATAACGTACTCAAAACCAGCAAATAGTTTTAAAAATCCTGCCAAATTATGAGGGAGGCTGAACTAAAAAAAGTGTTTACTCCCTATTGCTGACAGGAAATAAACACTATGTTTTTTAAGGGATTATTTTTCCTTTGTTTTTTTGAGACTATTTACAGTCTTCACTCAGGCTGGTGAGTTTTTCATTTAAGGCGACCAGTCCCGCTTTTTCCAAGCAATCCTGAGCAATATTTTGCATGCCCAGTAACTCCTCTGGAGCTATACTTTTTAAAAGATCCGAAGGGGTTTCTTTTTGATTGATTCCCAGGCTAATCACATGGGACAATAACAATACTTCTTTACGTGAAATTTTTAAATCAATCTTCACCAGCTCACTCATACCCGGAATACTCAACACCGTATCATACACCTTGGCTACATCATTTGTTGTAATCATAATTCACAGCTTTAAATTAATACTCTTTTACATTACAAAAATAAATAGGCTAGATGAATTCATCCTAATCAAAATATGATGAGGATTGGTCAAGGCGCAAAGCTTCTTTAATTTAGTATTAGCAAACGGAATAATGAACTTGATAAAATGTATGTTATGAATTTCATAAATAGTAAGTTAACAATAAATGAAGCCAAAGAAACAGATCTTATAAATTACCTATCAAATCTGGGCTATGAACCTTCTAAAATAAGAAATAATGATTACTGGTACCGCTCTCCATTACGAAATGAAAAAAAAGCTTCTTTTAAAATCAATCGGAGATTAAATCGCTGGTACGATCACGGTCTTGGGAAAGGTGGCAATCTGATTGATTTTGGAGTACTTTATTTCAATTGTAGCATTGGTGAATTACTACAAAATTTAAGTGGTAATTTTTCTTTTCAACAGCCAAAAATTCAGCAGACAGATTACAATACTATAAAAGAGAATAAAATTATAATTCATAAAGAAATATCCCTTAGCTCCCCTAGCCTTTTAAGTTACCTACAACACCGCAGCATTCCAATTGAAATTGCACAACAGTATTGTGTAGAAGTTCGTTACACTTTGGCGAAAAAAAATCACTTTGGAATCGGTTTTAAAAATGATTTAGGAGGCTTTGAAATTCGTAATCCTTATTTCAAAACAAGCAGTTCACCCAAAGGAATTACCACCTTCTCCAATGGCAATATTGAGGTGAGTGCATTTGAGGGATTCATGGACTTTCTTTCCTTCAAAGCCATGACCAAAAACCTTCCTGAAAAAAGTCAGGACTTTGTCATTCTAAACTCCATTACTTTTTTTGAAAGAGCACGTCCTTTCATGGAAAATCAGGAATCAATCCGACTTTATTTTGATAGAGATGAAACGGGACAAAATTATACAATCCGTGCACTTTCTCTGAGTACTAAATATTGTGATAAAAGCCAGCTTTATAAAAACTACAAAGACTTGAATGACTGGACTATGAATTTTGGAAAAACAGAAGGAAGATCTTTGGACTTAAAATAAGATCTCACAAAGTCATTTCCTGAAGATCACAGATTAATGTTATAAAAAGCTGGAATATTAAAACTTACAGTAATTTGTAAATCATTAGAATCAGCTAAAAGATTGCCACGTTCCTGCAATCGGCAAGATGTCCGTTTGTTAAACAAACGAGATCTTGCTGCCTTTTTACTCGGAACTCGTTGGCAGTGGCTCTGAAATGAATAAAAGTTTGAAAACACGAAAAAGATAGATGATGAAAGCAAAAAAATCAAACAGAACCCGCATTATTGGTTTACGACTACTAACCAGTGAATATGGCAAATTAGAAAAAGAATGGAAAGCTTCAACTTGTAGAAAGCTAAGTGATTATGTACGTAAAAGACTTTTTCAGAAACCGATTGTAACCACTTACCGAGACGCTTCTCTGGATGATTTCATGATAGAAACTATACAGCTTAAGACAGAATTGAATGCAATAGGCAGCAACTTCAATCAGGCTGTAAAAAAACTCCATACACTTCAGCAAATTCCTGAATTCAAAGACTGGATTATCAACTATGATTTGCAAAATAAAATCCTTTTCAATAAGGTAGAAGAAATCAAAAAACACATTCAAAAAATTTCTGAAAAATGGTTGCAATAATTAAGACCGGGAACTCTATTCATAACATTTTTAATTACAATGAGAATAAGGTAAAGCAAGAAGTAGCAGCTTGTATTGGCGAAGGAAATTATCCTGCTGATGCTGACCAATTGAGTACAACAATGAAACTAAACAGACTGCTGAAACAAGCCTCTTTAAATGAAAATGTAAAACGAAACAGTGTTCACATTTCATTGAATTTTGATCCTTCTGAATCTAATTTGACTAAGGAAAAATTAATGAATATTGCTAATACATATATGGAACAAATTGGTTTTGGGAAGCAGCCTTATCTGGTGTATCAGCATCATGATGCAGGCCATCCGCATATCCATATTATTTCAATTAAAATAAGAGAAGACGGCAGCAGAATTGACACCCAAAATATTGGACGAAATCAGTCCGAAACGGCCAGAAAAACAATTGAAAAATCTTTCGGTCTTACAGCCGCTGAAGGACGTGAGAAAAAACAAAATCAGAAACTTCAGCCCATCAGCATGGGAAAGATTGAGTATGGGAAAACAGAAACTAAAAAAGCAATAGCGAACGTTTTGACAGGGGTGCTGAATTCATATCGGTATTCGAGTCTTCCCGAACTAAATGCAGTATTACAACAATACAATGTGTATGCTGACCGGGGAAGTGGAAATTCGAGGATATTCCAAAAAAAAGGATTAGTTTATCGCATACTCGATCGAGAGGGAAAACCGATTGGTATTCCCATAAAGGCGAGTGACTTCTACAACAAACCAACCTTAAAGTTTTTAGAAGAAAGATTTGTTGCTAATAAAACGAATAAATTATCCGATAGAAACCGAATTAAAAATGCTATTGATTTGGCTTTTACAGGAAAAGGAACATCACTTCCTGACTTGATAAAAGTATTGAAAAAGGATGGAATTCATATCGTTTTAAGAAAAAACACCGAAGGCTTAATTTACGGGATTACTTATGTAGACCATAGTACTCAATGTGTTTTTAACGGAAGTACTCTTGGTAAGCAATATAGCGCTAAGGAGATACAAGAGCGTTGCGAATTAAGTACTGCTGGCAAACAAAAAATTTCAGACTCCTTGAGAGATAAATTACAAAAATCTGAATCTCCGAAAACGAATCAAGAAAATAAAAAAACTTCATTTGATCCTGTTTTATCTGGTAATTACGAGAAGCTATTTGAAAAAATGACCGAAATTCTAACCCAATCAGAACAGTCTACAGCTTATATTCCGAAACAACTGAAAGGAAAACGAAAAAAGAAAAAAAGAAGAGGACAATCTGATAATTAATAAAACTGGAAATCATGGCTATGCAAAATGGAGAAAACGAACAGGCTTTGAGGAAAATATTGGATATGACACGATTCATCAGCATCATAATACTGGGAATCCATTTTTACTATTATTGCTATGCCGCATTTAGAGAATGGCATCTTGTGAGCGAGCTTGGTGATACCATTTTGAAAAACATTCTCAAAACTGGAATGTTCGGCAATTTTCAAAAATCCAAACTCTTTGTGCTTGGATTTTTAATGATTTCTTTAATGGGAGCTAAAGGGAGAAAAGACGAAAAGCTGAACTATAAATCAGCCTTTGTTTATATCATAACAGGTATAATACTTTACGGTATCAGCTCCTTATTTTTTTACTTAAAAATGGAAATCACACAGGTTGCATTGATTTACATAGCAACGACTTCGATTGGATATCTTTTGATTCTTTCGGGTGGAACTTTGCTATCCAGAATTATCAAAAGCAAATTGAATCACAAAGATATTTTCAATAAGGAAAATGAAACCTTTCCACAGGAAGAACGACTACTGGAAAATGAATATTCAATCAATCTTCCCGCCAGATATTACCTGAAAGATAAAGTTCGAAAGAGCTGGATCAATATCATTAATCCTTTTCGTGCATTAATGGTATTAGGAACTCCCGGTTCCGGGAAATCCTATTTTGTCATTCGGCATGTGATTACACAGCATATTCGAAAAAGCTTTACAATGTTTATTTATGATTTCAAATTCGATGACCTTTCTAAAGTAGCTTACAATACATGGCTGAACTACAAACACCTTTATCCGGTAGTTCCTCAGTTCTATGTTATTAATTTTGATGATCTCAGTCGCACGCATCGCTGTAATCCCTTAGAGCCTTCTGCAATGACAGATATCACAGATGCCGCAGAATCCGCCCGGACTATTCTACTGGGACTCAACCGGGAATGGATTAAAAAACAGGGAGACTTCTTTGTGGAATCCCCAATCAATTTCCTAACGGCAATCATTTGGTATTTAAGAAAATACAAAGACGGTCAGTTCTGTACACTTCCCCATGTTATAGAGCTAATGCAGACCGATTATGATCAGCTCTTTACCCTACTTAGAACAGAAAAGGAAATTGAAGTATTAATTAACCCTTTTGTCAATGCTTATCTTAACGATGTGATGGAACAGTTGGAAGGACAAATTGCGTCTGCCAAAATCGCAATGGCAAGACTTTCTTCTCCCCAACTCTATTATGTCTTATCTGGTAATGATTTTAATTTAGACATCAATAATCCCGAAGAACCTAAGATTGTCTGCATGGGAAACAATCCTCAAAAAATACAGATTTACGGGGCCGTCTTATCACTATATGTTAGCCGTTTGATAAAACAGGTAAACCAAAAAGGCAAACAAAAAAGCAGTCTGATTTTTGATGAATTTCCAACTATTTATCTGAATAACATGGATAGTTTAATTGCTACGGCCAGAAGTAATAAAGTGGCGACCTGTTTGGGAATTCAGGACTTCAGTCAGCTACGCAAAGATTACGGTCGTGAACAGGCAGATGTGATTATGAATATTACCGGAAATATCATCAGTGGACAAGTAACCGGTGATACCGCTAAACAATTATCCGAAAGATTTGGTAAAATTATGCAGGACAGAGAAAGCCTTTCCATCAACAGTAGTGATACCTCGATTAGCCGTTCTAAACAATTGGAATCAGCCATTCCTCCTTCCAAAATTTCTTCCTTAAGTTCGGGTGCATTTGTAGGTATGGTGGCTGATGATCCCGACTGTAAAATTGAACTCAAAACATTCCATTCTGAAATTATTAATGACCATGAAGCACTCAAAACTGAGCAGAATAATTATAAAGATATACCCGTAGTTCGTAACATTGACAACAACATGGTTCAGCGTAATTATCTTCACGTAAAGCAAGATATTCAGGATATTATTCACTCAGAAATGGAAAGACTCTTAAATGATCCGGCCATGAATTACCTGATACTCAAGAAATAATTTTTAATTAGGTCATCAAATTTAGTAATGAACAAAAACTTATCGATCTATTTAGGATGATCTAACTAAACTACTTCATAGTTCATTTAATAACTTTTGCTGGAGAATACTAGATTAAGCTATCAAAATCATTTTGAACATTATACAGATTACCAGCAGATATATCTGAAATTTATAAATTAAAAAGGCCTTGATTTCTCAAGACCTTTCTTTGGTATAGCATACTTTAAATTATTTAAAATTCCATCCTAATGTTATTCCAAAAGCCAGAGGTCTGATTTTTGCATTTTTATCAATACTGTACAAACCATTAGCTTTTCTTTC